>JBAQUG010000246.1:0-7006 GCA_049297395.1 Victivallales bacterium | reverse complement strand
GAGAAGTTGATGTGTGTTGCCTGTCCCGGCTGGGATAGGGGAATTGGGCGTATTTTGTTAAAGTATGCCATCCCGATGCTAAAGATTCGGGATGGCTCGAGGCTCTTTCGGCGAAAGAGCCATACTTGATTGCATTAAATAAGGCTGATACGCCCAGCTTAACGCTTACAAATATGCGTATAGTAGACAGGGCTTTAGCCTGTACCATTCTTGAATATTAAGATGTGGTACATATTAAGGCGGGCTCTGCCCGCAACCCAAACTCGAAATCCGAATGTCGAAATCCGAAACAAATTCGAAATCAATGAAATTTCAAACGTTTCAAACATTGTTTTAAGAATTGATGTTTTCATTATTTCGAGCTTGTCTGCCCTGTCGCATTACGGGGTTTCGGATTTCGCGCTTCGAATTTCGTATTTTATATACGCTTAAGGCATAGAACTGTGAAATAAAGACACTAAAGCACGTACCTGCTGCCCACACGCACGGCACAGCGGCTCAAAGTTAAATCTATTTAATCATTAAGAACTTGCACCATAATTTCCATATCGGCATTGACAATAGATTGCACGTGCAATATAATTAAGGCAGTACAGATGATGCAAGAGACAAAAACACGAGTTTCAATCATGAACAAACCTCAAAAAGCTACAATTGTATCAATCGCAAGGAAGGCAAATGTTTCAAGGGCTTCTGTCTATGCCGTGTTGAATGCGACCAAGAACATCAATATCAAAGTCGGGGAAAAGACAAGAAAACGCATCATCAAAGTCTCCGAGGAGATGGGATACGTTAGAAATGAAAGCGCAAGGTCTCTGGTTACCGGGAAAAACAATACGATTGGCATCATGCTGACCGATATGGACAATCAGTTCTTCCGCCCCATGCTGGATGAAATCTACAATATCTCCGATGAACGTGGATATTCCGTGGCCGTTTCCTTATGCTTCTGGAACGCCGAACGTGAAAGGCTCCATCTTTCAAAGTTCTGTGGAAACCGCGTAGAAGGGATCATCTGGGCACCAACCCGTCCTGATGGCAGGGATTTCGACCGCTGCATCAAATTGATTGAATCAGTAGGAATTCCAGTTGTCCTCCTTGGAATCTTCAATCGTCGGAAATCAGGAAGCCTTCATCAGGTTGGAACCTCGCAGGAAGAAGCCATCCGTGTTGGAATGGAATATCTGGCAAAACTGGGACATCGCAATATTGGAATCCTGACAGCCAGACACGCAAAAGGCAAAAAGGGTGAATTTCATGTCGAAAGGTTTGAAGCTATGAGTTCTATTGCCGGGATGTGCGGAATAAATGTCGCGGATGAATATACCTTTGATGTTGAAGATTGCCAGTATGGAGGAGTAGGCGTTGCTTCCGAAATATTTCGAAAACCCAAATCGTCCTGGCCGACAGCAATCTTTGCCGCCGACGACCTGCTGGCCAGGGGACTGATCGCCGGATTGTCCTGTCTGGGGGTGAAAATCCCGGACGAAATCAGCATTCTTGGATATGACGATGCGCCGGGAGATGAAAACTCAACAGTCCCTTTAACCTCAATCTCCCTGAAGGCCGATGAACTGGGAAAAGCGTCATTAAATCTTCTGCTGGATATTGTTGGAAGGAAAATCCCACTGGAACCAGCTCGGAAAATCTTGCTGCCGCCGCAGCTTGTTGAAAGGAAATCCTGTTCAGTTCCAAGACAGAAATAAATATGGCTGGGAAAATATAATTGAAAGGAGTGCAAGCATGTGTAAACACGGAAAATTCACACTTATAGAACTTTTAGTTGTGATGGCCATAATCGCAATCCTTGCTGCCATGCTTCTTCCGGCCCTGAAATTGGCCAAATCAGCCGCCAAGGACATTCTTTGCGTGAACAACTTGAGGCAGATGGGTATCGCCATGAACTCCTATGCTTCGGATTATGATGAATTCCCGACGCCGTTATGGCACGGAGGGGGGCTATGTTTCATCCCCGTACGCTATTATGTCAACGGGGTTAGTTCCGCAGGGAGTGCACAAGAAACTCACCTGCTGGATCCATATGTGCAGAAATTGGACATGACAATGTGTCCGTCCGCGCTGGAATATAATATAACGGGGCCTACTGAACAGCAATACCTCTACGGAACTACGAACGCCGGAACTCCACTGTACAATCCGAAGTTCAGACAGACCCGGAAAACCATATACTGGGATCCCTATCCTGATCTCGTCTGGTGTACCTGGGCTAACTTTTTTGGATATCTTGTCCCAAAGGGCGGAGCCCCGCATGGGCAGAGGAAATCCATGAATGTCCTTTATTACGACTCCTCAGTTCTACCTGTAAAATATACCGAATGGAGAACTGGAATTTTCCCATAAGGCGGCGTCTTTTCCTTATTCGTCCGGCATCCGGAAAACCTGTTGTAACGATGAAGACTGATAACTGACATTAAAACGAAGGATCTAAAATGAAAAGAGATGGGTCTGAAACGAGGAACGGCAGAAACTGCCGGCCCTCCATGATTGAAAGGGTTAAAAACATAAACATGTCCAAGGCGGCAATCCTGTCGGGGCTCCGCAGGTCTTGCGCCTTGGGAGCAGTTGGGCTTGCGCTTTCAACGTCGCTCTCTGCCATTGCTGCAGATCCGGTATCATATATCTGGCTGGAAACACCTGTTGCCACGGATTTCAACACCTCGGTAAACTGGTCGACATTGACCAGCGGGAAAGCGCCGGCCAATATGCCCGGAGGTAATAGCGCCCCTAAAGAAAACGCCTTTGCGGAATACGCATTTGAGCTGCCGGCACCCGGCGGCAAGCTGACCCTGTGGGGGCGGGCGTTTGACCAGGGCTGGTCGTCACCGGCGCGCTGGCGGGTGGACAATGAGCCGTGGCGGGACTGGCAGCCGGGGCAGTTCGTCAACCGGGAGATAGAGAATAAGGTTTTCCCGATTGATTGGTGCCGCTGGGGGGAGATTGAACTGACGCCGGGGAAACACACCCTTCGGTTGGAGACGCTCGGCAAGAACAAACAAAATGGCAACTATCCATATTTTGTTCTGGATGTGCTGCTGCTGGCGCGGGGGGAGTTCACGCCACGAGCTGCGGATACTCCGCAGGATATGGTGGACAAGCAAGTGCTGCTGATCAAGGCCAAGGCGCAGCCGTTTCCGAACAATGCTGCGTTCAATACGGCGGCACAGACGGTGGCCGCAGAGGTATTGCAGCGTGATCTTGGCGCCTTCAGCAAATTTGCCGGCATTCTGCGGGATATCGACAAGGCGCAGACGGTACAGGAAATTCTGAAGGGGAGCAAGGATGCACGTTTAAGCGGCGGTATCAGCAAGGCTGTTCTGGAAGATGGAAAAACGGTCAGTATCAATACACAGTGGAGCGCGCCCTTCGGCGGCAAGGTTTGGATCGGCTTTACCAGAGACCGCGCCTTGTATGCGGTAGCAGTGCAGGAGGTCAAGGAAGGCAGCCTGCATAATTTCCGGCTGCCCCTGCCCGCCAATCTTCCCGCCGGGAAAATCCTTCTGCAATGCGTGCCGGTTGACCAGCCATTGTCGGCCAGCGCCACGGGTTATGTGGAAGTTCCACCGGAATCCGCTGCCGCGCAGCCGGTGGCTTTCGCCTGGGGTGTCTACCGCGACAGCGGTGGCAGGGCGCATCCATGGCAGGTCAACGCCAACAACCTGATGTATTGGGATGGAATACCATTTATCCCTGTAGGAGGAATGGTGAACAGCCTGCTCAGCTGGACCACCAAGGCTGGGGACGGAGCACCCAATGCACAATGGGAGGACGTACTACGACAGGAGCTGATGGTATTGCGCAGCCGTGGGATATGCGATATCTACTTCAACGGCTGCTTTGTGCGTTCAAGCCCGCAGTCTCTGGGTCGGATGGTGGCGATTGCCGAGGAGTGCGGGATGCGTTACGGTCTGCACCCCACCAGCACCCCGCAGCGCACAGATCCGGGCTTTGTCGCCGGACAGGGAAAAATACCGGTAGCAGCGGGCGAGGATAACGCGCGGATTGTCGTTGCCTTGAAACAAGAGGACTATATTCCTGCCGCCCGCACTGTCTGGTGCGCGCTCAATCCCGCTGGCGAGGTGGTTGAGCATGGAATGGGCGCGATGATTCGTCTGAGCGGGGAGGAAAGCGTTCAGGCGGATAAAAAATGGAGGGAAGCGGACAAGGCAAGGCAAGGTGCCGCAGCAAATATTTATTGCGTCCTACCGGTGAAACTGCGGCAGGCGGCGGGCGCTGAGGGGCTGCAGATCAAATATCTGGTGGAACGCCATCTCAACCGGGCGGACACCAACGGATATCTCGGCACCGTAGATGAGTACATCGCCCAATATCGGGAAACTTATGGCAGTCTGAAGCTTGGGGCGGGCATGCGGATGTGGATCGACCCGCTGGAGAACGAAATGCACTACAACCCCGCCAGCATCAACGTGACCCCGGCCTGGAGGACGCGGCTGGCCGGATGGCTCCTGCAGCGCTACGGCACGCTGGAGCGCTTGTGCGAGTATTGGGGCAGTGGTGCCGATTCCGCCTTACCGGACTTTGCCACGGCCGCATGCCTGGTGCCTCTATGGGGAAATCCGCAGCACGATTATTGGATGAACCCCGAGGACGGCAAACTTTATACCTTTAACCATGACCGTTCCCAGACGCTGCGGGACGTCCGCGAGTTCAGCGGGATACTGGGGGAGGAGATGATCAGCCGCTGCTCGGACGCGCTTAAGCGGATTGCCGATGTACCGGTAGTGCTCAAATTGAACTGCTGGTTCAGCGACTGGTTTGTAAACCCGCGTCAGGCTGGCGGCCTGGACGGATCAGGCTATGAAGCATATGCATACGGCGACAGCCTCGCATATCATAATTCACTGTCCGCATATGCGCAGGTGCTGCAGTCGGGACGTCACCAGTGGGCGCTGGTTACCGAGTCTTCTCCGGCCTCTACGGAGGGACAGGCGAATTACTGCGGCTATATCGACCGTCTTCAGATGATCTATAATATCGACCAGTTGATGATGTTTGGCGCGAAAGGATTTTATCATTATGGCTTCTCGTTTGGTGGCAACCCCGGAATGGATCTTACCGATTTACTGCGGGATATCCGGCAGGTGGAGTGGCTCGCCACCCAGTCAAAGGCGTATAATGCCGTTGCAGAAAAGTTGGCCGCCTACCACCCTGAAGTGTATGGCTGGTATCCGGCACATCTGAGGGAGAACCAGATCATGCAGCAGCCTCCGCGCCAGTATGAAATGGATGGGATGTATACGGGCGTTACCACGCAAATCCGCCAGGCGCCAGATGGACGCTGGATCGTTCCTGCCTTGCGTCCTGAGGCCGGATGGTACGGTCTGCTGGCGGCGGAGCCTCTGCTGAATTACCGGCAGAGAGAAGAGTTGGTGAAACAGGCGGATTCACTGAAATTCCCTGTCTATGTGCTGCAGGAAGCAGCGCAGAACAGACTGGGTGGTAATACAGCTGGCCTGCCGATACTGCCGGAGAAGTGGAAGCGGACACCGCTGGATGGCCTGACCTCGCAGGGGATCGGGGTGATTCCGCCGCAGGACAAGGCGATGACCTTGGACCGCTTCCAGCGGGAGGTGCTGGGATATCGTGTCTTCCAGACAGCCGACATCAACGGGCGGACGACGGAGGACGGACGGCTCATGGTCTGGACCTGCGTGGAGCGGAAGGTTGCACAGCTGGCAGCACCGGAGTCAGCAAAGGTTACCGATATTAATGGCAAGGAGATCGCAGCGACGGCAAAGGATGGCAAGCGGATTATACGGCTGGAACGTCCGCCGTATGAAAAACAAACCAAGGATTTCCCTGCGTATATATTCGGCGGAAAATATTTTTATCCCGATCTCGGACAGCCGGAGGTAGCGTATTTAAGCGGCGTGACGGTGGATGAGCTGCTGAAGCTCAACCCTCCGGTGCTGGAACGCTGGCTGCCGTCAGGGGTGACGCCCGCACAGGTGAAACTCTGGCAGGAGGCAGAGGACTTTTCATCGACTACCTTCACCCAGCCCCGGGTGGAAGGGTTCACCCGCTACAGCAACAGCTGCGGCATCGGGATCAACAGCCACTACCAGGCGCCGGCAGGCAGGACATACCATGTGAAATACACCGTAAACACCCCGGCCATCAAAACCCCGGTCTTTTATCTGCGCAGGATGGAGCAGATGTCCAAGTTCTTTGCGCTTGAGGTGACGATAGACGGACAGAAGCTGGGGGAGTTCGACACGATGAGCGATGTCATGCACCTCAGCGTCTGGAGCGCTGGGCTAAGCCGGAACAATCTGAATGTCGGATGGATCAAAGCAGTCTGCCCGGAACTGGCGGCGGGGCAGCATCAGGTGGAAATCACAGCGCTGAACACCAGCAGGCAGTCCGGCATAGATAAGATCGATATCGCCCTGATGGGAGAACAGGCCGTCCTGGACGTAGGCGCGGCCAAAGAGGCCGGGCACCTGCTGTATCTGCAGCTGGACGCCTGGATGCTGGCCGACAGCAAATAAATGTCACAAGGAGAAAAAATGTACATTGAATTCATGAACTTCGAAGATGCCCTCAAGCGAGCTTATGTTGCCACGGTTTTGGCCGCAGTGACGATTTGCTGCTGCGTGGATTCCATCGCGGCACCGGGCGAACAGGCCGGAATGCCGCCTGGTGCGGCCTCCATGAAACCGGTCGGCCCATCAAATCCCTCGAAGGCAGCACACCCCGCACCTCCCTCACACTTGATAAGATTGCTTAAATTGATGGGCACCCAGCCGGTCACCGTCACCATTGCTGGTTTCGGTTCATCGGTGGGCGTGGGAGCATGCCTGCCGGACCCGGCGACGCAGGCACCAGCCATGTATTTGGGAGAACGGTTAAAGATGATGTTCAAGGCAACGGATGGTTTTAACGTGGTCGCCGACAATCGTTCAAAGAACGGCTCCATCATGTCGCAGTTTCTCAACGACAAGCCGACCGGGAACTGGGCCGCATA
>JBAQUG010000245.1:0-11969 GCA_049297395.1 Victivallales bacterium | reverse complement strand
TCCGGAAAAGGAGATTGTCGTCATGGGCAGATCGCTGGGCGGTGCGGTTGCATCAAACCTGGCGAAAAACAACAATCCCAGCCTGCTGATCCTTGAGTCGGCATTCACTTCCACCGCTGATATGGCTGCAAGCGCATATCCGATATTTCCCGTAAGGCTCCTCTGCCGTTTCGGCTACAGGAACATTGAAAATGTGAAGTCCATAAAATGTCCTTTGCTCGTCATCCACAGCCCGAATGATGAAATCGTGCCATACTCCCATGGCAGAAAGATATTTGATGCAGCCAAAGAACCCAAGGAATTCCTGCGGATAAGCGGCTCCCACAATGAGGGTTTCGATGAATCGAAAGAAGCGTATGTAGAAGGACTGAAAATATTCCTAGGGAAATACTAGTTCGCTAAGAATCTGCTGAATTCCTAGGAATCACCTGTATATTACAAGATTTTATAAAGGAAAATTACATATGCCCAAGCAATACATAATTTCAGTGATGGCGAAGGACCGTCCGGGAATAGTCGCCGACGTCACAAGCGTCATAAGCGACATGAACGGGAACCTGGCCGATCTCAGCCAGACGACACTCTGCGGATATTTCACGATGATACTGGTTGCTTCCTTTCCAGACGAGGTATCACAGCAGGAAGTGAAGGAGACCCTCTGCAGGAAAGGGCAGCCCAAGGCCCCCCAGTTCTCATTCGAAATAGGAATCAAGGAATCGAAGATACTCAAGCGTGAGGAGGTTTACTCGGGCGAATCGATGTACATCCTCACGGCTGAAGGGGAGGATCAGGTCGGACTCGTCGCAAAAGTCAGCTCGTTCTGCAAGAGGCATGGAATAAACATCCTTGATCTCTCAACCAAGCTCCATGAGGACAAGTATACGATGATACTCCTGCTTGACATGTCGTCCGTGAAAACCATGAAGGAAGTACGCAAGGCGCTTGATGAGTTCAGCGTCAAGACAGGCCTGGCAATCGAGCTCCAGCACCGCGACATATTCGTTGCAACGAATGAAATTTGATAATTTTCTTTTGCACTCAAAAGAAAATTTATAACCTTGGAGATTATTAAATGATAAGATCAGATCAGATATTGAAGACTGTGTCGATGATCCAGAAAGAACATCTGGATCTCAGGACAGCCACGATGGGGATAAACCTGCTCGACTGCAGGCGTGGAAACGTGAAAGCGACATGTGCCGCCGTCGAAAGGAAAATCAAGAACTACGCCAGGAATCTCGTGAAGGTGGCCGATGAGATAGGAGAGGAATACGGGATCCGGATTGTCAACAAACGCATTTCGATCACCCCCCTCGCCCATGTATGCGCCGGATTCGATGCGGAAGGATATATCGCAGTTGCAAAATCCATCGACAAGGCGGCTGAAACCGTCGGCGTGAATTTTGTCGGCGGTTATTCATGCAATGTGGAAAAAGGGATGAGCAAGGCTGATGAGGTTCTCCTGGATTCAATACCTGAAGCGATGTTCGCCACCAGCAAGATGTGTTCTTCCGTCAATGTCGCCAGCACCAAGTCCGGAGTCAACATGGACGCCGTCCGGATGCTCGGCGAGGTTATCGTCAAACTTGCCAGGGGGAGCGCAAAGAAGGATGGATTTGCATGCGCAAAACTTGTGGTATTCGCAAACCAGCCCGGGGACAATCCGTTCATGGCGGGAGCCGTCCACGGGCACGGCGAACCTGAATGCGTTATAAATGTCGGCGTCAGCGGTCCTGGAGTCGTAGCACGCGCACTTGAACGCAAGATTGAAATAGAAGGCGCGGAGAACCTGAGGCTCGATGATCTTGCCGAGGAAATCAAGCAGACCTCGTTCCGCGTAACCCGCTGCGGCGAACTTCTCGGAAGGCAGATCGCGAAGCGGCTTGGCATACCTTTCGGCGTTGTTGATCTTTCGCTCGCTCCAACCCCTGAAGTCGGCGATAGCGTAGGTGAAATATTGAGGATTCTCGGTGTTGACGACATCGGAGCTCCGGGTTCGACTGCAATTGTCGCCCTTCTCAATGACGCCGTCAAAAAAGGCGGCGCGTTTGCAAGCCAGAGCGTAGGCGGGCTGAGCGGCGCGTTCATTCCCGTATGCGAGGACGCCGAACTTTCCGAAGCGGTGCGCAGGGGAAGCCTTACACTGGAGAAACTCGAGGCCATGACCAGCGTATGTTCGGTCGGGCTCGATATGATCGCAATTCCGGGTAATGTCGATGCGGCTACAATTTCCGCGATAATCGCAGATGAAATGGCGATAGGCGTCATCAACCGCAAGACGACGGCTGTAAGAATAATCCCCGTGCCCGGAAAGAAAGCCGGAGACATCGCGGTGTTCGGCGGGCTTTTCGGAAGCAGCGCCGTGCTGCCGGTGAGGAACGTCGGCAAATCAAGCCGTTTCATCAAGTGGGGCGGAAAGATTCCAGCGCCTATACACAGTTTGAACAACTGATATGAATTTCCGGCTTCCGGCGGAAATTCATTGCTCGTAATTCCCGTATATGTCTGCGGCTTCGTAGAGGGCGAGGATATTCTCCGTGGGGATATTGTCTTCTATAAGGTCATCCGGACCAATGATAAAGCCGCCATTATGCTTCATGGCCTCGCAGATCCCGCTGACATGTCCATGTATTTCATCTGCCGACTTGATCGCAAGAACCTTGTCAGTGCATACATGGCCCATGAATGCTATTTGATCCCCGAAGCCGTCCTTCAATGCTTCGGCGGAATTAGCCTTGGCGGAATACTGGAGCGGGGCAATGACATCATATCCGCATTCGATCAGTTCCGGAATCAGTCCGCCTACAGCCCCCGGGGTGTAGAGCATTGTTTTAAGGCCGAAGCTTTTCGCCTGCCTGTTGAGCTCGGAGATCGGACCGGCAAAAAAATCAAGGAAGAGCCCCCTGTCCAGGGATGAAAGGTCGTTGACATGATAACTCATGTCTAAAATCCCATGGCAGCAGGTGAACAGCCTCCGGTCAACCTCCATGAAAAACTCATTGAGCTTCCAAATGACGGCATTAAGCAGATGCGGATTATAATCGATTGCCGAGAGGAAGTTGTCGCGGCCGATAAGATTGAAGGTCTGGTTTACCAGGCCTCCTCCGCAGCTTGCGGCAGTAAACCTGTCCTCGGCAAATGCATCCGACAGTTTCCGCTTGATGGCGGTATAATCCGCCCAGTCGGGATTCGGCCACTCATGATATACGATGTCGTCCTCGCCCTGTATATTGGCAAGTGGATGGAATTTTATATTGTTCTTTTTCCTTTCAGGGGATTTCTGATACTCGACCCCGAAAAGGTCCTTGCCGTCGAGACGCGGACATCTGTAGGGGATTTCATACAAGTCGATATCGGCCTGGAAATATGACTTCAGGGAGCTTTCATCGGACAGTTGAAGTTCTTCAAGCAGCCTGTCGGCGACAGTACTGGAGAAGTTCACAAAGCGCGGGACACGGTCGGTCTCCTCGTGTCTTATCGCATGCATGACACGTTCCCTGGGCTTTATTTCTCTGTCGGCATTCATAATCTTAAAAAAAAATCCTGGATTCGAAGCCTAGGAGCCGTACAGAAATAACTTTTACATTTGCTGGCTGGGATTTTGGATTGATTACCATGATGTTTGCTTGTTGCATATCTGAAGATATGCAACAAGCAAAGAGCGTGATAAGCGGCCAAAAGAACGCCAGCCCTTCGGGGCGGAATTCCATGTATTTGTCTTCTTCGTTGCTTGACCCCTTGCGTATGCACCATACGCGCGGGGTTCGCGCCTCGAATACAAAGACCTGTATTTTCCGCCAAATGTCAAAGTTATTTCTGCACGACTCCCTAGCTCCAAATCCAGGATTCTTGAAATCTGGAATCTACCTTGCGCCTATGAGATCGGCTCTCCTGTTCTTCGCCCATGCTGCCTCATCATGGCCCTGCGCGGCCGGACGTTCCGAACCATAGCTGATGGTCTGCATGCGGGCGTCGGCAAGGCCGAGCTTCGTAAGATATGCCTTCACGGCCAGGGCGCGGCGTTCACCGAGGCCCCTGTTGTATTCGATGCTTCCGCGTTCATCGCAGTTGCCTTCGATTATGAGGTTGACGTCCTTCTGCTGGAGGAGGATGTTTGCGACCTGTTCAAGCTTAGCCTGTTCAGTTGTTCCGATAGTCGACTGGTCATACGCGAAATAAACTGTCGGAAGGGTCATGCCCGGAATCGGCTTCCATTCGGGCCTGCCCCCCGGAGGAAGTCCACCTGGAGCACCGAATTCACCAGGAGTAAGACCGTTCGGCGGCGGGATATTGCCTGCAGTCTGTGCGGTCTCATCACTGTCGCCCCATCCAAACCAGCGGGCCATGGTTGAGCAACCTGAACCTGTAACCATCGCTGTCAGAAGAACAGCAAATACTGCGAGCTTGAAGAATCTATCCACAATACACCTCCGTTGAGTTAATTAATTTTGCTTTAATTTTAGCTTAAATTCAGCAATTTGCCAAAACTTTATTTAAAAAAACTGTTAAAACTTTATTTGTAGGAATTAATTCAGTCATTATTATATGCCTTAACAATTACAAAACAAATTAAAAGTTCCTAATAATCATCAGAGAGATTTATGCCAAAAATCAACTGGACCAGCCTTGGATTCGAATATCTGCCTACCGCATGTCATGTCAGGTCAACTTTCAAGAACGGCAAATGGAGCCGTCCGACCCTGAGGAAATCTTCCACCATCAGCCTGAACATCGCAGCGACATGCCTCCATTATGGACAGGCATGCTTTGAAGGCCTCAAGGCCTTCAGGTGCAAGGATGGGAAAGTCAGGATATTCAGGCCTCATGAAAACATGAAGCGCATGAACGATACCGCAAGATATATCCACTGTGCGGAACTGCCTGAGGAAGTTTTCATCGAAGCTGTCAACAAGGCCGTCAAAGCCAACATTGATTATGTCCCTCCCTATGGTACCGGAGGTTCCATGTACATCAGGCCCCTCCTCATCGGAACAGGGCCTAAGATTGGCGTCGGGCCGTCCGACCAGTATGATTTCATCGTGCTTGTGGTTCCGGTAGGCGCCTATTACAAAGGCAATATCAAGCCCGTAGACGCCATTATCATGGACGACTACGACAGGGCCGCGCCAAATGGCACCGGACACGTCAAGATGGGCGGAAACTATGCTGCAGGGCTGCATGCGAACATCCTCGCCAGGAAGATGGGCTTCCCTATCGTCCTTTATCTCGATTCGAAGTCGAAACAGTATGTCGACGAATTCGGGACAAGCAATTTCATAGGGATAACCAAGGACGAGAAATATGTCACCCCTGATTCAAAGACAATACTTCCGAGCATAACAAACAAGTCCCTCATGCAGATCGCAAAGGACATGGGCATTCCTGTTGAACGCCGTCCGGTAGCTTTCAGGGAAATCGCCAAATTCGCCGAAGTCGGCGCCTGCGGCACGGCTGTCGTGATCACGCCGATAGGCAGGATCGCCTATGGAAGCAAATCAATGGAGTATGACAGGAAAAAATGCGGTCCTGTCCTGAAAAGCCTATACGAGCAGCTTACCGGCATCCAGTATGGGAAAATACCTGACAGGCATGCCTGGCTGATGGAAGTGAAGTGATTATAAAATTCCGGAGGAATTTTATTGCATCATGTATTTCTTGATGGTGTTTTCCATGCTTGGGTCGGTATCATAGGCCTTCAGCGCATATTTCACCGCCGAATTGTAGTCGCCATACCAGTCGCAGAAAATTCCAATCCGCAGGAAATCCTCGGCAGCCTCACGCTTCTGTTTGGTTTTGGAGACAGTCACACCTCCGCTTGCTGACAGCCTGAAGTTGGCGAAGTACTCAAGAATCTGGCATATCTGGCCTGGGGGAAGGGCATCCCATTCGAGCCTGTCATACTTGCCCCCCCTGTTCTTGATGGAGATGAATCTGTCGTTGAGCATGAGCCCGCCGCTGACTATCCTTCCGCTCTTGAGTACGAGCGGCTTGTCGTATGAATTCCTCTCCATCAGGCTTGCGATGTAGCTCTTGATTCCGGTCACCTGCTTGAATCGGCCTTCCTCCAAAGGTCTCTTTGCCTCAGGAATGCCCTGAAGGTACGTACTGAATACGGCCTGATTGAAATTATAATCCGCCGGACGCGGCCTGTTCGCTGCAAACGCACGCAGGCTCTTGAGCATGTCGGGCTTCAAATCGCTTAAGTTCAGGTTCTTGGTATCTTCCGAAGCAGGCACCGAAATATCTTCGAAAGTCGAACTCAGCTTTTCAACAGGTGTTGCCTTCACTGCGGTATTGTTGGCCACGGGCGCAGTGTCAACAGGTTTCTGCTTGGCTACGGGCGCAGTGTCAACAGGTTTCTGCTTGGCTACCTGCCGTTCCGGAGTTGCTGTCTTTGTTTCCATTTTCACATCCTTGGCGTCTACCTTGTAGTCCGAGATGGCGTCCTCAAGCTTGGACGGATCCCCTTTGGCCTCCTCAGTCCATTCCTTCCACTTCGGGACTCTTTCCTTCCAGGCGCAACCCCAGTATTCATCTGGCACGCCTGCAATAAGCCCCATATAGCTGTTCGAATACCCCATGAGCTCTATGCACGATCCTTTGTCGTAGATGTTCCTGACATAAAACGACTGCGCCGAAATTATCTCGAAATACTTGTTATCCTCGACCTGGATCCTGTCCTTCAGGCTTTTCGGCGAAGCCGACGATCCGCCAAGATACCTGAGGATCTCAAGGCTTGGATCCTCCTCGTTCACGTTTGCGGCGACAAGCTTCTCATAAATCGAGGCGCATTCCTTCTTGGCCTCCGGGTCATTGGCAAGATATTTTGCGAGAGCCAGCTGGATCCCCGCCTGTTTCCTCGCGGCTATCCTGGCAGTCCCATCGTTCAGGACGCGTTCGGCAATTCTCGCAGCCTCCCTGCAGTCGCCTGCCTTGAACATCTTCGTTGCGTCAGCCAGGAAATCCTTCGGCATCCTCCCCCCCTTGTACAGGAACTTGTCGAGAAGCCCCATCTGCCATACGACATAGGCTCCGATGATCATGAACAGCGATATGGCAACATGAATTCCGAACATTATCCATGGATTGCCTTTAGGATGGCTGGCGGTGACTCCGGGCTTCTCGCCAAAGGCCCTCACACTCTTTTTCAACGCCGCAGGGACATTCTTTCGGACGTGCTTCTCCTTGGCATCCTTCTTCTTGTCGTTCTCCTTGATCAGTGTATTCAGACAGCTGACTATGTCCCTGTAGGTCGGCCTTGCATCAGGCTTGCGGCTCATCATCTTCATGATGAGATCGGAAATGGTCTGGGGTATTTCGGAACGGTGCTTCTTCGGCAGAGGCGGATCTTCGACCGTCCTAATCCTGACAAGCTCGTCTATGTCATCCTTGTCAAAAGGAGTCTGCTTTGTCAGGAGCTGGTAAAAAGTCGCGCCGAGGCTGTAGATGTCGCCCATGTGGTCTTCCTTGCCCTCGAGAACCTTTTCGGGGCTTACGTAGTGCGGGCTCGCCCATGACTTTGTAAGCTTGGCGATGGATTCAGAGCGCGAATCCCTCATGGCCTGCGCAATTCCAAAATCGCCAACCTTGACGTTTCCGTCCTTGTCCATCATTATGTTGGCGGGCTTGATATCATGGTGGATTATTCCATGCCTTCTCGCATTGTCGAGCCCTTCCGCCACATCCCTTATCCACTTAACCACGTCGCTTATGGGGAACTGTTCCTTGTTCTCCTCAAGTTTCTTGTCGAGCGAACCTCCGTCCATGAACTGCATGACGATGTATGGCTGCCCTTCAAATTCACCGCAGGTGTAGATCGGGAGGACTGCATAATGGTTGACAGTGGCGGCAGTCCTCGCCTCATGCAGGAACAGGTGGGATCTGTCAGTCTGGCTGGCGACATCCGGATTCAGGACCTTTATCGCGACCTCCCTGTCAAGCGTCAGGTCGAGGGCCCTGTATACAACGGCCATTCCACCCACACCGCCCGGTTCCTCGAGCAGATAATTGTCAAACCATTTCGGAACGATGATCTCGACATTGCAGGACGGGCAATTGACCTTGGAGAACGGTTCAAGCTCAGTGAGATCGAGTTTCTGCGCGCACTTGTAGCAGGTGATCTTGCATAGCCTCTTCTCCGGAACTGCCGGCTCCTTCCGGGGCTCCTCCTCCTTTTCAACAAAGGTGCTTCTCTTGATGGAAATCGTCTCGGAGGACATCGGCTCGTCATCCGCCTCAGGCTGGGAAGCATTGCCACCCTTCGGAGCAGGTGCGGGGATTTTCAGGCTTGTCTTTTTCTTCTGCTCCTCCGTGTCGGCATGAGAAACCGTTACAGTAGACTTCCGGGTCTCCTTGAAGTTCTCCTGTCCATCATCTTTAAAATCTTGAGCCATAATATTATAAATTCCAATCGAACAATCTGTTAAAATTAATCAAACTGATAATCTAGCACCGTTTCGAGTTTTTTTAATCAAGGAAGCCAAAATGTTTGAGAAGCTTTGTCCTGCGACACGACCACAAACTTCAAATCCGACCGTCCCATCTCCTCCAGTTTCCTGCCGGCAAGACCTGAAACAAGACCGCACTCGTTGCAATCGCTGCTCAAATGGACCAGGAAAACACATTTCGTCCTGGACGTAACCAGCTCGCCAAAGGCGTTTATTGCATCATCATTGCTCAGATGCCCATGCTTTCCGAGCACTCTTCTTTTGAGATGGAGGCTCCTGTCCGACCTGTTCTGCATCTCGACATCATGGTTGCTCTCAAGTACAAGCGCGTCACAATCCTTCAATCTCTGCATGCAGAGCGAATTCAGATGTCCGAGATCCGTCGCAATACCGATTTTCGTACTGCCTGATGAAATGACGAAGCCAACCGGATCCGTGGCATCGTGCGGCACTGCAAAGGCCCTGATCTGGAATTCACCAATCTCAAAAGCTGTTCCTGTCTCGAAAAGAACCTTTTTCTTGCCGAGTTTTCCGGCCCCTTCGAGAAAAACAGCGGTTTTAAACGTAATATAGGTCGGTATTCCGAGTTCATCCGAAAAAAGCCTGGCGCCATTCACATGGTCGCCGTGCTCATGGCTTATAAGGAGCGCCCGGATCTTCTTCGGATCCAGCCCGCATGATGAAATCCTGGCAAGCAGCTCCTTGCGGCTGAATCCGGCATCTATCAAGAGAGCGTTATCGCCATTATGGACAAGAATCGCGTTGCCGCGGCTCCCGCTACCGAGCACAGTTATCCCAAAACCCATAGACAATCCACCAGCATTGCTTGATATCTTATCGCCAAAATCAAAAAGATGATTATATTAACGTTAAAGACAGTATTATTATTTTCCATGGAGACTTAATTTTGAAACGTAAAATAACAGGGTTTTAAATTTTCACAATGGCCGATCAGGGTTTATTTCAATCTCAGCAGCTGAAACAGGAACAGATTCTGGCTCCACAGCAGATCCAGTCACTGGAGATCCTTGTCGCGCCCCTGCTCGAACTCCAGATGAAGGTTAGCCAGGAACTCCAGGAAAACCCCGTGCTCGAACAGGAAAAACCCGGCGGAGAGGAACTCGCCGGAGATGTCCTTACAAACTCCTCGTCAACAGACACCGACGAGGATAGCAGGCAGATCCGCGACTCGGAAAAGTCCGACCAGGAAATTTCCGAACTAGTCCATCTTTCAGACTCCTGGCAGAATTCACTCGTCCCATCACATTCACAGCGCCACTTCTCAAGCGACGACGAGGAGAAGCGCCAGCACTTCTTCGAGTCCCTGACCGAAGAGGCGTCACTCCAGGAACAGCTTCTCGACCAGCTCAAGCTTTCAGGCGTCGACGAAAAGACAAAGGAGCTTGCCGAACTCATAATCGGGAGCATCGATGAAAAAGGTTATCTCAGAAGCCATCTTGCGGATCTCGCAACCGCCGGAAACGCCACCGTCAAGGAAATGGAGAAGGTCCTTGAGTTCGTCCAGGCCTTCGATCCTCCGGGAATCGCCGCAAGAGATCTCAGGGAATGCCTCCTGATCCAGCTGAAATCACGCGGAAAATCAAAATCTCTGGTCGCCGAACTTGTCAGGACGCATCTCAAGGAGGCGGGCCAGAACAAGCTTCCACAGGTCGCAAGGAGGATGAAGATTTCAATGATAAGGCTCAACGCCCTCCTGGCGGAAATACGCGCACTCAACCCCTACCCTGGACTTTCAATCTCGCCTAACAACCCGATTTTTGTGATTCCAGAAGTCGTCGTGGAGAAGCGCGACGACAAGTACGTGGTCATTTCAAAGGACGACAGTTTTCCGAAACTGCGTATTTCGCAGTTCTACCTGAGCCTCCTCGAAAACCCGGGCACTGCGGAGGAGACAAAGGACTACATCAAGGCAAAGCTCATCCAGGGCAAGGCCCTTATCAAAAGCCTTTCCCAGAGGCAGAGCACCATTAAAAGCATCGCGGAAGTCATAGTAGACTCCCAGTTCGACTTCCTGGAGAAAGGCACCGAGTTCCTGAGGCCGCTCACCATGCAGCAGGTCGCAGACAAGCTAGGGATCCATGAGACGACCGTCAGCCGCGCCATCGCCAATAAATACATGCAGACTCCGAACGGCCTCCTGGAATTCAAGTTCTTCTTCTCGACGGGATTCAAGGCCGACGACGGCGAAGTACTTTCCAACCGCAGCATCATGGAGAAGATAAAGGACTTCGTCTCCCGCGAGGACACTGCAAAACCCATGTCCGACAAGCATATCGCAGAACTGCTCCAGAAGGACGGGTTGAAGGTCGCGCGCCGCACCGTCGCGAAATACCGCGAGGAACTCGGCATCCAGCCTTCCCACCTGAGGAAAGAATACTGAGGGGAAGTGCGAAAATTTTCTCAGGGGTTTCAGATAACGGATGAACCAGAACGGCTCAAGGTTGTTTGACCTCTACGGCAGGATGAGCAAGGCGAACAGACAGAATTCCTGAAGTTCACCCGGAGGAACCCCGTATCTGGCTTCGAACGCCATCAGGGCCTCGAAGTTCGCAGGCGTCTCAAGATCCTTTTTCACGACCTCAATCTTATTGCCATACAGCTCCTTGAGCTGCGGCAGGATGATGTTGTCGACCTCCTTGCACTTCTCCGGACAATTCTTTATCCAGGAAATAGATTATCCTGCACTTGTCAGAGGAGAAGCCGCACACACCCAATAGCATTATCAGCAGTACAATCGCGGGCTTCCTCATTTGACGACCTCCGCAGCCACATGCATCCAGACTTCCGGCTTACGCGGATCGTTGGTCTTCAGCATGAAGTTGGCTCCTGCAACCCCCTCGAACGCCGGAGACGTGTAGCTGAGTTCGATCGCGTCCGACTTTCCAGGCGCGATGGTAATTGGAAATTCCTTGATGAGCTCGATGGATTTTCCAGCGGTGCCCTTTTCTATCTTGAGATCTAGCAAGCCTTTGTTTTCAATCTTGAACGTAAGTTTCCTTGTCTCTCCCGGCGGTATCTTCCCTGCATCAATCCTGACGGGAGCCTCGCATATCGGGGAGGGCTTTGGAACTATCTCCGCCTTCATTGAGTATTTTATGAGTGGAAGATCCTTCGAGTCGGTGACGACATATATGTTCTTCGAGACCGGACCCAGGAGCCCCTTCAGGTAGAATGTTATCTCGAACGATGCTGACTCCCCGGATTCGAGCATGTCCTTGTCCAGCTTCGTGGACGCGCATCCGCAGGGAACCCTTATCTGGAGTATCTTGAACTTTCCGGAAGTGCTGTTAGCCACGGTGAACCTGTGGACGGGATTTTCCGTGTCGGCCATCTTCCCGAAGTCATGGACGGTGGAAGGAACATCCCCCGTGGTGGCAGGCTTGGCATTTTCAGAGCAATATGATTGCTGGCATGAGAGCATGACAGCTACCATGGTTGTAAATATAATATGCTTCATTGATATATGTATTGTATTTATAAGGAGCCGGAATATACACATCC
>JBAQUG010000244.1:0-5548 GCA_049297395.1 Victivallales bacterium | reverse complement strand
CTATCACCGGTTTTGTTTTAACGGCGGCTGATTTTTCAGTCTTTTTACGAGGCACGTCAATTTTTACGCCGAAGACATCCTCAAGATCTTCAACCGCGAGCGTTTCAGCGTCGACAGCACCTTCAGTTATTGCGGAAATCGCAGCAGCCTCGCCTATAAGCTCCTTATGATCAAGCCCTCTTAAAATGAAAAACAGTTCGGGGCTGAAATCGAGCCTTGTTCCGATCCCGTAAAGAACCGCCGCCAGATGTTTGCAGAGATATGCCGAGTCGGGGCATGAACAGTCAAGTTTTATTTCCGTCGGATGTGGAAACAATCCGCCATCCTTCCTCGTAATTATTTCCATGACATTTGAAGACAACTTACCCTGGATAAGTTCAATCAATGAGGCGATTTTCCCGGCACATTCCTTTTTAATATTCTTCCATGTTTTTTCATCAAGGGGCTTTATGGAAACTTCGATTTTATAGAGGCTCGACCCTGAAACTAGCGCAGAAACTTTACCCTTCTCAATTTTAAGGTCAACGACCGATCCGTTCCTGAGATATGAACGTCCGCGCGGCAGACGGTTCGAGTAGTCGCTGTATCTCTCGAGGTTTTCGCACCACCCCTTCCCCCAGAACGTGCCGGCGATATTCCTCCCTGCGGGAACGACAGGAGAAAGCTTGCCTCCCTTAGCTTCAAGTTTCTTTCTCTCCTTTTCCGCACGCGCCTTCTTTTCCGCAACGGAAACATAAGCTCCGTAAAAGTTATCGTATCTGCTACCGTATCTATCCCTGTATGACATCGCTTATCCTTCCTGTAATATTGAACCTATTGCAACAATTTAAATCCGGCCATGGAAAAGTGCCTGTCGAAGGAGAAGGCATGCTGGATACAGTGCCGTCTCATCAGTGAAAAGGAAACAGCGTCAGTCATACTTATGCCTTGGTCAGAATATTTTATTATGAAATCAATGGCATTCCTCAAATCATCCTTTGAAGGCTGCAACCAGCGGATCTCATTGGAATTAAGAGAAGCCTTTAGCCACTCAGAAGTTATTTCCGGACCTTGCTGCCGTATGAGAAAATTGGACGTCTCGATCAGTACCGGCTCTGACGAAAACAGCGGGGTTCGTTCCTTTTCCAGAACCTTCCATGCTTCATCTGCCGGGCTTGAATATTGGTCGTCCGGAATAAGCATTGCCAGGAAAGCGCCGGTGTCTATGAATACTCCGCTGGAAATCCTCATGTCCCACTTTCCTTGCCAGACTTTTTATTGCGTCTATTCCCATAAAGATATTCGTCATGGTTCAGGGCTCCATCCCGAAAGCTTGGCTTTGCTTTCAGTCTCAGTTTCCTCATTCCTGAAAAAAGGGAATCACATTCCCTGGAGTATGTCTTGCTTCCGCTGTCACTCATCCCGATAGACATCTCAAGGGAACGGCGTACGAATTCTCCAAAAGAGATTCCCTCATCCTGCGCATTCTTTACCGCAAGCTTTTTAATATCCTCCGGCAATACTATGGTTGTGCGTGTCATGCTATCCTCCTTTACATAAGAGCATAACCATATCATGCATAATTATGCTTTCAAGCTTCAGGACAGAGGCCGAATTTTTATTGCATTTCAGATAGCCACAAGCCGGAGGCTTGTTCTACTTCAATCATTCTCAGGGGCGGTTTTGATGTCTAGGGAGACGAATTTTATAAGCTCCTTGTCGGACATGTCGGTGAGAAGTTTTTCACAGCCACCGGAAAGAAGCTGATCAGCCATGTCTTTTTTCTCGTCAATCAACGCGTCAATCTTTTCTTCAAGAGTGCCTCGGCATATGAATTTATGGACAAGGACGTTTTTTTTCTGTCCGATCCTGAACGCCCGGTCGGTCGCCTGGTTTTCAACCGCCGGATTCCACCAGCGGTCAAAGTGAATCACATGGGACGCCTCGGTCAAGTTGAGTCCAGTGCCACCCGCCTTGAGCGAAAGAATGAAGAAAGGCGGGCCGTTTTCCCTCTGGAAATCCTGGACGAGCAGCCGTCTTTCTTTAATTGGAGTGCTTCCATGCAGGACAAGCCCGGTTCTGCCAAATATCTTTTCGAGATAGGATTTCAATGTGTCGGTTATTTCCCTGAACTGCGTGAAAACAAGAACCTTTTCCTGTCTTGACGCGATCTCCTCGGTTATCTCCCGAATACGGGCGAATTTGCCGCTGTCGCCTGGATGATACGCGCCGTCCGAAAGCCACTGCGAAGGATGGTTGCAGATCTGTTTGAAGCGCATGAGATACGCGAAAATCAGGCCGCGTCTTTTGATTGAATCAGTATCCTCTATCTTCTGCGCGAGCTCATTCACTGAATCCTGATATAGCAGAGCCTGTTTTGCCGACAGACCACAGAACGCCTTCAACTCGGTCTTGTCGGGAAGGTCCGTGATCACCGACTTATCCGTCTTGAGTCTTCTCAGAATGTATGGTTTTGTGATACTTCTGAGCGGCGCATAGTTGACACCGTCCCCGGAAGAGAGTTTTTTTGCGAACTCCGCAAATTCCTTCTGTGTTCCGAGGAGGGACGGGCAGATGAAATCAAAAATAGACCAGAGGTCTGAAAGTTTGTTCTCGACGGGCGTGCCGGTCAGGACAAACCGGCATTTCGCGTCGAGCTGTTTCACGGCACGTGTCTGCTTGGCCCCCGGATTCTTGATTGCCTGTGCTTCATCGAGAACGGCAAGACACCACTTCATTTTCTTCAGCCATTCCATTCTTGTGATCATGCTGTAGGTGGTTATCACCGCATCATAAGCGGCAAGATGTTTTTCCGGGGACTTTGCGGCAAGGTCAATCTCCTCCTGCGGTGTTTCAGAAGGGTGCGCATAAAATATCTTCAGCGACGGTGCGAACTTCGCAGATTCTGATTTCCAGTTTGCGACCAGGGAGGCCGGGACAACAAGAACCGATGTCTTGCGTTCAGAATTCCCCGCCGTCTTATTTTCTTTTTTAATCAGCAGGAGAATCGCGAGAAGCTGGACAGTTTTTCCAAGCCCCATATCGTCGGCAAGACATGCGCCAAGTCCGAGTTTTGATATGAACCACAGCCATTTTACCCCGCTTGTCTGGTAATGCCGGAGTTCTGCCTTCAATCCCTCCGGTTCGGGACAATTGATTTTGCCGGGTTCGCGCAGGCTGGAAAGAATCTTTTCGAACTCTCCGGCTGCGGCAATATCAGTCCAGTCGCGGGTGTCATCTTTTCCGGAGACCACGGCATCCGTCCCTATTCCGGCGCCGGAAAGCATTCTCATCGCGTCAACAAACGAAATTCCCGCCCCCTCCCCTGTATTTTTTATTTTCCGCCACTGTTCGAGAGCCTCTTTAAGCCTATCGGGGTCAGCCTCGACCCATTTCCCTTTCAGAAAAACGAGCCCCTTTGAGCAAGTTCTCAGTTTTTCTATTTCTTCCGGCGTAAGTTCCTCTCCATCGAGGGTCATTCCGCAGGAACAGGAAAGAAGAGCATCAAAACCAAGGGTGTTCTTGTTTTTCAGGTCGAGGGAAACCTTGACTTTTGGCCGGGGCGGATTCGCGCTGCGCCACCAGTCCGGAATCCGGGTGATGATACCGCTTGCCTCAAACAGATGGACATCCTTGAGGAACCTGTAGGCGTCGCCGGGGGACCACGCAAGCGGACGGAAGATTTTCTTCGACTCGAAAAGTTCCTTGACGAAGGAACTCTTCTCCGATGCCCTCTGGACAGGCGTGAGAAGGGAAAGGAGGGCATTATGGTTTCCGGCTCCGGAATATTCCTGAAGGGCGTTCGAGAGCGGCAGATGCCTGGCTTCCCCTTTTTCCGAGAGGCGGTGGGAATAAGTGGCCATAAACGCAAACGGCATCGCCGGGTTTTTTCTGTTTTCAGCAAGGTGGAAAGTCACCTTTCCGAGAAGCCTGAATTCCGGGTTCACAGACATCAGCCATTCCTTCGCCCCTCCAGAAAAACCTTTCATCCTTGCCCTGGCGGAAAGATCGAACTCATTCCATGTTGCAATAATTACGTCCTGATTAAGATATTCCGCTCCTGTCATCGGAGGAGCTTCCAGGATCATTTCAGCCAGTTCGACCTGTGTTGGCGGATGGATGCTGATTTCATCTGCGGTTTCCAGATCCTGGATGTGGGACAGCCTTGTCAGATATTCTCGTGACATTCCGCGCCAGAAGGCAAATGAAGGATGGAGCGGTAATTTGGATTCCAATGACACAAGACACATCAGCCCGTCTGCCGACGACTTTGCGAATTCCGCAGAAAGCACCTCTGAAAAAGGAGCATCAAACGTATTGCCGGACTCCTCCGACTGCAGGACATATAAACGGCCGTGAGGATTTAGAGCTGCTGTCAGTCCCATAAAAATTCTGTCCCATGAAAAAATTTCCATCCTGGAAAATTTTATTTCTTAATAGTGCTGCAAAATCAGTTTTCCCTTGTATTCCGAACCTTGAACGCCACAGTGGATCATATCTTGGTATTTTCTCCCTGCCGCAGGATAAAAACCTGCTCCAGCGCCTCTTCCCTGGTGCTAATCTTCCCTTCCAGCTGAAGATCCGCCATGCTTTCAAGAATCTCGCCGAACTCCGGTCCCGGCTTCATTCCAAGAGCAATCAGGTCTTTTCCGGTGACAAGGGGTGGGGGAAGTTTTATTTCGTTCGCCAGTTCGTTCATCCGGTCGAGGAGAAAAGTGAAGGAACTCATGATTTTGTGGCTGGAAATGCAGTCTGTCCGGTGCAGCTCAAGTTCGAGGGGAAATGTTTCTTCGGCGATAAGCCGCTTCCATTTCGCCGGACGCATTCCCTGGACATGGGCGTAACGCATGTGCTGACGGACAGCATGCACGATATTGGCGATGCTTCTCGTCGGGAAACGGAATCTTTTCAAGATATTCTCCGCTAGTTCCGCACTTTTCCTCTCATGTGTGTAGAAATGCTCAACCCCGTCATCGCCCATTGACTTTGTCTGGGGTTTGCCCACATCATGCAGAAGTATCGACCATGCCAGTTCGATATCGGGATAAGCCATGTGCGAGAGCATCAGCATTGTATGCTCGAAGACATCCCCTTCAGGATGATATTCATGGTGCTGGGTTACTCCGCACATGTCCACGATTTCGGGAAGGACCTCCTTGAGGATCCCAAGATCGTTCATCATCCTGAAAGCGCGTTCCGGATCCGGCCCCATCAGCATCTTGTTCAGTTCGTCACGTATCCTCTCCGCGGAAAGAATCTTCAGATTTACAGAATATTTCCTGATGGCCGGGGCGATGCCGCCGGACAGTTCGAAACCGAACCTCACGCAGAACCTTACCGCCCTCATTATCCGCAGGTAATCCTCTGAAAAACGCTCCTCCGGACTTCCAATCGTCCTCAGTATCCCGCTGGAAAGATCGGATTCGCCGCCTACAAAGTCAAAGATCCTGTCAGCGGAAGGATCGTAGAACATCCCGTTGATCGTAAAATCCCTCCTGCGCGCATCGGCTTCGGGACTGTCAGTATATTTCACTTCGTCAGGATGCCGTCCGTCCAGATACCCCCTCTC
>JBAQUG010000243.1:0-1704 GCA_049297395.1 Victivallales bacterium | reverse complement strand
GTTCAACGTCCTTGTCGCCCCTACCGCTAATGTTGATGACAACAATCTGGTTCTTCTTCATTTTCGGGACAGCCTTCACCGCTCCGGCGACGGCATGGGCACTTTCCAGGGCCGGAATTATGCCTTCCTGTTCCGAAAGCAGCTTGAAGGCGGCAAGAGCTTCCTTGTCGCTCACCTTTGTATATTGAACACGTCCTGAATCCTTGAGGTATGAATGCTCCGGACCAACGGCAGCGTAATCAAGCCCGGCCGAAACCGAATGCGTCAGGGCTATCTGTCCATCCTTATCCTGCAGGACATAGCTGCGCGTCCCCTGGAGGATTCCAAGCCTTCCACCTGCGAATCTCGCGGCGTGCTCGCCTATCCTGGCACCCCTGCCCCCGGCTTCGACACCGAGCATCTTCACTTTGCTGTCGGCAAGAAACGGGTGGAACAGTCCAATCGAATTGCTTCCGCCGCCGACACAGGCGATGAGGAGATCCGGAAACCTTTTTTCCTTTTCCATGATCTGCTCCCTGACCTCACGTCCGATGCAGCTCTGGAAATCGCGGACTATTTTCGGAAACGGATGAGGACCTAGGGCGGAACCAAGTATGTAATGGCTGTAGCTGCTCGTCGCCACCCAGTCGCGGATTGCGGCGCTGACAGCCTCCTTCAATGTTTTCTGGCCTGCATGTACTGGACGCACTTCAGTTCCAAGCAGCTGCATCCTGACAACGTTCAGCGCCTGTCTTTTCATGTCAACTTCGCCCATGTAGACGACGCATTCGAGTCCGAACCTCGCGGCAGCTGTAGCAGTGGCCACGCCGTGCTGCCCTGCGCCGGTTTCAGCTATGACGCGCTTCTTTCCCATTCTCACGGCGAGAAGGGCCTGCCCGAGGGAATTGTTGATCTTGTGGGCGCCGGTGTGGCAGAGGTCCTCCCTTTTCAGGTATATTTTAGCTCCTCCGAGATATTTAGTCAGCCTTTCAGCGAAATAGAGAGGAGTGGGCCTGCCGACATAGTCCTTCATCAGGCCCTCGAAAGTTTTTCTAAAAGCAGGATCCTTCCGGCTTTCCTCATATACTTTTTCAAGCTCTTTGAGGGAAGGGATTAGCGTCTCCGGGACGAACATTCCACCGTACTGTCCAAAATGCCCTGTATTGTCAGGTAATTTATATTCTTTGAAATTCATGATATTTATGTCAAAATTATTGGTTGCCATGTTTCATTAGTCACAGTTAAACTATAAAATATACAATAACAGTCATTTAAATGCGAACTGCCGGGAAAAATCCAAATAAAATTTATGGTGTCTAAAAACTCGATAACCGACGAATCACAGGACTATTTCGGGATAAAACCCAAATACTGCCTGCTCATGATCATCCTCCTGGCTGTCTTCTTCAGGGTATCCAACATCTCGAACACAAGCCTGTGGACTGACGAGCTTGCAACATACTGGGCGTCAACCGCGCCAACAATCCATGAGACAATAGACCGGGTTGCGGAGACACAGGGGCAGTCACCTCTTTATTACCTTCTTGAACGGGTATGCCTGGAAAATCTCCCGGAAGGCGAATTTTCCGTGAGATTCCTGTCCCTCTTCGCTTCAATAATCTCCGTCTATCTCATGTTTATTCTCGGCAAACAGATTTTCAAGGACGAACACAGGGCTCTTTTTGCCAGCCTTGTTTTTGCAATACATGACACGTCCGTATATTA
>JBAQUG010000242.1:0-9662 GCA_049297395.1 Victivallales bacterium | reverse complement strand
CATCCGGCGGTTGCACCGCCGGATGCGAAGTAGGGGCGGCAGAGTAATTCTCCACTTATAGCCTGGATAATCTCCCGCTCCTGCCAGTCAAGCTGGCAGGGGGCGGGGAATGCCCAGAAAAACCGCTGTAGGTACGATACCGCTGATATGCGTATAGTGGACAGCACGTCCCTACTTCAAGACCAGATCGCATGCCTCAGGAGGCATCCAGTGGGCATCCATACCCTCCCATTTGACATTGCACCCAATTGGATTGGTCAATGGAACACTGATCTTTTTCCCTGCAAGATGCTCCTCGAGTGCACGGTCAAGATCATTTATAGTCATTTTCGACGTTTCCCGGGGATTGTCAACTCCGCGTCCTGTATAGATGAGCTTGCGATCCTTGTCGAACACGTAGAAATGCGGTGTCCTGAGTGCGCCATATGCCTTTGCGACCTCCTGCGACCTGTCACGCGCATAAATCCATGGGAACTTTTGTTCCTTCATTCGTTCGACCATGTGCGGATAACTGTCGTTCTCATGGGTTTTCTCGCTGTTGGAGTTGATTCCGATGAACGAGACGCCTCTGTTTTTGAATTTCTCTGCAGTCTTGCGGGTCACTTCGTCGGAACCTATCACGAAAGGGCAGTGGTTGCAGGTGAAGAAAACAACAAGGACATTGGCTTCTGCGAAATCCGCAAGACTGTAGCTCTTTCCGTCAGTCGCAGGAAGATTGAAATCCGGAGACTTGTCTCCGATCTTGAGAGTGAAGGACATGTTCAGCCTCCTTGTTAAGATTATTTCCTACTGGCTTAATATATCCCTCAAGACAGGAATGCCAAAACACCTCCGCTGAAGATTTCCCTCCTTGGAAATTATTTCTCTTTATTTTACGAATGCTGAAGCGACAACATTGATTTTCCTGCCGTCTGCAAAAGTAACAGTAAACTGCTTTGCTTCGACATTGAAGTATGTGACATTTGTGGTTGTTGACGTTCCGGATTTTTCTGCGATCTTCGCAAGAAGTTCAAGCTGTTCAGATGCCAGGAGGGAGATATTCGCAGGAGTTGCACCTTCATCGGGATCGCTGAGAGATGTCACCGCGATTATTCCGATCTTACCCGATATGACAGCGGCTTCCTGGACAGCATCAACAAGCCCGAGGAGTTTCAGGTTGGCAAGCACTTCAGCCTTCTTCGACGACTCAACATGCAGGACGAATGGAACTGCGGAGAAGGCGGATATCGACGCCTTATCGTTTCCTGCGCCAGCGCCTTCAACTCCGTATAGTACCAAGTAGAGGCCATCGTTCAACTTGCCGGCCAGCTGCGTGTCAGCTCCTGCCTTCACAAGAGTGTTCTCCACCCATTTCGTCTCATAGGTTTTGTTTATGGGGTTGCCGTTCCAGCCTTTCCTGGTTTCCAGGAAGTTCTGAAGTCCTATTACGTCCGTCTGCTCCGTCAGGGGGACGGGGTTCGCTGGCAGATAAGATGAAGTATCAAAGTAATTGTTGACCTCAAGATACCCATTCTTTGTAGCGACGGTATGGCTTGCCGTACCTTTCAGCGTGTCGGGTATGTCCGTGAAGAAGAAGTCGAACGTGTGTTCACCCTCTGAGTTGATCAGCGCCGAATACGAGAACATTCCCCTGGCATCGGTTTTCGTCAGGGAACCTGTCAGTCCGGTGATGGGGTTTCTCGCCTGGACGACCATGTTCGGAACACCTGCATCTTTTTCATCAGCCACCATGCCCTTGAATGCCGCGGTGAAAGGAACCGCAAGATCGTTCGATGGAACCTGCGTAAGAACAATGCCTTTCACGGTATAGAAGTTCACAGTCAGTGTGACATTACTGTATGCCGTCGTACCGTAGAGAAGGAAATACCATGTGCCTGCAGCGGGATTGCTGACAGTCATTATTTCGTTGACCTTGTTTTCAACACCCTTTGCATCAAATACCTTGGATGCCGGGAAGATTGCGAACTTCGCATAGAGGTCGCAGTCATTGACGGTTCCTACAGGAGGAGTAGTTCCGTTTAGCGTGGCAACCAGACTTGTAGTCCCAATCGGAACATCTATCGAGAAATATACGCTGCTTCCCTTGTCCATCTCCCCTACAGTATTGGATTTCACGCCATTGGAAAGGGCAGTGGATTCCGGATTATTCAAACCAGCTGCAAGGCCCATGGCTGACGGGCTGAAATCGCTGTCGTACTTGTAGACAACCGGATCGCCTGATCCATATTTCGCCTTGACACGATAGTAATAGGGTACGCCCTTTGTCGCAGTTGTGTCATCATAGGAAGTACCAGCAATCTTCACGAAAGAAGCATCATTCACGAGCAGTGCCTTGTCTTTGTAGCGGTATACGTCATAAGATGTAGCTCCAGGGACGACACCCCATGTCAGCATGATCTTGCCGGAATATGTGCCGTTGCTTGCGGTGACTGCAGCGGGACCTTTTTTCGAAAGGTATCCATTGTTGGATTTGCTTATGGAAGAGATGCCATTCTGGTTTTTAGCGGCAATCCAGTAAAAATAGGTCTTAACAACTCCGCCAACCTGCGGAATGATGTCGTCACCAAGGTCGTTAAGGAACAGGGCATTCGTCTCTCCGATCGGGGTATCAACGGCAGGATTAGGTATAATCGCCCCTGAATCCGTACGGAATACCAAGTACGAAGTCGCTGCTGCTGTGTTCGCCCATGTCACGTGTATCCTGTCAAAATATGTACCATTGGAGGCGGCAACCGCGCCGGGAACTGAAGGAATCTTTGCAATATATCCGGAATTGCCTGCGCTGAACTTGCTCGATCCTATTGAGTTCTTCGCCCTCACAAAGTAGTAATAGATATTGTTGAATTCGGCAGTAGTGTCCTCGAACATGGTGTCTGATACTTCACCCAGCCTTAAGAAATTTGTTCCAACAGTAGAGTTGGATGTGTTCCTGAAGACTTCATAGCTTGTAGCGCCAACGGATGCCCTCCAGGCGACCTGGACTTTGTTATCAAATGTGCCGTCTGTCGCTGCCACACCCGCAGGAGCCGCGGAGACAACCGTTGCCTTGGAGTATTTCGCCAGCAGCGTAGTATTTGCATAAGCGGTCTGCCCATGGAGGTGAATGATCCAGTCGCCGTTTGCCGGGGCGGATATCTGTACAAGCTCATTGCTGGTTGCATTAATAAGCCTCCTGACTGTGACACCATGGGGATCTACCACGTCCATATCGCAGTCCCCGGTCCCGCCTTTCAAGCTGATCTCCAGCAATGTCTGCTCGGCAGGCACTGTTATCCTATAAGCCTTTACAGAATCTTTATCCCCGGAGATTCCGGTGACAGCAACACCATTCTTGAGAATGAAAGCGAAAGGAGAGATGGTTGCAGTCGTGGCTGCTGTATTGGTTCCACCACGGTTGTCGGTAACGGTCAGCGTGACAGCATAAGTCCCGGCTGCTGCATATGAGTGGGTCGGGGCGACACCTATTCCCGTAGACGAGTCACCGAAGTTCCAGGCATAAGCGGCAATTGTACCGTCGCTGTCAGTGGATGCAGCACCACTGAAAGTCACTGCAAGTCCCGCAGTACCTATGTATGGTCCTCCTGGCCTTGCCACAGGAAGTATGTTGGCATCCTGGGTAACAGCAAATGTCTGTCCGGTAATCTTTATTGCACCTGAACGGGCAGCTGTGCCGGTGTTGGCCGCAATGCTATAGTGAACAGTACCCGAATTTGTGCCGCTGGCTCCGGAGGTGACGGTGATCCATGGAACGCTGGGAATTGCCATCCATGCACATCCGACAGTAGTACCAACCGCTACAGTGCCAGTATGGGCGCTGGCATTGACAGATAAAGTCGCAGGTGTAATGGCGTATGAACACGCGATCCCTGAAGTTCCCTGGTTCACAATGAATTGTATTCCTGCAATCGTAAGAGAACCTGTACGGACAAGAGTTCCGGTATTGGCTGAAGCGCTATACGCGACGGTACCCGGACCAGTACCACTGGATCCTGATGTGATAGTGAGCCACGAAACGTTGCTTTTGGCAGTCCACGCGCAGTCAGGAGTAGTTCCAACCGCGACTGTGCCATTGCTGGCGCCTGCACCCAGTGTTGCATTTGCAGGAGTAATCGTATAGGAACAGGCAGGTCCACCACCGCCGGCAACCGTTATACTGATGGTGCCCAGATTGGAATCAGTTGAGCCATCCCATGCTGCATATGTCATAGTATCATTGCCGGAATATGCAGGATCAGGGAAATATGTGACAACTGTACCACTCAGACCAGCCGTGCCGTGGGATGGCTGAGAAACTACCCTGAGCGTCAAAGTGTTGTTGTTGGCGTCGCTTGCCTGCAATGGAATTGTTACCGATTTGCCAATAGTCGTTGATGCAGTGAGGTTACCTACTACGGCTGGTGAGTTAGGATTGGTGTCATCGTTGTTTGGCCCGTTGTGGCAGCTGTAGCACCCTATCTGGAATCCACGCCAGAACACCTTGGTTCCCTTACTGCTGAGAGTACGGTCAGTACGCGATCTCGACAGTACGGTACCCCTGTAATCGGTGCCGTGGCAGATCCTGCATGCTGTACCGGCATTGTCATGGTGGCCGTTCACCCAGCTCTGGCCCATCGGATGCAGGCCGTGAGGGCCGCCGTTTACTGTGTTTGGCGTCGTTCCATGGCATGACTGGCATTCGGCAATCGGACCTATGTATCCCTGCTGCTGTTTGCTGGCCAAGTTGTCATTGTCATCAATGGACGGAAATTCGGCATGTGTAGAATTATGGCAGGCCTGGCAGTACAATCCTCCGTGTCCTCTTGAAAACCTATATAGGGAAAATCCGGTGGCCGGTGAATTTGGAACTGTTGCAAACCTCGGATTAGTTGTCGTGCGCATCACATCGCCAAATGCAAATACATTTTCATAGCGAATCTGTCCGGCGTTAGTAACTGCGTCACCTGTATGGCAGGACTGGCAGTTAGGCTCTTCCAGCCATCCTGTACGCTTAGCCGAACCAACCTGGCTCATTGCGCCATGGCAGCTCTGGCACTGGATCGCAAGCTGTCCATTTGCGGCCACGGAACGTCCCATGACCCCGCGCAGGCATTTTGTCGCCCTGCCTGGATGGCAGTAGTAGCAGCTTGTACGGTTGTCGCTGGAATCAAGCAGCAGGCCGTTCGCCGGATCCGCAACTTTGGAATGCAACGTGTGTATCGCACTTGTCAGAGGGGGGATTCCCGACTGGCCGCTTCCCGGCAGCGCCTCGGAACTATGGCAGCTCGCGCAGAGGACTGGATTGTTGTTTGAAATGACAGTAGCGTACAGTCCTGCCGGATCGAAGTTGCCGTTAGCCAAGGCAGTCGCATAAGCAGGGGTTCCCTGCTGCTTATCATCATGCAGACGCAAGACATTTAAACGGAAATCACGTTCGACTCCAGGTTGGTTGACCCATCCATCGGCCGGTTGTGCATTGCCGGGGGAACCAGATGCGTGGCAGACCTGGCAGTTTATCTCAGTAGAAATAGGCAGTACTATGTCTTTCGTGGCAACTATCGTGCTACCGTTCTTTCCGGTAAGCCGCATCAATGGATAGTTGTTTGTGTTGGCAGCCTCATCCGTGGATGTGATAGGAACACCGTATGCCGTCATCCAGTCGTAAGAAGTTTCATATGACATCGCCTGCGGAACATTGCCGGATCCGGGCATGGAGTAGGAATTAGGTCCTGGCACTGGAAGTCCCACATCAGGCTGCAATGAAACTCCGAACAGAGGCTGGACATAATTCCAGAAGTTGGTCTTGCCCACAGACGTCTTATTGATTGAACCGCTCTGATCTGCAACAGCCATGTAGGTGACGCTTACTCCGTTTTGGCTGCTGATCAGATGGCCGGTGGAGTCAATCACCTGCGAGTTGATCGTATTATAGGGAGGGAGCAGACATAATACCGAGAAATCCCCGTCCGCACAGTGCATTCCGAGATTGTTCCAGCCAAGTACGCTTCCATTGCTTGTCTGGGCCTGAGCATTTGCAGGAGAGGCTAATGTTAAAACCAGGATTGACATGCAAATGAATGTCAGAAAACCTTTCCAGGCAACCTCTCCCTTTTTTTCACTCATATTGATTTTCATAGAGACCCTCCTTATATTTTTATTGTAAAATAAAGGATGAATTTGCTATAATCAATGGGGGAAAACCCTACCTGAAGAAAAAACAATGAAGAGTTAGGAAGATAGCAAAGGTAGGGTTATTACCCATATCACGACCGGATACTGAAACTATCTTTCATTATAATTTGCTATACCTTATCAGATAATATATTAAGGGAATTTTAGGATGATCGGCATATCAAAGCTTTACATGGGGCAGATCGAGGCCTCGGACGCCATAAGATATGGAAGGGATTCGGCCCGTCTTCCATCTCATCTGCTCCAGTTCTCCAAAGACAAGAAGCCAGTCGTCATATGGAACGTCACCAGGAAATGCAATCTTGTCTGCAAGCACTGTTATGCCGCCACATCCGAACCATCCGGCACCGAACTGAGTACAGAAGAAGGTAAAAAGCTCATAGATGATCTTTCCGGTTTCGGCTGTCCTGTCATCCTTTTCTCCGGTGGCGAACCCCTTACAAGGCAGGATCTGCCTGAACTCGCCGCATACGCCGTTTCCAAGGGGCTCCGCGCCGTGATATCGACAAACGGCACGCTGATCGACGGGAAGCTGGCTGAAAAACTCAAGAAGATCGGCCTTTCATATGTCGGAATCAGCCTTGACGGCCTCCGGGAAGTGCATGACAGCTTCCGCGGCCGCAAAGGCGCCTTTGACGAAGCTATGAATGGAATAAGGGCATGCATGGCTGCGGGTCTCAAGGTCGGGCTCCGCTTCACCGTCTGCCGTGAAAACCTGGATGAAGTTCCAGGCATCTTCAACCTCGTCCGTGAAGAGAAGATTCCAAGGATCTGCATCTACCATCTGGTATATACCGGCCGCGGAGCAGGTCTCGCAGAAGGGGATCTGGACCACAGACAGGCCCGCGCGCTGATGGACACCATAATTGAAGAGACAAAAAAACTCTACGCCTCCGGACTCAAGACTGAAGTACTTACTGTAGACAATCACTGCGACGGTCCATATCTCTACCTGAAGATGCTTAGGGAGGGCAATCCCAAATCCGCCGAGGTACTTGATCTTCTCGACATGAACGGCGGGAACAGCAGCGGACTTGGAGTGGCATGCGTCAGCTGGGACGGCGCAGTGCATCCTGATCAGTTCTGGAGAAGCAAGATTCTGGGAAATGTCCGCGAGAGGTCGTTTGGGGAGATCTGGACAGACAAGAACAATGATTTCCTGATGAAGCTCAAGGAGAAGAAAAAGTATGTCACCGGACGCTGCGCGAAATGCAGTTTCCTCAGCATGTGCGGTGGAAACTTCCGTGCCAGGGCGGAAGCCGCAACCGGAGATGTCTGGGCCCCCGATCCGGCCTGCTACCTCTCTGACGAGGAAATAAGACCAAAAAACTGAAGGGAACCCGGGATTATGCCGAATTCACAGGAAAACATACTGCCGCATCCCCATGCGGTGGCCTGGGAGACCACCAGACGATGTCCTTTGAACTGCATACACTGCAGGGCTGCGGCAAGTGACAGGCAGCCTGGAGGAGAACTCAATACCGAAGAGGGGTTCCGTCTCATCGATGGAATTGCGAAATTCGCAAAACCCATGCTCATACTCACCGGAGGGGAACCGATGACACGTCCGGACATCTATGACCTCGCCTCATACGCCAACTCCAGGGGGCTCAGGGTTGTCATGGCTCCATGCGGGCATCTCCTCACGGCTGAAAGCGTGGAAAAGATAAAGTCCTCCGGAATAAAGGCGCTGAGCATAAGCCTTGATGGCGCCGACGCATCCACGCACGATGCCTTCCGCGGCAGCCCCGGCGCATTTGAAAGGAGCCTTGCCGGCATACGCTGCGCCAGGGAGGCAGACATACGCTTCCAGATAAACACGACTGTCAGCCGGCTCAATGTAAAACAGCTTCCGCAAATCCTGGATCTGGCGGAAAATATAGGCGCCTCCGCCGTTGATTTCTTTTTCCTCGTCCCAACCGGGCGCGGCAGGGCGTTGGATGCCGAGATGCTGCCTACGTCCGAATATGAGAAAACTCTGCAATGGATTGCCGAAGAACGCGCCAGACGCAAAATCAGAGTCAAGACAACATGCGCGCCTCATTTCGCAAGAATATCGCGGAGCATGGAAAGTGAAGCCGGACCTCAAGGAGGCTGCCTGGCCGGAGGCGGATTTGTTTTCGTATCGCACCGTGGAATCATGCAGCCCTGTGGATTTCTGGACATGCCCTGCGGGGATCTGAGAAAGGCGGATTTCAACTTCGGAAAACTCTATCTGGAATCGGAAATTTTCCAGACGCTCCGTGATCCTGACCGTTATGGCGGGAAATGCAGTGTCTGCGAATTTCGCATGGTCTGCGGCGGATGCCGCGCAAGGGCGTATGCTGGCGGTGGAGATATTCTGGCAGCGGATCCGACGTGCTCCCATGTTCCACGCAGCTCGAGCCCGGAAAATTCCGACGAGATAGTGGAATCCGCCAGAAACGAGCTTCTCCTGCGACTGCAGCAGGGAATTCCACTTGAACGCCGCCCCTTCCACACAATGGCTGAAGAACTTGGGTTGAAGGAAGACCAGATAATCTCATTTATCACCAGATCCTTTTCACAAGGTGAGGCCAGAAGGATTGGAGGCATATTCGATGGAAGGAAGCTGGGATATGCCAACACCTTGTGTGCCGCCGCCCCACTGCCGGAGGTGGAAGAGGAATTCATACAGTACATCAGGTCTCTGCCGGGAGTGACACATTTCTATGAACGCGGATGGCCTGAGGAACTGAGGCCAGGCATTCCAGGTTCGCCTGATGGTGAAAACTATCCGAAACTATGGTTCACCTTCGGGACTCTGGCGGAAAACTTCAAAAGCGAGTTCTCAAAAATAGAGGAGATGAACCATGGCGGACTGCTGCTGAACCTTCCAACGCAGAGGATGTTCAAGACTGACGTAATATTCGACCTGAAACAGTTGAAGAGGAATGGGCCTAACCAGGGAAGCGCCGAGATCCATAGGCCTGCAAAACAGGAACATCGCGTTTTTTCCGAGAATGAAAAGGCCGCCATAAGGCTTCTCCAGGGCAATATTCCTGTGAAGAGCGACTTCTACGCGGATTCCGCAGACCGTCTCGGTATCGGCACTGATGAGCTTCTCGGCATGCTGCGTTCCTGGCAGGAATACGGCATTTTGAAAAGAATAGGAATTCTTCTCAACCACCTGAGCGTCGGTTTCAAGGCGAACGGAATGTGCGTGTGGAATGTCCCCGAGGACAGGATTGAGGAAAAGGGAAGGGAACTTGCCGGGTATCCAGCTATAACACATTGCTATCAAAGGGTGATGGACGACAGGTTCCCGTTCAACCTGTATGCCATGATACATGCAGGCAACTGGAATGATCTGCATTCCGTATTCAGTTCTATTTCCAGGGAGAATGATCTGGCAGCCGGACAGCTTTTCTGTTCAATAAGGGAAATAAAGAAAACCAGCATGAGCTATTTTATTTGAGAACAAATAAAATGGCATTTGATAAAACAAGAAAAGAAGTTTGAGCATTTGTCTGGAG
>JBAQUG010000241.1:0-2637 GCA_049297395.1 Victivallales bacterium | reverse complement strand
ATCGAAAAACGGAGCGGCTGCCTGGAAAATGTCCTAGAACATTCCCCGCAGGAATCAGCCTGATTCCTGTTATAGTTTTTCATTTTAATAAATTCCTCTTTGAATTTATTTAAATGAAAAACTATAGCTTGACAATTATAAAAATATTGTTAGTTGTACACGTTTTATTCCGGCACGCCGGGGTCTAATGGTTGCGTGGACACGTCCTTGTAAAATACGCATGCTTTATCAAATATATAATCAGGAGAGCGAGTACAATGGAAAATAAGATGATGCAGGCCGCTTGTGCGGTATTCCTGCTTTTCACAATGCTTTTATCCACCATAGCACAACCACCATCAACTCCAGGCAACCCCGAACTCTACCAGGCGACGTTCACCAGGGCGATCATTTCCTGGCTCCCTTCAAACGGAACTCCCACCCCGGAAGGATACAAGATCTGCAGGGATGGCGTCGAAATCGCTTCAGTGCCGCAGCCTGAATTTACGGACACCGGACTTACGCCCGATACCACGTATGTATATATCGTCAAGGCATACTCCGGCAGCGAGCTCTCACTGCCGGGCGCGACTCTCACCATCAGGACCCTGAAGAATCTGGAGATTGAAAATGCCGCAGTCGTACAGCAGATAGTGGATTCGATCGACCCGTTTGGACTCTCCGCGGACAATCTGATACTGGCTGTACAGAATGCCTTGACCGCCCTGGGCCATGCGAACGTCGGGTTTACCCAGATCAATGTCCCGATACTGTCCGGCTTCATAGACCGTGAAATGGCCATCATAGAGGAAGGCGTGCATCCGTCTTCCGATTCCGAGCGCGTCGCGGACCAGCAGGAGCTGGACCAGATCCTCCTGGATAATTTTCTCGGGCACTCCTTCGCAGAGCTGTATCTCCAGTCCAAGCTTGTGGAACTCGGTGAGGAGCACTGGCAGAAGGGGCATCCGGACGCCGCCGAAACCCTCTATGATTATTCCCTCAACTTCATGTCCGACCATGAGCCTTCAGTCTTCAACACGCTCAACAGGCTCGCGATGTTCAGGCACTCCATTTTCAGTACATACGCCACAAGACTGGAACTGGTCACATCGCTCAACGGGCACAAGACCCAGCTCATGAGATTCTTCGATTTCTTCCCGGGGTCGACATCCCATTTCGCATATTCGATCCATTACAGCGTGTCCAGCAGGTATTTCTGGAATTTTCCGGATCTGCTCTACTACGACAATTACGAGCAGTCGGCTTTTGACAGCGCGCTCCTTGCCATCCAGGCTGCGAAGAACATTGAAGACAATGCCAGGAGCCAGTTGAAATACGACAAGATCACCTCCTGGCAGCTCGGGACGATCAATGTCAGCTTCAAGACTCCGGAAGGAACCGCCATGTCCGGCATGGTCGATGTCACGAACACCAGTGGAACTGAAGTCTATCCGAAGACGCCGGTACCCTCCGACATCAGGAGGTTCACGCTCATGGGCGGAGAAGCGCTGGTCCCCATGTACAAGGGCCATAAATACGACCTGAAGGCCTATGTCACCGTAGCCGGCGGCTCCGCCATCAAATACGATATCAGGAATGTCAGGCATGACAAGGGATTCCGCACCACCTGCGACCATGGGCATGGCGCCACAGTCTCAACTCTTTCAGATCCCAATGCCACGGGAGAAGTGCTTTTTGTATCCGGACAGCCCACTGCACCCTATAATCTCGCTGCGGCGAAATACGTCGATACATTCACCCTTTCCTGGGACTGGATCCCGCCTTCGGGAAATTACAGCCTCAAGAACTTCAAGGTGTTCAGGGGCGGCATTGAAATAGCAACTGTCACCCCTCAGACTCTTGCAAACATCCCGCTTGAGTCGGAAAACCATACATATTCATATACGGTAACAGCGTATGACGTGAACGACGTTCCCTCGGACGAAAGCCTCCCCCTCCTGGTCACCCCGGACTTCACCGCCGAACAGAACGCGTATTTCACATGGAAGCAGCAATATTTCGGAAACCAGCCCATGTATGACTACGAAGACCCCGACAATGACGGTCTCAATAATTATCAGGAATACCTCATGGGATCCAATCCGACGCTCGCGCCCGTATCCGACGTCAAGTCGACAATACAGGACGTGACGCCCGGACTCCTTGTGAAATATTACCAGGGCACGTGGACGAAGCTGCCGGACTTCGACACCCTGTCGCCCGTTTCCACAGGCTCTGCGGCGAGCCCGGCATTCGACTCGACTTCAGGGGCGATCCTCGCGAGCGGGCTGGCTGACTGCATGGGAGTCTCGTTCAGCGGATACGTCGATGTCCCCGCCACCGGATCCTACAGGTTCTATCTCGCCAGCGATGAGGGCTCACGCCTTTCACTGGACAAGATAGTCCTCGTAGACAACGACTTCATGCACGGCTTCACTGAAAAATGCGCCGACATATATCTTAACGCCGGAGTCCACCAGATACGTCTTGATTATTTTGAATACAGCGGTTCGGCGGCCCTCAGGCTCGACTGGTCCGGTCCGGGCTTCTCACGCGTCCCAGTTGACGCACAGTACCTGTGGCATACGTCCGATGTCAGTCCGCTCCTTGAAGAGCAGATCGCCTGGAACAAGGATTCCGACAACGACAGGCTCAGGG
>JBAQUG010000240.1:0-4936 GCA_049297395.1 Victivallales bacterium | reverse complement strand
CAACTGCAATCAGATGGAAGATAAAAGTTTTTGTAAAAGGAAGTGGGGATTGGGGCGAGGGAAAGAAACTTTTTCCAAAAAATTTTTGCTCTCGCCCCAAATTCCTGTACTTTTGAAATTACCTCGGCTTAGGGTCCGCTGAAAAATAACTTGGGCATTTGCTGGCGGAGATTTCGGATGGATTATCATGGTGCGAAAGAGGAGCATATCTGAAGATATCCGACGATTGAGCAACGTGATAGGCGGCCGGAAGAACGCCAGCCCCTTGGGACGGGAATCCATGCATTGTACGTATTCAATAAACTACGCTCGTTTACTGAATCCGTACTCAAAATAAATAGGAAGGACTGTTCATTTCGCGTTTTATTAGATGTAAAGATTCACTGAACGAACATGGTTCAGTGAATATTTACCGCCTGTATTTTCCGCCAAATGTAAAAGTTATTTCCGCACGGCTCCTAATTGGATGACTCTGGGAATATTTTCAAAAAAATGAGAAAGATACTTGTAATTGTCAAACAAATCACTAGTATATGTAGAACAAATAATGGAGGCTTGTACCATATGCTGTTGGAGACAGTAAAGAAATATATCACTGCGCTCAATGTGGGCGACAGGCTGCCCAATGAAATGGAGCTGGCAGGCAAATTCAAGGTTTCGCGGGGAACCCTCCGGGAGATTATCAACCACCTCACCATGCTTGGCGTGCTGGAACGCAGCGCCAAACGCGGAACCTTTGTCAAGGCTCCGACTGCCGGTGATATCGGCGAGACCCTGGGCCTGCAGCTGCAGATTGCCGGAGTCGGGCTTGAGGAGCTGAAGGAGACCAGGCTCTTTCTCGAGCTGGCACAGGCTCCTCTTCTGATCAGGCTGGCAACGCCGGTTTTGATTGATCGGCTGAATTCTCTGATAGACCAGATGGAGCAGTCAACCGATAATCCGGACAGGGCAGACGCCTTGGATTTGGAGTTCCATCTGACGTTAGTTGAGATTACTGGGAATCGGGTTTTGAAGGTCTTCTCGCAGGTGATCGTCCTGATGTTCGACCGGAAATACCGGAATAAGTTCCACAGCCCGGCAGCAATCAGGAAATCAGTCAGCGACCACCGTAAAATGATGAAATACCTGAAAAACGGGGATTGCGAAAATTTGAAAACGTTAATTATTGAACATATACAACCATTATAAGGAGAGAGGGCATCATGTCTAGAAAGTTTGATCCGGAAATGTACGACCGCTATATCGAGGCAAGTTTGAAGTATTCTTTGGTTCCGCCGGTGATCAGTCCTGAAGTTCCGCTGCGCTATTACCCAGAAGTCGACGATTACACGATGAGCAGCGGCATGGCGCGGACTCCGAAGGGGAGAATCTGGATCGCCTGGTTCGGCAATGAGGATGGCGACGGCGCCGTAATGCTCCTGGCGCATAGTGACGACGACGGCAAAACCTTTTCAAAACCTGACTTCATCGTCGATCCCGGCTTTATTCCGGGCGGTGTCCATATTTCGGCCGTGGTCGGCAATCTGTGGACCGCGCCCGACGGCAGATTGTTCTTCTTTGTCATGCAGAGTCTTGGCTTCTACGACGGACGTGGCGGTGTCTGGCAGTCGATCTGCGAAAATCCGGATGATGGAAAACCGAATTGGTCCGTGCCGGTGAGGCTCTGGCACGGTGCGGCGCTCAACAAGCCGACCGTGCTCGAAAACGGCACCTGGCTTCTGCCGGTTGCGCTCTGGCATCGCGGCCTGATGACCGTGGAGCAGGACCATCACGCGTTCCAGGGGCGGAGCAAGCTCTTTCGTGACCTCGACAGGTTTCGCGGCAGCAACATCCTCGCCTCTTCCGATCAGGGCAAAAGCTGGCAATTGCGCGGACATGTCTCCAATTTATTCGACATGTCGTTCGATGAGCCGATGCTTATAGAGCGCAAGGACAGGAGCCTGCTGATGTACATGCGCGACTGCCACGGGATGACTCAGAGCGAGTCGTCTGACGAGGGAAATACGTGGAGTGCTCCGGTGAAAACCCCGTTTTTCACCGCAGCCGCAAGATTTTTCCTTACCAGGCTGGCATCCGGCAATGCGCTGCTTGTGAGATACTCCAACCCGGTTGAAACGGAACAACGTTCGCATTTGACGGCCTATGTCTCAAAGGACGAAGGTGTTACCTGGCAGGGAGGACTGCTGCTAGATGAGCGTTATGATGTCAGCTACCCCGACGGATTCCAGGCTCCTGACGGACGCATTTACGTGCAGTATGACCGTAAGCGCGAATCCGGCGAAATCCTGCTTGCAGTTTTCACCGAGCAGGATGTTCTTGCCGGGGGAAATGTGTCAGGAAAAGTACTGCTGAAACATCCGGCGGTGCAGTCATATTCCGCACGGCTGGGGAGTTTAAATGCGCAGTGATGTTTTTTACTGGAAGTGCGACCATCCTCTGAGCGTCGAATCAAAAAAGGAGCTTTATTTTGCCGACAAGTATACGGAGGGTTCAACAGCGATTGCTAAGTCGATAGTCGGCGAATTCCTTGGAAAAGAACCTCTTGAATTCAAACACTTGAAGGTGGATGGCAATCATTTCGCCTATTGCTTCAGCGATGGGAAAGCGAAGTTTTTATTACGTACCGACGATGGCTTGTCGGACGACTGCTACATGCTCGCTGAAAGTGCAGTCATGGAGGAGCTTGGCAGGTCGGGACTTCCGGTTCCCAAAGTCTTTGCCACCAGTGTAGACTTGGAGAAATTTCCGGTACGCTATCAGATCATGGAGTTCCTGGATACCCCGTCATTGAATACGTTTTACCGGCAGGATACGCTGGACCTCCAGAGCATTGCACGCGAGTCCGGGCTCTTCCTGTCCAGGCTCCACCAGCACAGGCATCCGAAATTCGGTTTTGTTGATATCGGGATTTTACTTAGTGAGAAAAGAATCTGTGGAATTGATCCGACATGGGAGGCATACTTCAACAAGTGCCTGCCGAAACACCTCGGTTATTTGCAGGACAAGCAAATCCTGAGCGCCGGAACGATCCGGCAGATAGAGCAGATTCTTGAGAGCCGCCATGCGTGGCTCAATATAAAGGAGGGTTCATTGCTCCACCGGGATTTTGCCTACTGGAACATCCTTGGCACGCCGGAGAAGATCTGCGCGGTGATCGACTGGGACGATGCGGTGATCGGTGATCCGGCGGATGACCTCGGCATTGTCAACTGCTTCAATTCCCCGGAATTCATGGAAATCCTGCTCGAATCATATTCATCCATTTCCTCGGTCGATGAGAGCTTCAAACCGCGAATCTGGTTTTACACCTTGAGGAACATGCTGTGGAAAACCATGATCCGCCATTACATGGGCTACTTTGACAAGAATGGAAGTTTTTTCCTCAGCAAAAATGATTTGAACCTGTCCCTTAAGGAATATAGTTTAGGGAAGATCGCCCAAGCCATCAAGAATCTGGAGGCATCATGAAATTCATCAAGGACAAAGTTGGGAAACAAATTACACGAGGGCTGTTTATCGCTTCCGGCACTGAGTTTGCAGTTGAGCTGGCCGCTCATGCCGGGTTCGACTATCTGGTACTGGATATGGAGCATGGACTCGGTGACGAGGGGACAGTTTTGCGGATGATCCGGGCATTGAACGGATTTGAAACTGCACCAATTGTCAGGATTCCATATCTGCGGAACGAGTACATCAAGAAAGTGTTGGATTTTGGTGCGGCCGGGATCATGTGTCCGATGGTGGAAACTTCGAAAGACGCACGGGACCTTGTCGATTTCATGCGCTATCCGCCAGAGGGCAGACGCGGTCTGACAGGCAGTTCGCGTGCCTCCGGATATGGTACGGATTTCAAGGATTATTTCGCCCGTTCCAACAGGAATCTGCTCTGTGTGGCGCAAATTGAAAATGCGGACGGGGTGGAAAACATTGACGCGATTGCGGCGGTAGAGGGAGTGGATGTCCTCTTTGTCGGGCACTCCGATCTTTCGCTTAATCTAGGGTGCTACAATAAATTCGATGACGAGAAAGTTGTCAAGGCCGAACTTGCGGTGCTGGCTGCCGCCAGAAAATATGGGAAAACCGCAGGCATGATGCTTAAAAGCGGAATGAATGCGCAAGCTTGCATCGACCGTGGTTTTACATTCTTGGTTCTGGGCACTGACATTGGCTGCCTGCGTTCCGCGTACGGAAAGCTATTGGAATGATTATTGGAGGGCCCTCAGATATAATCCTTGGCCTTCTGGAAGACGGGATCAATCTCATTTTTGTGTATCAGGAGCAGTTCCTTGAATAGCGCTCTTCCCTGTCTGGTATTCTGGTTGATTGGATACGCGAAGAGTGCGGCGGCGAGGATTTTAGGATCCTTTGTGAAGACAGCGTCGCCGAGAAGCTTGTAGATATCCTCGCCATGGTAGGTTCCCCTGAGTATGAAGCTGAGGTGGTTTATGCCTGCGGCGACAACCTTGAATTTTTCGCAGTATTCATCTTTACGGTCGATGATTCTCGTTAGATCCCAGCGGTGGTTGGCATAGCCTCCGCATATTCCGAACGCCCTTATCTTCGTGTGGTTGTTGACCATTCCGCTGTAGGCCGCCACAGGGTTTGCATAGTCGATGAGAACTGCGTCCGGGCAGTATTTCTCCATTTTCTTCGCCACGTCGAGGACGAGCCTGCCGCCTGTGAGCGAGCGGAATGCGCCGCTTGCTGAAATCTGGTCGGAACCGATGAATCCTCGCCTGATGCTTGCCTGGTCGCTCAGCGTGCATACTTCGTGTGAACCGATTGGCATGCTGATGCTGACGGCATCGGCTCGTGCGCCTGTGAGGCGCACATCATGGGGAGGTGAAAGTCCTCTCCAGACATACGATCTCCGGTCTGTATCTGAACGTAACTGCGTTACAGCGATGTAGGGTGGGGAGCAACGGGAAGAGAACTG
>JBAQUG010000239.1:0-8490 GCA_049297395.1 Victivallales bacterium | reverse complement strand
GCAAGCTTCACACTCGGCTACAAGGGGGCAAAGGGAGGACTCGGACTCGAACTTACCAGACCCTCCGACCAGAATATATTCATCGGCCTTGAAACGAAACGGAAAAATGTATTTGAAGCACTTCCTTTCAGTGAATCAACGGCTGATGAAAAGGCCAGATTTGACATTGAAAAGGATTCATCTAAAGAGAATAACAATGTCAAAGTCATACCGTTTGAACAGAAGAAGATCCTCCGTGATTTCAAGGCCGCCAGCGATACATGGTCCGCAGGAGATCTGACTTTCAGGATATATTCCCCGTTCAAGTCCATCCCCGATCCGGATTCTGCGAAATCCGCGGAAGTCAAGGAAGCCGTGATACCGGCTGTTTTCGTGGAGATAACTGTCGATAACTCAAAAGGCAGGATTTCACGCCGCGCATATTTTGGATATCAGGGCAGTGATCCATACTCTGGAATGCGGAGGATTGACGATACAACCGGGGGAAAAATAAAGGGAATCGGGCAAGGTCCTCTCACTGCGATAGCCACTGTCGAAAAGGATGCTTATTCGGGTCTTGCATTCTCGATAGAAGATATCATCAGCCCGGAAATAATGGAGAATATCGGATTTGCAATAGGTCAGGTCGGAGCAATAGTTTTCACAGTTCCTCCGGGCATTAAGAGAACCTTCAGGGCGGCTGTCTGCTTCTACAGGGGCGGGGTGGCAACTACTGGAATAGAGACAAACTACCTCTACACCCGCTTTTTCAGGAATATCGAGGAGGTTGCGGGTTTCGCACTTAAAAAATTTGACAGATACAGGAAAACTGCGGATCTCGCAGACGCAATGGTCGAAAAATCAGGAATTTCCGGCAACCAGAAGTTCATGCTGTCACACGCGATCAGGAGCTACTATGGCTCGACCGAACTCCTGCAGGTGGGAAACAAGCCTGTATGGGTTGTCAATGAAGGCGAATATAGGATGTTTAACACCTTCGATCTTACTGTCGACCAGCTCTTCTTTGAGATGAAGATGAATCCCTGGACAGTCCGCAACGTGCTTGATCTCTATGTATCCAGATACAGTTATTCCGACAAGGTAAAATTTCCGGGTGAGACAAAGCTCCATCCCGGAGGAATCAGCTTTACCCATGACATGGGGAACAACAACGTATTCAGCAGGCCCGGCTGTTCCTGCTATGAGAAGCACGGCCTGGACGGATGCTTTTCCCATATGACGCACGAACAGCTTGTCAACTGGATTCTCTGCGGAGCCGTCTACTATAACGGGACAAAGGACGGGAAATGGCTGAAGAAGAACATTATTATATTTGAGAAATGCCTCATAAGCCTGTTGAACCGCGACAATCCTGATCCTGATAAGAGGGATGGTGTCATGGCTCTCGACAGCAGCAGGACAATGCACGGTGCCGAGATTACGACCTATGACAGCCTTGACATCTCGCTCGGCCAGTCCAGGAACAACCTTTATCTGGCTGTGAAGTCGTGGGCTTCCTATGTTGCCCTGGAAAAGATCTTCGCATCTACCGGCAGAAAAAAACTTGCGAATATCGCAGGCCGTCAGGCTGAACTCTGCGCAAGGACCATTGCATCAAAACAGACCGGAAAAGGATATATCCCGGCCGTCTTCGAGAAAGGCAACGATTCAAAGATCATCCCCGGGATAGAAGGGCTTGTATTCCCCCTTTTCACAGGGTGCCCCGAAGCATTGAATGAGAACGGGAAATATGCCCCGCTGATTAAAGCGCTTAAGCAGCATATCCAGACTGTTCTTGTGCCTGGAATATGCCTCTGTGACGATGGAGGATGGAAGATTTCATCGACAAGCAACAACACCTGGCTCAGCAAGAACTACCTCTGCCAGTTCGTCTACAGGAAAATACTTGGATTCAAATGGGGAAGAGCAGGAGCCAGGGCCGATGCGGCCCACATAAGCTGGCTCGTGAACAGCGATTCAGGATACTGGGCCTGGAGCGACCAGATAATCAACGGCATCGCGAAAGGCAGCAAATACTATCCCCGCGGCGTCACTTCCATCCTGTGGCTGGAAGAGTAATTCTATAGACAGTCGTTCAGGAACGGTGGAAAACTAAAATGCGCAAGGCCAAAGGTATAAGTATAAATAATTGTAATACAAAGATATGTCCAGCATGGCACCGTTAAGGCTGTAAGAGCGATAACACGTCTGATTGGTCGAAAAATTAAAAGGCAGGGCTTTGCATCATTGTCACGCCAGAAGCAATTTTTTGCCTCGTAAAAATTTATTTGTATTCCTCGCATGCCTCCTTCATCGCCACCAGGTTCTCCCAGGGGACTTCGGGTTCGACCATGTGCGTCGGCCCGATCACTATTCCTCCTTGTTTGCCGCAGATCCTGAGATTTTTCCAGACAAGCTCCTTCACTTCATCTGGTTTTCCAAAAGGAAGAGTGGTCTGCGTCCCAATCGTGCTCCAGAATGACATCCTGCCGCCGACAAGCTTGTGGACGTCCTCGAATTTCATGCATTCTGGCTGGACAGGATTCAGGATGTCGACTCCGACTTCAATCAGATCCTCCAGAAATGGAAGGACGAATCCGCATGAATGGTAGAAAACAAGAATGTCGGGCTTGATGTTCCTGGCTTCGGAAATAACCTTGGCAAGCCTGGGTTTCAGCCACTGGCGCCACAGTTCTACGCTCATCATGGGGGTGAACTGCATGCCGATATCGTCACCGAGTTGAACAAGGTCCGCACCGGCCTTGGCGGCGATGCGGATTCTTTCGCAGGAAAGCTCGGTGACCCTGTCGAAAAGGACGACGGCGCGTTCATCTTCGCTGAGCATGTCTATCATCAGATCCTCCATGGAGCGCATGTACCAGGATCCCTCCCAGATGGTACATGCCATTCCGGCCATTGACGCCAGTCCTTCTTTCCTGAGGTCATCGATCTTCTTTTTCGCTTCTTCAAGGGCGGTTGCACGGAATTTCGGGAGCGGATAGTTCCTAATTTCCTCTACCGTACGATCCTCCCCTTTCAAGGGATGGTGCATGCGGGTCATGTGGAAACATCCCGGCTGATGCGAGTGCCCTACGCCGGTAGAACCGAAGGTGGTGTCGGGTGGCAGTTCCTCATGCCGGTAGTATCTTTTCCAATCAGTGAACTTCTGTTCCTCGGATATTCCGAACCCCCTGCACGAGGAGCCGAACCATTTATGGAAGTCGCCATGTCCAAAACGTTTTTTGAAGGCTTCGAGCTGGTCCGGACAGAAGCAATTGGGATCGATTGGAACCTTGTCAAAACCCTGTCTCCTCAAAGATCCCAGCAGATTCTCACGCAACGTAGCCATGTTTGAAACCTCCGTTTTAGTAGGGCAGGCTTTCCAGCCTGCTTTTCCAAATTTAATGAACGGGCTAGAAAGCCCGTCCTACTTTTTCAATACACTTAAACTATGCCTATATTTTATATCTTGAATGGCAAAATCAACTATTTGCATATACTTTTCGCATGATAAATTTTCAAGACTGAAAATTTACCGTCCGGGAAATTTTATTTATGCACGACCAGCTGTTTTCACCTGGAAAGACTACTTCATCCGGTACTCTGAATGTCCGCCGTGTCTGGGAAGTTAGGGGGGATCTCAGCTACCAGCCCGTCTGGACAAAGGGATATCCTTTGAAAGGCCATATAGTTTTACGCACACTCGCCGGAGAGGGATATGTGAAACTGAAAAATGGAAAAAGACTTAAATGTCTGCCGGAGACGCTTGTCAATCTCGCACCGGAACTGATTGCAGGATATGGATGCATCAAACCCCGATGGTCTTTCTGGTGGATAGAGTGTGAATACCCCAGCACCTTGAAATTTCCTGTCAGTACAGTGATCAACATCAGGCAAGTCAAGGATGAACTTGAAACTCTTACTGGAAGCGCAAGGCTTCTGACCTGCGGCGATATGGCTGCGGAAGAAGCCGCTGCATCAATCAATCTTCTTCTGCGGAAATGGCACAGGTGCTGGAAGGAAGGCAGCAGGAAAATCAATCCTGGCCGCGAGAAGATCCGGAACATGATCACAATCATGCAGGCCTCGGCCGAAAACCCCCTGTCGATTGCGACTCTCGCAAAAAAAGCGTACCTGAGCGAGGGCAGGTTCCGCCAGGTTTTCATCAACGCCACCGGAATCTCTCCGAAGTCATACTACGAGAATCTCAGGCTTAACAGGGCACTGTCATGGCTGAGAGATACTGAAATGAAACTTTCTGAAATAGCCGCACGCCTGCACTATTCAAGCGCCTTTCATTTCAGCCGCGCCTTCAAGAAACATTTCGGGAAACCGCCGTCTGATTTCAGGCCGAAATAAAATAAATCGTCCGCGATTTATTTTATCTTGAACGCCTTTGCGAGGTCGATCTTGGATTCGACATCGAGGGCGATAAGGGTCTTGGTGTGCGTTATACCTTCTATATGGTGGGGCATCTTGTCGACAATAATGTCTGAAAGCTGTTTGCTGTCCTTGACGCGCACGATGGCCGCCAGATCATATTCTCCTGCGATCGTATAGAGTTCTGAAACTCCCTTGATCTTCATTACATTCTCTGTAACTTCTTTGAGCTTAGGACGTTGAACGTTGATAAGTACAATTGCTGTTACCATGTTTCTTCCTCTTTGTTTCTTTTAAATACTTTGAATTAAATTTAACCCAAAGCCGGCGAGACTCAAAGGATTTTAAGAAAATATTCAATTTTTAATAAAATAGTTGCAAGAGCATGTCAATGCGGTATATTAACCGGCTCTTTGGAAAAAGTCTGGAGATTTTTTTGGAGCCACCGTACAGGTGGCATAATTTTATAGTCATATCAATAAATTCAGGAGATAGGAAAAATGTACGCGATTATCGCAACAAGCGGAAGACAGTTCAGGGTCAACAAGAATGACATCATCGACGTTGATCTCATGGATGGAAAAGAAGGTGAAAAAGTGACTTTCTCGGAAGTCCTCGTAGCTGGAGAAGGCAAGGATCTTAAATTCGGCAGCCCGCTCCTCAAGGGAGCCACCGTCACAGGCGAGATCATCAAGCACTACCGCGGCCCCAAGCTCATCGCATTCAAGATGAAGCGCCGCAAGGGATACAAGAAGACAAAAGGCCATCGTTCAGAGCTTACAAAGGTGAAGATCACCTCCATCGAGGCCTGATCGAATATCCAATATCGAACAAGGAATATCGAAGTAATTCAAATTCCAATACTGACGACGGACGACCGACGACAGGAGACCGATATCAATGAAGTACGACAGGAACAAGGCGCTGCTCGAGACGGACATGCCCGGGCTTCCACCACCAAAACGCGGAAAAGTCCGGGACATATATGATCTCGGGGATTCCCTTCTCTTCGTCGCGACCGACCGGATCAGCGCCTTTGATGTCGTAATGCCGAACGGCATTCCGGACAAGGGAAAAGTGCTCACGGGTCTTTCCCTCTTCTGGTTTGATCTCATGGAATGGATGCCCAACCATCTGATCACGGCAGATGTTTCAAAGTATCCCGAAAAACTGAAGAAATATTCCAAGGATCTCAAGGGCCGTTCAATGCTGGTCAAGAAGGCCAAGCCTCTTGCTATCGAATGCATTGTCCGCGGCTACATAACGGGAAGCGGCTGGAAGGACTACCAGCAGACCGGCACGGTATGCGGCATTCCGCTCCGCAAAGGATACTATCAGGCTGAGAAACTCGACGAATCTCTTTTCACCCCTTCTACAAAGGCCGAGTTCGGCACCCACGACGAAAACATCAGCTTTGAAAAGGCCAAGGATGCGGTCGGTGCGAAATTCGCTGAAAAAGCAAAGCACTTCTCCATAAAGGTCTACAATGCGGCAGCGGATTATGCCGCGGCAAGGGGAATCATCCTCGCCGACACCAAATTCGAATTCGGCGTATTGAACGATGAACTCATACTCATAGATGAAGTCCTGACCCCTGATTCAAGCCGTTTCTGGCCAGCGGACCAGTATAGGATCGGCGGAAATCCGCCAAGCCTCGACAAACAGTTCGTCCGGGACTACCTCGAAAGCCTCAACTGGACTAAAACACCACCAGCTCCAGACCTTCCTGATGATATTGTATCGAAGACACGTGATAAATATCTTGACGCCTACAAGAGAATTACAGGCAGAAGCCTCTAGTTCCGGCGATTTTTAATACCATAAGATCGCCAAATCATAAAATCATTATATAAACGAGGTATGCAAATGATATCAAGTCTTACAAAAAACAAAAAGCTTCTGGCATATGTAGATGATGCTGTCAAGCTCTGCAAGCCACTCCATGTCCACTGGTGCGACGGATCTGAGGAGGAATACAAGAGTCTCTGCGAGGAACTTGTCAAGCACGGCACTTTCACGAAACTCAATGAGAAGCTCCGTCCCGGATGCTACCTCGCCCGTTCACACGCCAGCGACGTCGCACGCGTCGAAGACCGCACATACATCTGCTCGACAAAACAGGATGACGCAGGTCCGACGAACAACTGGGCCGATCCCGTCGAAATGAAGGCCAAGATCAAGGGTCTTTTCAATGGGTGCATGGAAGGACGCACGATGTACGTGATCCCCTTCTCCATGGGCCCTCTTGATTCCCCGATCGCCAAAATAGGAATTGAAATCACCGATTCCGCCTACGTTGTGGTCAACATGAAGATAATGACGCGCATGGGCAAGAAGGTCCTGGATGTCCTCGGAGACAGGGCTGACTTCATTCCCTGCATGCACTCTGTCGGCGCTCCGCTGAAGCCCGGCCAGAAGGACGTTCCATGGCCTTGCGAGCCTGACCCGGCAAAGAAATACATTGTCCATTTTCCTGACGAACCTTCAATATGGTCTTACGGCTCCGGCTACGGCGGCAATGCGCTCCTCGGCAAAAAATGCCTAGCGCTCCGCATAGCCTCAGTCGTCGCCAGAAAAGAAGGATGGATGGCAGAGCACATGCTCATCCTCTCCCTTACATCTCCGAAAGGGAAGAAATATTACTTCGCAGCCGCCTTCCCTAGCGCCTGTGGAAAGACGAACCTCGCAATGATGCAGCCTACCCTTCCGGGCTGGTCTGTAAAATGCCTCGGCGACGACATCGCCTGGATGAGGATCGGCAAAGGAGGAAAACTCTATGCCATCAATCCGGAAACAGGTTTCTTCGGAGTAGCGCCGGGAACCTCGATGAAATCAAATCCGAACGCCATGCTTTCTGTAACGAAGAATTCCATTTTCACGAATGTCGCACTCACTCCTGAAGGCGACATCTGGTGGGAGGACATGGGCGTTCCTCCTCCGGCAAAGGCAATCGACTGGGAAGGCAAGGACTGGACTCCTGACTGCGGACGCAAGGCCGCACATGCCAATGCGCGTTTCACTGCACCGGCCTCACAGTGTCCTGTAATAGATCCCGACTGGGAGAAATCCGAAGGCGTTCCAATCTCTGCGATACTTGTCGGTGGACGCCGTCCTTCGACAATTCCTCTAGTGAACGAGGCGTTCAACTGGGAACACGGAGTATTCATGGGCTCTTCAGCAGGTTCGGAAACCACTGCCGCAGCCCTTGGAAAAGCAGGTGTTCTCCGCCGCGATCCGTTCGCGATGCTTCCTTTCTGCGGATATCACATGGGAGACTATCTTGCCCACTGGCTCTCGATGGCAAAGCATACTGACCGTATAAACCTTCCAAAAATATATTTCGTGAACTGGTTCCGTAAGAATGCAGATGGGAAATTCCTCTGGCCGGGATATGGCGACAACAGCCGCGTCCTAAAATGGATCTGCGACAGGATTGAGTCAAACGTCAAGGCCGTTCCTACGGCCATTGGCAACTTGCCCAAGCTTGAAGATCTTGATACCGAAGGTCTAAATATCTGCTGCAATGACATGAAGCAGCTTCTTTCCGTAGATGCCGAAGGATGGAAGAACGAGCTCGCCGACATCTCCCAGTACTATGAGAAATTCGGCAGCAGGCTCCCCGAAGCCCTGAAAAAAGAGCTCGAGGAATTGAAGTCAAGGCTGGCGAACAGCTGAGCCTTTAGGAACGACTCCTTAGCAAGAACAAATGAAGATATAAAATCCCGCCATCCGGCGGGATTTTTTTGACTAGCGTAAAACGACCCTTGCGGGCTTGACTACAAACGAATATTGAACTGAGAATTCTTCCGCCTAAAGGCGGGACTCGTGCGCCTTTGTCATCGCGGCTAAAAGGTTGATTTCAAGTTAAACGCGCTCGGAGTACCGGCTTTAGCCGGAAAAAGAGTAGGATGTACCATCCTTGAATTCATGGGACAGGCTAAAGCCCTATCTACTATACGCATATTGGGATACGAGAAGTTGATGTATGTTGCCTGTCCCGGCTCGGATAGGGGAATTGGGCGTATTTTGTTAAAGTATGCCACTTTCGCCGAAAGTGGCTCGAGGCTCTTTCGGCGAAAGAGCCATACTTGATTGCATTAAATAAGGCTGATACGCCCAGCTTAACGCTTA
>JBAQUG010000238.1:0-3635 GCA_049297395.1 Victivallales bacterium | reverse complement strand
TGTAAATTCAAGACTACCGGACTCTTCCTGTTGGAAATATCCGTGAAGAATGGAGAAAAAATCGCCAAGAAGACACTCAACCCTACGCTTGGGATCAAGGGCGGCATTTCTATCCTCGGCACCAGCGGCATAGTAGTCCCCTACTCCAATAAGGCATATCTTAAGACTGTCACGATCCTCCTGGACGGAGCAAAGCTCCAGAAAATCAGACACATAGCCCTCTGTACTGGCGGCACTACTGCCAAGGCAATCGGGAAGATGTATCCGGAGATTCCAGATCAGGGAATAATAAGGATCGGCGACTTCATCAATCCGGCAATTAAACATGCGTCATCTCTCGGTTTTGAAAAGATAACCGTCGCCTGCATGCCAGGAAAGCTCCTCAAATACGCGGAAGGGCACAAGAACACCCATGCCCATAACGTGAAGCAGCAGTTCGGCGGACTTGCGAAATTCGCAGAACAGCTTGGGTTCACAGGGAAGACAGTTGAAAGAATCAGAGGATCAGCCACCGTAAGAGAGATATTGAACTTCATAAAGCCGGATCCGGCCCTGCAGATGATGAACGAGCTTGCCGGAAAAGCCCTTGGGAACTTCTTCAACTGGACTGGATTCTCGAATATCGAAGTAGTAGTTTTTGATACGGATGGAAAAACAGTGACGAGGAAAAGCAACTTATAACCATGAAAAGTAAAATTGCAGTTATCGGATGCGGAGTGTCTCCAGAATGCATAACACCTCATGCCAGGGGCAAGGTCATGCAGTCCGACGTGCTTGCCGGCGGCAAAAGACTTCTTGATTTCTTCCCTGAGTTCAAGGGACAGAAGATCGTGCTCAAGTCTGGAATACTCGAAGTTATTTCCGAGCTCAAAAAGATGTCTGCAGGCAAACGCATCGCCATCCTCGCTTCAGGCGATCCATTATTCCATGGGATAGGCTCAAAGCTTGGTTCTCACTTCAAAGATTCAGAAATTGAGATAATGCCTAACGTTTCAGCAATGCAGTCTCTTTTCTCAAAACTCAGGATATCATGGGATAACGCTGCTCTTTTCACTGTCCACGGCGGGAAAAAAGCTCCATACAGGAACATTCTCAATTCCAGCAAGTCGGTTATTTACTGCGATGACAAGGTCACAGCGTCCGGGCTTGCTGCAAAGTTGGTCGCAAAGTTCCCCCGCTGCAAGGAGAGGAAGGCAGTAATTGCAGAGAATTTAGGCATGTCTGAAGAAAAAATTTCCAGAGGAACTCTGGAAAATTTAACAGGACAAAAGGTCGGAGGACTCTCAATACTCGTCCTGCTACCAACCGAGGATATCATCAACAGCAGTATCGCGCTCGGTCTTGACGACCATGAGTTCATGCACGAAAACAGGATGATAACACATTCCGAAGTCAGGGCTGTTGCCCTCTCAAAACTCAGGATTGGCCCAGGTGTAATGTGGGATATCGGAGCTGCCAGCGGATCCGTAGGCATAGAGGCGGCTTCCCTCTGCCCAGACCTTAACGTCATTGCAGTCGAATCCGATTCGAAAAGATTTGGACAGTTACAGAAAAACATAGATGAATTCGGACTTCCAAACGCAAAGGCCATACATGCAGGGGCATTGAAAACTATCGCCGATCTTCCTAAGGCCAGGGCAATTTTTATCGGAGGAGGAGGAAAGGACATTAAACAGATAGTTGAAAAAGCGTTCAGAAAGCTGCTTCCAGGCGGACGCCTAGTTGTCACAGCCGTCCTGCTCGAGACCAAGGCGGCTCTCACGAAATGCCTGGAAAATAATTTTGTCGAGGCAGTAAGCATTTCTGTCAGCAGATCTTCTGTTCTCGGTTCGTCCAGGTTGATGAAATCTGAAAACTCGGTGGACATTTTCGTGTACGAAAAATAATATGGCACAGGTACTTATCCCGTCGAGTGACCGGGGTTCTGCCTGTGTAAATTGGAAGGAGAATGAATATGAAAAAGAAAAGATTCAAGTCGGAAGGACAGTGCAAACTGTGCGGACAGAAAATCGAAGGCGGTAAAATTTCTGGACACCTTGAAGTTTGCAGGGGGAAACTTTCATCAGCATCCGACACAAAGCCGGTAAACATGATGCAAATATCCGCCTGCGGAAGGCATCTTCCCGAATTCTGGCTCCAGCTTGCGGTCTGGGACGGCGCCACGCTTTCCGACATAGATAATTTCCTGCGTTATACGTGGCTGGAATGCTGTGGTCACTTAAGCGCATTCAATATTAATGGAGCAAGATACGAATCTCGCCCAGCGGATGACGATGATGACGCCTTTCCCTTCGGCGAAAAACCGCTCTCAATGTCGGCCAAGCTGAGTAAAGTACTCGAGCCTGGAACCGTCATGCTGCATGAATATGACTTTGGGACGACAACCGAACTTGAACTCGAAGTACTGGATGTCTTTCAGGGAGCTAAACCTATAGCTGATGTCATTCTACTAGCCCACAACCTGAAGCCGAAGATAAAATGCAGGTCCTGCGAAAAGATCGCAACTTTGATTTGTTCCGGATGCTGCTATGATTTTCAATGTTTCTGCAAAAAATGCGCACCCAGGCATGAGTGCGGAAAAGACATGATGCTGCCCCTTGTCAACTCTCCAAGAACTGGCATGTGCGGATATGACGGCCCTGGGCTATAGGAGACATTATGAAGAACATCTATGAGGGCGAATACCTTTCGCTTCTGGTCTACGAGACCGAGAAGATAATTGCCGAGTATGACGAGGCCGCCAAAAGCAGGGGGATCTGCTACGGATGTTCTCAATAATCGTCGCGAATACCAGACTTCACGAAAAAAGGCAATTCCTGAGAAATACAGGATTATGATATTCCGAATAAAGAATCTCCTGCCGTACATCCCCATCCCCGGCGATGTGTTTTTCAAGGAAAAATGAAATTTAATTCGGCATGTACCGGTAGCTGCCCTTGGGGAATATTGCCGGGACCAGCACAAGTAGAAGGCAGACGAACATGATGGCGCAGCCGTACACCAGGAAAAGCGTCTGGTAATGGGAGATTTTCATAGGGCCCATGACCCACTGCGGCGCCAGCAGACCGGAGCCAAGTACAAGCGATGTCAGAAGACGTGACCCTCCGTATCCTGCGGCATGGCAACTGCCGCAGAAGGCCATTGATATGGCTTTGTTGTTCGGCGAGGCAAGCTCCATCATTTCCGTTGAAATCGCGATCGAAGAACAGCCTATGAAGAAGCCGTATATCGCCAGCAGTACAGTGATTAGGATCAGATTGAAGGCCGTATTTGTTCCGATGAAGAACAATGTCAGGTTTACCAGCGCAAATGAGAAATGGACGAAGAGGAGCATCCGTTTTATGCCAACCTTGTCGATGATCTTTCCCGCGGACAGGAAGCCGAGGATGGTACCAGCCAGCGCCAGGGAGGAGATGATGATCAGGATGTTGTCCGGGACAAGCAGATACTTTTTAATGTAGATGAACGTGAGAGGCGGAGTGGAATAGGCCGCCAGATAGAGGCAGCAGATATACACTGAAAAGCCTGTCAGCGGCTTATTGGATATCGCCTCGGAAACGCCCTCCATCAGCTCTATTTTCTCTTTCTTCTGATGCCCGTCAGGGATTTTGCTGGTATAATACATTCTGCCAAGG
>JBAQUG010000237.1:0-6012 GCA_049297395.1 Victivallales bacterium | reverse complement strand
ATGGAGTTATACCTTAGACATGGTGTAAGAGCAGGCAATTTAAACTGCCGCGATGAGCGGCTTGGTTCAACTATACGGCAGGACCCGGTGGACGTCTTACGACCAAGGATATCTTCTGTGCCGGGATCGTTTCTGACCGGGTATTTACATTCCGCGACTATGAGGACTGAGGTGAAGCCGTGCTGGAGAAAAACGGTAAGATACAGATGTCCCCGATAAGACTTTCCGACGAAAGGAAGTTTCCTGCAAAAGTAGCGGATGGACATGTCGTTTCGGAATGGGCAGGACGATCGGTTTCGATGCATCGGCGGGAGACCAGCGCGAGCGTGCGGCCCATTGGGCAGGACTGAGCGAGGGCAAGGTTGTAGATCGTCCTGGAAGTTCCGAACTCCTGCCGCACGCCTGGGACATGATGACATTCTCTCCTGCTGCTGCTGCAAAGTGAACGTCGGGTTAAGTCGTATAGGAGCCGTACAGAAATAACTTTTACATTTGCTGGCTGGATTTTGGATTGATTATCATGATGTTTGCGAGGAGCATATCTGAAGATATGTTACGAGCAAACAGTGTGACAAGCGGCCAAAAGAACGCCAGCCCTTCGGGGCGGAATTCCATGTATTTGTCTTCTTCGTTGCTTCATCCCTTGCGTATGTCCCATACGCGCGGGGCTTGCGCCTCGAATCCAAACACCTGTATTTCCCGTCAAATGTCAAAGTTATTTCTGCACGACTCCATATCACTTTCCGATGCAGAACCTGCTGAAGATTTCGTCGAGGATGTCGGGAGAAGCGTCTTCGCCGGTGATTTTTCCGAGCGCGGAGACTGCGGAATGGAGATTGACAGATGAGAGCTCCCATTTCTGGAGCCTTATGTTTTCAATTGCATCGGGTAATGCATCAATTGCTTCTTCAAGCAATGTCGAATGTCTTGTGCTTACGGCTGTTTCAGGTTCGTCGGCATGCGGATAACCCCAGACGGATTTTTCAATCATGTCAAGAAGCTTGTCAACGCCTGTGTTTTTGTCGACCGAAACTTCTGCGGTCTCAAGTCCGGTTGATGGAAGGTTTGCGGATTTCGCAAGGAGATCGATCTTGTTCCATACGGCAATCACGTTCCCCATTCCGGAGGCATGTTCCTTCATGGTTCTGATTTCCTCGCCGTGATCTGCGGATGCGTCGAGGAGCCAGATGATGATCTGCGCCTGTCTGATGGAGGCGATGCTCCGTTCAATCCCCTTGCCCTCGATTAAGTTGTCGGCCTCGCGTATGCCGGCCGTGTCTATGAGCCTGACAGGTATATTCCTCATGACAGCATGCTCCTCGACAGTATCGCGCGTCGTGCCGGGCAGGGGGGTGACGATTGCGCGGTCATATCCGAGCAGGAGGTTCAGGAGGCTTGACTTCCCTACGTTGGGTTTTCCGGCGATGACGATCCGGATGCCTTCCCGCAGGACTGCTCCTTCGGTCCTGTATTTCAGGAGATTCTTTATTTTTGAAACAGCATCGGAGAGATTTCCGCAGAGCTGTCCCGCAGGCGCCCAGTCTAGGTTCTCCTCCGGGAAGTCCAGGCGTGATTCGCATTCGGAGAGGACATGGACAAGAGAACTGCGGATTTCGCGGACAGTATTTCCAAGGATGCCGCTGGTCTGTCTCTCTGCAAGATTAAGCGCCATGCTGCTCTGGGCGGAAATTATTTCTGAAACTCCCTCCGCCTGGGTCAGATCGATCTTGCCGTTCATGAATGCCCGGCAGGTGAACTCGCCGGGATCTGCCTGTCTGGCTCCAGCGTTGAGGACGAGTTCGAGGACCTTTCTTGAAACGAGGGCTCCGCCATGGCAGTGGATTTCAACGATGTCTTCTCCAGTATAGGAATTGGGCCCGGGGAAAAAAACGGCGACCGCCTGTTCAAAGAATCTGCTGTCAGGTGACAGGCATCTGCCGAGCATCATGGTCCTCTTGTTTTCCGGATCGAGCTTTTTCCTGCCATGCCAGACGGAATTGACGATATGCAGGGTGCCGTGTCCGGAGATTCTGATAATTGACACAGCACCTCCGGTGCCTGTGGATATTGCCGCGATTGTGTCATCTGTGTTTTTCATAAGCTGCCTGGATAAAAGTGAACAGGATAAAATGATGTATGAATCTTGTAATTATTTGAATTTAAATGTAAATTTCCCCTTTATTATATATTGATATCGTCCGTTTAGAAGATAGATAGCGTTAATTTACATATTTTCCGGAGGTTTCACATGGATAGGAAAGCTTTCAAGGATATTAATTCGGATTTGAGGAGCAAGTACCAGACGGCCCTGACTGCCAAAGACATAGAATATGGGATCATGCTCCTGAAGAGCGTTGTGCTGAAGGATCCGGCATTTGGCGAAGCCAGAGACCAGCTCAGGAAGCTTGAAAAGACGAAGACCTCCACGCTAGGTTTCTTCGGCAGCCTCATGGCAACTTTCAAGACATCCGGAACGCTTACAGCAGGCAAGACGCAGCTCGCCAGGAAGAAACCACTTGATGCGCTCAGGCATGCCGAAGACGCGCTTGCCTTGAATCTCAAGTCGCTTTCCGCCCTCAACCTCATGGCGCAGGCCGGACACGATCTCAACGCCCGTTTCATTTCGATCGAAGCCCTTGAAATTGCCAGGGAGTATTTTCCGAAGAACGTTACAGTGCTCGACTGGCTTGCAGATGAATATGGCGCCGACAAGCAGGGCACTAAAGCCCTCAGGATCAGGCAGGAGATTGCATCGTTGAAACCGGGAGACCTTGATGCCCAGCAGAAAGTACGCGCCGCCGCCGCGCTTGCGACAATGGATGAGAATAAATGGGAGGACAAGGCAACCGGCGATGACTCATACCGCAACCTCCTCAAAAGCAAGGGAGAGGCTGTCAAGCTGGAACAGAATGACCGCATAGCGAGGAATGTCGACGATGTCAAGGAAATCATTGAGGATCTTGAGAAGCAGATGGCTGCAGGCAAGGGTACTCTTGACACGAAGCGCAAGCTGGCCGACTGCTACCAGAAGGCCGAGATGCATGACAAGGCGATCGAATATTACAACCTTGTCATACAGGACATGGGTGTCATGGATCCGTTCATCGACAGGGCGATTGAAAAGTCAAACGTCTCGAAATTTGAGAAGAGCATAGCCGAATGGAGGCAGTACGGCGCCGATCCTGCAAGGCAGGCCGAGGCTGAAAGCAATATCAGCACGATCACCGCGCAGATGCTGAACTACAGGCTTGAAAAGGCGCTTGAGCGAGTCAATAATTATCCAAACGATCTCCAGTTCAAATACGAGCTTGGCGTCATCTACTTCGAGCTCGGGGATAATGAGAACTCCCTCCAGCAGTTCCAGCTTTCCCAGAGGAATCCGCAGAGAAGGCTTTCCTCAATTGTATATCTCGGACAGTGCTTCCAGCACAAGAAGCAGTATGACATCGCCATCGAGGAATACACCAAGGCGATAGGGGAGATGATACCGATGGACAGGCAGAAAAAGGATGCAGTGTATTGCCTGGCCTCCGCCTACGAGGAGATGGACAATATTGAGAAGGCCGTGGAATGCTACAAGCTTGTCTACCGCGCCGATATCAAGTACAAGGATGTCGCCGACCGGATGAACAGGTTGTTGGCCAAGGCCTGATAAGTTTTAAGGCGGGCTCTGCCCGCAACCCAAACTCGAAATCCGAATGTCGAAATCCGAAACAAATTCGAAATCAATTAGATTTCAAATGATTCAAACATTGTTTTGAAAATTAAGATTTTCTTTTTTTTCGAGCTTGTTTCGGATTTCGTGCTTCGAATTTCGGATTTTATATACGCCTAAGACATAGAACTGTGAAAAAAAAAGACTCTAAGCCTCCTCCATGAACTTGCGGGACTCGACATATATTGGCGTATTATGGATATAAATCCCTTATTTCATTCCGCGCAGCGGCTCTTTTCAAGAATTCACGCGCCGCCTGAAAGCGAACCGTCATTTGAAACCACCCTGCCGATGTCGGATCATGAACATGAGTTCGACTCGCCTGTCACGCTGCCTCCGGAAGTCCTTAAAAGATATCTGATCAGAAGACCTCTTGGGAAAGGGGCTTTCGGAATCGTGTTCCTGGCCGAGGACCGGAAAATAGGACGCCTTGTCGGAATTAAGCAGCTTGTGAAAAGGACCGGGAGGGATTCAGAGATCTATGAGAGGTTCATGCAGGAGGCCAGAATCGGTGCACAGCTGGATCATCCCAACATCGTGAATGTCCTGGCGCTCGAGGAGGATGATGTTTCAGCGTGCATAATAATGGAATATCTCGGCGGCGGAAGCCTGGCCTCCTATATCAAGAAGGAAAAGAAGATCGATCCGAATACTGCTGTCAGGATCATCCTTGGAGTTCTCACCGGACTTGATGCAGCCCACCATATCATGGTAATTCACAGGGATATCAAGCCCCAGAACATACTTTTCGGCCCCCAGGGCGAGCCCAAGATTTCCGATTTCGGCATAGCGCTCCTGCCTGAAATTGCAGGCGGGATTCCCGAGAGCCAGGATGACAGGTCGAGGATCATCGGCACCCCGCTCTACATGGCACCGGAGCAGATATCGCAGAAGCCGTATGATCACAGGGTTGATCTCTATGCCACCGGTGCGGTTCTCTACGAGATGCTCACCGGCAAGAAGATCTTCAATCCCAGGGGCGACATAAGCATTGAGACCATGAGGAACCTGGTAATGACTATCGAGCCCGATCCGATCGAGGCCTCCCCGTCGATTCCCCAGGCTCTCGCGGCTGTGACCATGAAACTGCTTTCGAAAAAGCCCGAAGCCAGGTTCGGCGATGCCAGGAGCACTATTATCGCGCTCGAGAGGATAGATTTTTCCGGCTCGCAGCGCCTTTCGGATTCCAAGCCTGAAGTCCGCCTCGGAAGCTTCGGTCCGCTTATCAGCTCGCCTGCCGCAATGCTTGAGGATGTCATACGCCTCTTCCTTGTCGACGGCAGCATATCGCAGGCTGAAAGAAGGGAGCTTGACCGCAGGGCCGAGCGTCTTGGAGTCAACAGGCTGCATGCAAGGGCGATTGAAAACAAGATCCGGATGGAACTCTCATATCCGACCCTCGAGGAAGTTGAAGATTATTCGGAGACGGTAAGAGAACTGCTGCTGTCTTCCCCAGGAGGCAGGCTCGGTGCAGAACAGCGCCAGCAGCTTGACTGCAAGCGCCAGCAGCTGAAAATATCATCCGACGAGGCGATGGATTTGGAGAAGATGATGGCCGAGCGGATCAAATACCAGTCGATTGTAGATGCAAAAAAAGAAACTCCCGGTTGATGTATTCATCACTTTGGCATATCGCTGTTAGTCATCATGTCGAGTTGCAATATCCAGGATACTACAAGCTGACCGTAGATTTACATGGAAACTGCATGAATTATAAATAAAGTGCATTGACATGTTGGTGTAACGGCACTACTGTCACAGCTTTATTTTAAAATTATTACTCGATTGTACAATCAAACATGTGGGGGGCGCCGTGTTTATTCGCTTGTCTATATCCATCCTTTATACATTGTCAATTTTCCTGTTCGCAGCCAGCGCCTATTCCCAGTCGGCCGACTACGGGAGGCCGGCCGGATTCCTGCGGATGGAAGTGCAGCCTAACGATGAGAAGCTTGCTTCAACGCCGTTTGACCCCTTTGATAAAACACTGAACTCCCAGATTTTCGGCCTTACAGGCGGCATGTCGGAAGATTCGGGCGACCAGATCAAGCTTTGGGACGCCGTTCATCAGACCTACATGTCAGCCTTCCTTGCGGATGAGACCGGCGACAGGGAGAAGGATGGGCGCTGGCTCGACAGCAACCTCAATCCTTCTGGCATGGTGCTGGTTCCCGGTCTTGGGTTCTTCATAAGGAACAACCATGGACTGCCGCAGAACGCCTATCTCGCCGGAAAACTTCCTCTTGACAGTCCGAAAACTCTGACCCTGTATCCAAGCTTCAACCTTTTCTCCTATC
>JBAQUG010000236.1:0-8346 GCA_049297395.1 Victivallales bacterium | reverse complement strand
TATCAGATATTAATCCGTCCTCTCCCCAGCAATAGCTTCTCACAAGCTGGTTGCTGGCGTTGAAGATTCCAACCAGCTGCCATCCGTTCCAGACGAAACGGTTGTCGGTCGTCAGTTGCCAGTCGTTGGTGGTGGAAGACCAGGAATAGACTTTCTTGCTTGTCCGTCTGCTGGTGTAGTCATAGGCGCATTCATCTTTAATTCTTGAGGACAATGATGACAGCGAGGACACGGAGATCAGGCGGTTTTCGGCGTCCCAGGAGTACGACATCCTTCCATCCTGTGTGAGGTTGCCGTCTGGGTCATATGAAAAATCCTCTGGGGTTCTAGGCAGGAACGCGTCCGTGGTTTGTGTTGCAACACTGGCGCCTGCGGCATTCACCGCATATATCTTGAACTTCTCCGATACCGGTCCTTGGGAGTTGTCCAATGTAAACAGCCTGCTGAAGAACCTGCCTGTTCTGGTCGCATCCTTGGCATAGGCCGCCTCGGCAAAGCCCAAAGACATCCGCTGTATCGCGATCTTAGCGGAGGCATCAGCCTCGCCGGAGATTTCGACAACACCAGGTACGGTGCGCTGGGTGTACTGGTTTAAGGAGTTGGGGAAATAGAAAGAATCACGGGCAGGAACACCCACGCTGCTCTTCGTGCGGTTGCCTATGGAATCAAAGGCATATCCGAATTTCTGCTGGATAGTGCCTTCGGCTGAACGTTTCACCGCCGAGGTGATCTGCCCCTTATCATCATAGCCATATTGCCAGTTGGAGTTGTCGGAGAAGGTGGTCTTCGACCTCCTGTCGGAAATGTTATAGGTATAGGAGAAAGAGGCAGAAGCTGCCGGCAAGGTGCCGGCGGTCCCTACGGAGGTCAGGCGGTTGAGGGAGTCGTATGTCCTCGTTGTCGTTAGGTTGCCGACAGTGCTGGTAGACAGGAGGCTTGAACCGGAGATACGGGAATAAGACGCAGTAACTGCCGGCAGGATGCCAGCGCTCCCTACGGAAGACAGGCGGCTCATGGCGTCATATGTGTAGTTTACCGTGCTCAATGATGTTCCCCTATTCTGCAGCGACATGGAATTTCTTCTTCCAATCGCGTCATATCCGTAACTTACACCGTGGTTGGCGATATTTGGAATTGTTTCCGAGGAAATCGTCGAATCATTGTTATATGCGAGCGTCCTGGATCCTGTGGCATCGGTGATATCCGTGGGTCTGCCGAAACAGTCCCGGGTGAAAGAAATGTTGCCAGTCGTCGGTCGTCCGTCGTCGGCATAGGTGACACCGAGCAGTTCCCCGGCGGCATTGTATGTGTAGTTGGTGACGATACCACGGGCCCATGTCCTGGTTTTGACGGAACCGTCTGGGTTATATGAAAAGGCACTTCGCGCTCCGTCGGCATAGGTCTTGGAGGTCATGAATCCGCGCAGGGGATCATATCCCCAGGTGGTGGTGGAATTGTTGCCGTCCTTGAGCGTCTTCATGCGGCCCATGCCATCAAAAGTATATGTCACCGGATAGGTGTCCGCACCGGAGACTCCGGAGAGTTCCCCGGTCTGGAGGAAGGAATAGTTCACACTCCTGCCGTCCGGAAGAGTAGTTTTCGTCATGCGTCCCATGGAGTCGTAGGAATAGGACGTAATCCGCGATCCGGAGTCGGTGGTCTGTATGGTGCGGTCGTTCTTGTCGTAGGCGTATGAAACGGTCATCGGTCGTCCGTCGACTGTCGTCAGCTGGGAAGAGAGGCGGGAATGTGCGTCGTAGATGTAAGTGGTGGTTCCGAGAATGGAGTGTGCAGATGACATCAATTTACCGTCATGGTATGTCTGCGTGACGGTGCTTCCATCGGGGTTGCTTACAACGACAGTGCGTTTGAATCCATTGGCCGCCGTCGGCATGGTCGTGGATGTCGATGTGGACTGGCTCCTGTCAAACAGAGTCTGTTTTGAACTCAGGCCGTCAAGGGATGTATCGGTCTCGGAAACCTTAACTCCGTTGACAGTTACGATCTGGCGGCGGACAGTTCCGGTGACAATATTTGAATATTCGGTGATCCTGTCGTTCGCGTCGGAAAGGCCGTTGCCATTGAGATCGACAACCTGCTTTATCAATTCACCCTTGTCGTTATAGGAACTGAAGGTAGTATGGCCTGCAAATGCCTGTTTTTCCGGACGGCCTTTCACGTCATAGGAAGTTACGCTTTCAGTCGAATCGGCATATTCAGTCCTATATCTCCTGCCTAGGAAGTCGGTATAGGATTTCGTCCACTGGTCCTGGAAACCCGTGGGCCAGGTCTTCGTGCACATCTCGCCGCCAGCTACCGAATATGAATAGCTGACGCCGTGGACCGCAGTGCCGGAGATTCCGGCGGTGGAGCCGTCGAAATTGTATTCGAGCACGCTCGTGGAGCCATCGGGATTGGTTGTTGTCCGGATCCGCGCCGAATAGTCCTGGGAATACGACGTCTTGTTGAGCATCGTGTCGGTGGTTGAGAGCAGGTCACCCGATACGCTGTAGAAGCTGGAGGTGGTGCATTCGGAACCGTCGGTACCCTTACGGGTGGTGGATGTGACATTGCCGAACACATCATATCCATAAAGCGTCGTCATGCCGACCCTGGTGGTGAAGGTGACACGCTTCAGAGCATCGTAAGCGGTGATCGTCACTATGCCCTCGCGGTCTGTCTCCGACTCGGGTCCGCAGCAGCCGTATATGGTTTCTGTATGTGTGCCGTCCATGTAGTCGACACGGGTGGCGCGTCCGAAGGCGTCGCGCGTGTATGTTGCCGAGGAGGTCATGTCACCGGATTTGATATCATATATTTTCGAGGACGATGTGTTTCCTGCCGCGTCCGTGACTGTCACACTCCGCGTGCCGTCGGAAACCAAATATCCGCTGCCCGAGCCTGACTCGACAGTCGTGGTAAGGACTCCGCTGACGATGGGGGAATATATATAGACGGTGATTGTGCCGTCTGGATTTGCTATCTTCCTTGTCCTCCCCTTGAACGCGCCGTCGACATATGTCTCAGTAACAGTTGAAAGATTGCCAGCGGCATTCCAGGTGGCGTTTGGCGCGGCGGCCCGCACGGAGTAGGACTGTCCAGACAGGTAGACGCTGTACGATCTTGAAATCTCCACTCCCTTGACATTCTCAACTATGGTGCGCGGCCTGCGGTCGTCCGTCTCCAATATGTCGCCAGGGGCGTTTGCAGTATACGAATATGCGACCACACGGGAGAGCAATGGATCCGCTCCGGAACCGGAGTTGACGAACGGCGTGATGCGGGCGGTCAGCCTGCCCGATGGGTCGTATTCGAGATTCTCCCAGGATCCATCCGGAAAAGAGGAGCTCTTGAGTTTTCCATAGCCCGCCTGGGCCGGATCAGCGTAATAGGAATATTGCGTCCTCTTTGCCGCCGCAGTACCGGCAGAGAGGATGTTGTCCACGGGTTCATACCCCCAGGAAAACGGCGCATATACGGTCTTCTCCGTGCAGAACTGCGTTCCGGCCGTGGTCGTGACCGTACAGACCAGATTGCCAGTGGTATCGGTGGAGTGCACGGTCTTGACAATCCTGGCAACCGTGGATGCTTTCCCTCCGTTTATCGCATAATCGGAAACTGACGTGGAGTTTTCGGCAGGATTGACCACGATATCCGTCTGGCTTTCAAGCTTGCCGGCCGCGTCCTTCATATAATACGAGGTGCATGTCTTCCCTCCGGAAACAGTCCTCTTGGATTCAGCGGTCTGCATCACCTTGGATCCTACCACATCCCTGTAGGATACGGAATCCACCAGATCCGCAAAATATACGGGATATGATTTTCCCAGCGCCCACTGCACGTAGGATATCTTCCCGCCTACAACGCTCCTGTAAACCGTCGTAATCCCGTTCCACTGCCCGATGCCGGAGGAGTTCGTAGTCAATGTCGAATCTTTTGCCACCTTCCTGCACTGGACGACCGGGTAGTATCCCAGGTTGGTGTCCAGTGAGAACTTGTGGTATATGGCACCTTCGGAGTCCGGAAACTTTATCTCGTAGGAATCCTCTCCATCTATTTTGGAGATGCGGTAATCCTTGTTGTTCAGAGGGCGTCCGTCGAGGAGGTTGAACACGACCGTGGCGGCGGAGGGTCTGAGCACTTCGACGAATTTCCAGGAACTCTCCTTTATTATATTTCCAGAAGTGTCTTTCGTTATCTCCGAACCAACGCAAGGGGGGAAGACGCGCGTATGGAGGCTATAGACCTGGATCCTGCCCCATGGGAGTGTTTGCTCGGATACATATGACCTTATCTTCAGCCCGTCGATGTTCCCGTTGCCTGCCCCGAGGGGATATGCAACTTCGCTGCAGCGGCTGAGCGCGTCGAAGTCCTTCTTAAGATCCATCTTGCAGGTGGTGCATGTGCATCCGGTGTCCACAAGGCCGTCTGATCCATGATCCTTGAGCTGAGGGACCGACACGGATGCATCCTTGAGGCTGGACGCAGTGAAGACAAGTACTGCGCTGCACCATTCGCCTCTTACGTAGCACGGTTTGTTTTCCTCGGGCTCGCCGGTCGGGTTGAGAGGAGGTGCATCTGAACGGTCATCTAGCCCGTCTGTGTAATAGTAGAATTCGGAATAATAGCCACTTGGACCTTCTGACTTCCCATCCGCTTTATTGACGGAGAAGATTTCCCTTATGACGCTTGATCTGTATACTTTATCCTTATATGAATTTGTAGTATTCTTGGTGATCCCGTAGGCTTTAAGAGAAGACATTGCTGCAGTTATGGGAGCATAGGCCTGGGAAGTGGTAATGCTTATTCCTGCGTTGGGATTAAAGAAGGTATCTATACCTGAACCTACTACTTTCGTGTAATAGTAGCCTATCTCATAGGAAGGGGCGCTTGCTTTCGCCTCAAGCCAGCAGTCCAGCGGAGTGTTCCTATTGTATTTTTCCCGAGCCTGATCGAGGGCAGCCTTGTACATGTTCTCTCCGGAGCCAGTCCAAGTATATGGAAACGTCTTGTTGGGATTTTTCTTGCTTGAGACTTTTATAACATTGTAGTGCGAGTCCGCAGTAGAATATCTGATATTTGTATTTGTCCATGACATATTCTTTCTGGTGATTTTCAGCTTGTTTATCAGTGTGGCCAGCTCTTCGAAGTGGATTCCGAGCACCGGCACATCGGTAAAGTTTTCAGCATAGATGGTGGTGCCATCGGACACGTATTCTCCAGGAACCTTCGTAAACTTGTCACGCCCATTCCCGATGCCCTTCATGGCAGTTTCGAAGTCAGGGTTGTTGTGCAGGGCTGGCAGGAGATATGTGTTTATGTCGTCACTGTTTATCTTCTTGTCCTTCGGTGTCACTGGCGTATCCTGGAGGAGATAGTAGTTCTTTGCCAGCTTCAGAGCTGCATTCCTGAGTCCGTTGAGATTTTCCTGTGTAACCGATGCTCCGTGCAGTTTCTCAGCAACTGAAGAATCCGCAATCCCTACCAGTTGGAGGCGGGACAGTAGCGCCCTGGCGATGCAGTTGTAGGCATCGGCATACTGTTCACCCTGGGCGAACACACCGGGGGAGAACGTCATAACGATCAGTATGATGGATATCTTCTTCATTTATTATATGGTTCCTTGTTTTTATTTATGGTTTGAAAATCCTGAGGCCTATTGTGCCGGCTGCGTCATCTGCAGTCGCCGTTGCCGGACTTGTGGACATGATGAACTCCTCGAAATTTATGAATCCGTCGAAATCAGGATTATCGGTCCCGTCCTGTGCCAGACCATTGAAATAGAACCTCTCCCAGTCGTCCGGCAAACCGTCCGAATCTGTGTCGTCCCTGGAATTCGGGTCTGTTCCCCTGGCTATCTCGTCACCGTCAGATATCCCATCCAGGTCCGTATCGGCCTTCAGCGGATCCGTATTGTGGATGTTGACTTCGTCTCCATCCCTGATTCCATCACCATCGGTGTCTTCTAGCTTCGGATTCGTACCGAGTTCACATTCTTTCTTGTTTGTCAGGCCGTCATTGTCAAAATCATCGTCAGGCCCCTGGTCCAGATTTCCGAAATACTGGTATTCGAAGTCATCGGCAAGACCGTCGCTGTCGGCGTCTTCGAGAAGTCCGTCGTCGAGAAGCGTTACGGTCACATTCCCTGCGGCAAGCTCCCTGAAGAATGAATCAGATGCAGGATCAACTGATACCGTGATCATGGCTGTGTCATTTCCTACATGGTGGTCGTTGACGCCGGTCACAGTGATCTGCTGCGAAATGTTCCAGTTCGCCTTCGTGAATGTCAGGGAGGAGGTGTCAACCGTTGCTTCGTCCGTGCTGCTGGACGCAGCCCTGAGCACCACATCGTTCTCCGGCTGCGCGGAGAGCACCGCCGTGAATGTGCCGGTTGCACCATTCTCCAGGATCGACATCTCCGCGACGGAGAGGCTGAAACCGGCGACGTCGTCGCTCTTGATTTCGACTGAGGCTGACTGCCCGGACAACTCGGCGAAGTTCATGTCCGAGCGGGGCGTGTAGATCGAGAATACGACATTTACCGCTGTGCCCGGCACATAGCTGTCCTGGACGGCCGATACTGTCACCACCTGCTGGATCCTCCAGCTTTCAGGAGTGAATGTCAGCCTGGCCGTGTCAAGAGATACAACTCCTGAATCCGGCCTGCAGTCGATGATAACGGTTTCCTTGGGCCTGGATTTCAGCCTGACCTTGATCTGACATGTACCGCCCTCGCTTATCTTCGAGACCGACGGCGAGATTCCGAATTCCGGCAATTCAGCGTAATATTCATCGGCACCGATGTCGCATTCATCCGCATATGGGCGTGTGTATTCGTCGATGTCGCCAGCAGGCGCCCCGGCTGAAGTTCCCGCATCGATGCATGGAGACTCGTCCTTGAGATGATAGTCGTTCGTTAATGCGTCGACAAAGACGGGATCCAGATTGATGTTGCCTGTTCCTGCGTATCCGCCCTGCACGTCGGAGAATGTCACTGAAGGCGCGGTTGCTCCTCCTATATGGGAATTGCCGTTGTTCCATAGGACCGTATTGACCACGGTACACGGAGTTGTCCCGCTGAAGTACAGACCGCCGGCTCCGGCGGACATTGAGATATTGTCGGCAATGGTGCAGGAGGAGACTGTCACGGCATCTGAGGCTCCGGTATCGGACGATACTGCGCCATACGAGGAGGAGTTTTTCGCGATGAAGCAGTTTTCGATCATGACCGGTGAAGAAGATGCCATGACCGCGCCGCCGGTCTGTGACGCCTGGCAGTTGAATATCCTGGAACGGGTGAGCTTCAATCCGCTGCCCGAGGCCGCCGCAACTGCACCGCCGGAGAATGACGCAATGCATTTTTCGAAGATGCAGTGATAGAGTACGGGACTGCCTCCTGAAATGGAGACTGCTCCACCGGAGCCCGCCGACATACATTTGAGAAAGCTGCAGTTGATTACTGAGAGCTGGGAGTTGGAAATCTTCAGGGCGCCTCCGTCGTCAATCGTCATGCAGTTTTTGAATTTGAACCCTTCGATCTCGGTCGATTCCTGGACATTGGTAAACGTGAAGGCCCTTCCGGAACTCCTGCAGTCCACCACGGTCTGCGCACCGGCTTCCATCTCCTCCGGCCAGGGGCGTATCTTGAGATATGGCTTTGCGTCAATCGTGATGTCCGTATTGCCTTCGCCCGAATAGGCGATGGGAGTTCCGGCGTTCAGCGCCCTTACGCTGACTACGTATTCATTCTTGTCATCCTTCCAGCATCCTATTCCGGCCGCAATGGTTCCCTTGGACTTGGCGGCTGAAAGCCCGTCATTTGTGTCGAGGCCGTTCATACCATCAACATATATGAAGACAGTCTTCCTTGCAGGATCAAGCCTCCTTTTGTATTCTTCACCGTCGCTGATTTTATCTCCATCACTGTCGGAATTCACATCGTTCGGGTCGAGGGTGTTGATCAATCCGTCAAGGTCGCTGTCGTCTGTTTCGGCCTGTGTGGTGAAATATTCCTTTGAATAGGAGAACATGTCTTTAGGGAGGAGTTCCAGTCCTTTGAATCCCGGACCCTCGTACCTGAGGATGAGCTTCGCGATGCTGGTGTTCTCATAATAGGATATGCTGAACGGATGGAGTCCGGCCTTGAGCGGGATGAACCCGTTGTGGAGCCTGGCCGGGTTGCTATGGAGTGTGAGGGAGTCGCAGTCAATGACTTTGACTCCGTCGATTACCATAGAGGCAAGGTCGTCGCATTCCAGCTGGAACCTGTACGCCCCGTCGGCAGGAATGTTCAGATACCCCTTGAAGTAGGCGCCGACATTGTCGTACTTCCCGCTCGTAAGGAAA
>JBAQUG010000235.1:0-4239 GCA_049297395.1 Victivallales bacterium | reverse complement strand
GTTTACTGGATATACTATGCTATAAATGGAGTATTTTTCAAGTAAACTCAAGAAATTCGCGATAATCGACTGCGAGTTCGTTGATATACCTATTGGATTGTGAGTTTGTCCACGGCTTTGATGAATATTTCTGTAGCGGCAAGTATTTCATCTGGCGTATTGAAACGACCGAAGCCAATTCTAAGGGAGCTGTTTGCCTCTTCATGAGACAAGCCTATGGCCTTGAGAACATATGACGGCTCCTGCGCCCCGGAGTTGCACGCAGAACCGGTGCTTAGCGCAATATCTGGCATGCTCATTAAAAGAGCTTCGGCATTTCCCCAAGATTCTTTTTAAGTCTAGCAAATGGGAACATATTTCCAATGCCCACATGGATGTCATCATAATCTTTGTTTGCCGAGACAAGACGGTATCGCCCTGGTGCATCCTTTTCTATGCGTTTCAATAGATACGAAGTTCCTCCGAATCCGTCACTATATTCCACTGCAAATATCTGATTCGAAATAGTTCCGCCCTCGTTCCTTTCAAGCAAGAGCATATCGCCGTCTCTGATCGGAGCATTTCCGCCATCCATTGAATTCCCACTCGCCCGAACCACAAAATGCCTTAGAAGATCAAAATTCCTATGCGGGTTATCGATTTCAATAGTTTCCGCATCATAATCGATTCTTGACGATTCCGACTTGAATGCGCCGCAGGCGATCTTGAGATCCGGGAAGAATGGGACTGCGATTTTCGCAGGAGCTTCCTCTTTTTCCATTTCTACGATTCTTGATTTTTCATCGACATTATCGGGAGTCTTTTCTTCGAGTGCTATTTCCATGTCAGGTTTTACATGCAAATACGCTTCATTGATTCCAGTTGCTGCGAAACTCGCGGGCTGCCAGCGTTCGATACCTCGCTGAATTGCAGTAATCTCAACAGCTTCCGCGAAATTCGCAAATAATATGTTTTCCCATTTTTTATTATTATTAAAATCAATCCCTGAGAATTTTCCGGCTTCATATTCAAAACGGACAGGATACCTCTCCCTTATCAATCGCCAGTAATAAACAATGGAATCTTTACGTTTTTTAATAACATAATTCTCAGGGAGTTTGTCTTTTTTGTTTCTATTTTCTACTGAACTGGCTGGGAATAAATTCCACAAATCGTTGTTCTTCCACAATGAAAAAGGTATAGCATGATCAACTTCATATTCATTTGGAATGCTTTTGCCGGACCAGACACATTCTTTCCATTTTAATCCGTCATAAAAAGACTTTGCCGAATAAATATCTCTTTCCAATATAGGAATTGTCAATAAACAGTCAATGACTTCGCTGGGCTTTATGGTTCCCTTGGATATTTTTTCAGTCAATTCAGCCCAGCGGAGAATCGTGGCATCCCGAATCCAGTGTCCCATCAGAGATAATTCTATCCAAATTCCATAAGGTATGACTATGTTTCCATTGTCGTAATTAAAAACAGAATCCTCTCCCGCTCCACCCGCATGTTTTACCGGTCCATTCACAAGCGTGGTTTTAAGCTTTGACAGAAGTCGCTTGTATATGTGATCCACATCTTTTGTCAATTCACGGTTTCTTGACTTTATCGCGAAACTTGCAAAACCAGATAGGCCTCCGGCTAATTTCGAAGCTGCAATCAAACTGGCAAGCAATTCCCTGAAAGCTACCGGCTTACCGTTTTCAGATTCGGCCTGAATCTGAGGAATAAACTTATAGGACTCAAAAATTGGCCAATAATACTCTATCCATTTTTCAGCAATGTTTTCAATTGGCAGAGCGACATTCCCGTCCCTTCTCCAAATGGCAAGATTGTAATTGGTCATGGCAAGTTCTGCCAATGCGCGAAACAAAGCAAGTTTATAGGTAGCGACTTTCCTATCCTTATTCAAAACTGACTCTATGGTGTCAATGGGACGACTGCCGGAAGCACTATCAAGTTTGAACAGCATTGCCGCCCATTTGCGGTGTTCCCTGCCAAGGCTGTCGTCATTGTCCCAGCGGCTTATAAGCGAGAATCCTATTCGTTCAAAGATAAGCTGGAAATTTTCTGGAGTTATACCATTAAAAAGACGACCAGTTGAGTCTCGTTTTGTCTTTTCGTCAATAGTTTCATCATGCAGGGGGACTGACATCAATAATCTTCCGTCGTCCTTGAGGATTCTTCTGATTGCGAAACTCGCATCGAAAAGCCGTTCCTTCGGGAGATGCATTAGGACGGCGGAACACAACACCCCGTCATAGCTTTTATCGGATACGGTAAAAAGTTCGGGAAGGGAGTCCTGCTTGATGTCTGCGGCATATCCGATATTATGCTGTCTGCAATGTTCAACAAATTCCTGGCAGGGGTCGACTCCATCGGCGCGATACCCTATCTCGTGCAGGATTCTCAAGTCGTGCCCGGAACCGCATCCGATGTCGAGAATTTTTCCGTTCTTAACAAAAGATTGTTGGAAGTATATGGAGATTCCATTCTCAGCATTATTGGATCTGCCAGTGAAATCATTGGCATTACTTTCATAATATTGTAGAGTTTGAATATCCATTTTTCAGCTAATAATAAATACCAGCTACAGTTGACAAATTAAACACGCGGGTCTTTCTTCCTCGATATCAGTCATTCCCGCAAGAACTTCTACAAGACGTTTATTTGGCCTGTTCTCCATTCTGCGGACTCGGTTTTGCTCGTATCTTGATTTTATCTTTGCAATGTTTTCGGGTTTGCGAAGTTCGCACAACGGCATATCCTGGCTCCAAGTGAAAGTCTTACCAGGTTCATCACTCTGCTTCTCATAAGCTGCCGCCTCGTCAAACATCTTTGGATATGTCTCAAGCAACCGCACCCATTCAATCTGCTTTTGGAAGAAGCAGAAAAAACATCCAGAATGTGTCCGACCCCATTTCAAATAAGGAGGCAAACCAATCCCGCTTTCCTCCAGGATTTTCATAACACCCGCATAGTCAATTCCGTAATCCTTGAAGGGAAAAACAGCCTTTATATTCGGTTTCGTGCTTATGTATCCGACACGATCCTCGTCGGCACGGATGCCGACATAGCTGACGATTTCATCGTCTTTGACGTAGTCTTCGAAGGGTTTCAGCTTAAGGAGTTTTGTACACCAGCGGGAATTGGGGCCGGGCAGATAGCCGCCAAAACCGTCAATCCAGTGATCAAAGCCGGCTTCGGCATTGAGCCATATGATTTTCTTGCCCAAGTAAGCCTCGACCCGGTTCAAGTATTCATAGGTTTCATTGAGTTCCTTGCCGGTATCGCAAAAGACATATTCCATGTCCTTGACTTTATCCCTCATGAGAAGCGCCAAGGCGGTGCTGTCTTTGCCACCAGATAGACTTAAAATATGTCTGACTGCTTTCATTGTTCTCACTTAGTTGCGAGGTATCGGATTTCAACTGCTTCAATCATTCAAGCATTTCCCAGTTGCCACTCCTGTCGGAACCTATGCGCCTGATACGTCCGGCTTTTTTGAGTTCCTTCAAATTCCATTCGACTCCTCTACGGCTAAGCCCGGTTTCGGATATGATTTCCTTTTGTGTGATGCGTGAATTGGAACGGAGCAATGCGAGGATTTTCTCCACAGTTTTCTCCACAGTTTTCTCCCTACTAGATTGAGAGCCAGTATCTGTGTCTGCTTCCTGAACCGACTGCGCCTTGAATGTTACGATCAAGAAGCCTTGCCGATCCTCAAATCATCAAGATTTTTGGAATCACGTCTCATTATTTCATCAGGTATTTATTTAAGGAACCCCTAAATTAAAATTATCACTCTGTAAACCTACCATCTGTCAATCAAATTTAAACTCTAACTTTATTTTTTCTGGATTTACTATGATACTTGGAATAAGACATTTTGTGTAACCGTTAAGCTTGGCATATCAGCCTCATTTACGCAATCAAGTATGGCTCTTTCGCCGAAAGAGCCGCGAGCCACTTTCGGCGAAAGTGGCATACTCAAAGAGCATCTGCTCGATTGTCCGCGCTTAAAAGGCAACTTAACGGTTGCCATTTTGAGCCCATCTGATAAAATATATAACAGGCTGGAAAGCCTGTCTTACTCAAATGCAATAGGCGTCAGGAATTTTCCGGTCTTGAGGTAGGCGGCTAGGTTTTCGGCCGTCCTAAGGGATTTGCGTTCGACGGATTCCTCGGTGTTGAACGCATTGTGAGGGGTCAGAATTACTCTTGGATCCTTCATGAGCTTTAACACTGCTGAAA
>JBAQUG010000234.1:0-10364 GCA_049297395.1 Victivallales bacterium | reverse complement strand
CGAAACCAGCCTTGGCAAAATCGGTACGGTCGCGTTTGTTCGACAAGGCATTTGGCAGATTGAACATGGGGCATACGATTCCGGCAGGGCTGATGTAGTCAGGGGTCAGGAATCCCAGCCCGTTTCCAGTGGAGTAAGTGCCGTATAAATATTGGTTGGGATTTTGTGAGCCAGGGGGAAAGCGATTGCCATAGTCTATTGCGTAGGCTGCGGAGGCGATGCCGATTTGGCGAAGACCCTCGGAGCATTCCAGCCTCTTCGCCGATTCCTTTGCCCTTTTCAGCGCCGGCAGGAGCAAAGACGCCAGGATTGCGATTATCGCAATGACGATGAGCAATTCAATCAAGGTGAATCCCCGCCAGATTTTTTCAGTTCTCATATTTTCGTCCTCCTTTATTTTTCCCAGTCGTCTGTCCTGAACGGCGAGGCCGGGAGCCCGTCTTTATTGTATAGGTTGCAGGCGGGATTGCTGTCCCAGGCATAGCGGACGGCCTCCGGAACGGCGACATCTTCAGCGGAAACCACTACGGTCTCGCCTTCAATATCCGCCTGGGCGGGGAACCATTTCCGATCAGCCCCGGAGATCGTGAATCCTGTCAGCTTTTCCGGACTGGCCGGTTTTTTTCCGTCCCAGGTCCATGGAGGGACGCCCATAACCAGTCCGCTACCGATATTTTTAAAACTCAGCCTGATTTTATTTCCGTCAACTTTCATGGCGTCATAGCTCGGACCTGAAAAGACGACATCCTGTCCATAGGCGACTTTCCTGGCGGCCAAAGCCAGTCGCAGTCCGACATCCAGTTTGCCTTTGGGATGGACATCGGTCGGGTGGCCGATATCGATTGTGACGGCCATGCCGGTGTTGGGAATTGACAATGTCCGCAGTTGCGCTTCACGGAGCATTGGCCAGTCCTGTGGTGAATTTCCGGGGATGATGAAATTGGGCAGCTGCACGAATATGAATGGAAATTCACCCCGTCCCCAGCGTCCGCGCCAGTCTTCGATGAGACGTGGGAACAGCGTGCGGTATTCGACGGCGGAGGCGGAATATGCATTGCCTTCACCCTGATACCAGATCACGCCTTTTATCGCGTAAGGTATCAAAGGTGCGATCATGCCGTTGAAAACAATCGATGGGGTTCCAGGCCGGGCATTGGCCTGGTTCGGCACGCCGGTGGGATCCGGCTGTGCAGGGGCGGTACTAGTCTTAGGCGGCTCCAGTTTCTGTTTCAACGCGGCCCGGTAGTCCTCATCCCATTTTTTCACCTTCGCTTCGTATTCCGCAGCCATCTCCGGGGTCACTTTCCTGTGGATTTCCAGCGCCCTGTTGTATTGATCAGCATATTTCGTGAACGCGGGGGGCTTTTCCAATGCGGCGATGCTGGTCCATGCCTGGGCGGCAGTTCCGCCCCAATACGCGCCAATCATGCCGACGGGGCGTTTCAGTTCCCTGCGGAGTTCGCGGGCGAAGAAATATCCCACTGCGGAAAATCCTCCCGCCGTCTCCTTCGTGCACAGTTCCCAGCGCCCTTTCGTGTCATCCATCGGATCCGCCGCGCACATCATGGGTACCAGGAAAAGGCGGAGCTGCTCGTCTGCGGCTTTCGGAAGTTCCGATCCCGCGTTGTGCGCGTAACGCAGCGGTATGCCCATGTTGGACTGTCCGGAACAGACCCACACATCTCCGACAACGACATCGGTGAATTCCAGCACGTTCCGCCCTTCAATCCGCATCGTCAGAGCTGTGGCATTTTCCTTAATCGCAGGAAGCTCCACCCGCCACTTGCCATCTGCTCCGGTGACGGCATCCGCATGCTGGCTTCCAATCCTGACAGACACTTTCTCTCCCGGCTCGGCCCATCCCCATACTGGCAATGCAGCATCCTGCTGAAGCACCATGTGATCACCGAATATGGCGGGCATTCTGACATTGGCGTGAACATTAAATTCTGTCAGCAGGAATAGTCCGCAAAAGAGGAACAGTCTGAAAATTGATTTCATTTAAATCATCCTTTCATGAAGTTTGTAGGTGATCACCTTTGCGCCGGGGAGACTGGAGATGCTTGCTTCGAGTCCGGTTTCCATAAGCTCCAGTCCGCTCATGTCCCTTTGCCTGTTATCGTCGAGATCAACTACGCTGTACATGCCCTCGGGGGCGAGCCCATGCAGCCTGTATTGTTGAACCGTTTCCGGGCATTCTGGCCTGCGGAATGCCTGAACCATGCCTTCTCCCAGATCAGGACGGTCAAACTGCCATGCCAGCCAGTCTGAATGCTTGATGCTGTACGGCGTCAGCGGATAGAAATCACCGAAAGTATACGGCCTGATGGAAAGGTATTCCTTCAAGAGCTTCCGCAGCAAGTCCAAATCGATATTCGACCATCTGACTTTCGGATCCGTGCTGCGATCTCCACCGGTAATCCAGTTCCCTGTCATCGGCCAATTCATGATCAGTGCCGGACTGTAGGCGCTGCGGAAGGCGTAGGTGCTGAGCTTGTGCGGAAGTACAACCCCGCCGCAGAGCGGAATCCATTGCAGCAGGCCATAATTGAACCCCTGGTTCGTGACCGGGTCAAAATCCCAGGCCTGGCAGTCGCTGCGCCACAATGCGACGCTGCGGCTGATCGTCTCGATGTCGATTTTTCGGCCGCCGCACGCGCAATTGTCGATCAGCAGGTCCGGATGTTTTTCCAACAGCCCGTCCCAGAACTTGTAGAATCCGTCAATATGCCCAATCTGGCTCATGCCCTCGCGGTCATGCACGGTATCCTCCGGCCAGAGATTTTCGCCGTCCTGACGAAATACATCCACGTCAAAGTCGCCTACGAGCTTGGAAAAATGATCGATCATCAGCTGGTTGGCCTGCTGCTTGCCGTGGTCGAGGCCGTGGAAGATCATGTTTCCGACCGATGGATTCCACGGTTCACCCAGCAGTTCAGGATGCTCCTTCCCGATACCCACGGCGGGATGGACGCTCTCCGGCACCATCCATAACAGGAATTTCATCCCGCGCCGATGTGCGGCATCTGCAAGCGGCTTCAGTCCGTCGGGGAACAGCGAAGGATCGGGAGCGGTGTGTGAAGTGTGGGCCTCCCATCCAAGGCTCATGTCAGCCCAGCCGGCATCGACCCAGTAACATTCCATCGGCAGGCCGTGCTCGTGCCAGAAGTTGATTTCCTCGACATGCTTCCCGGCGTTCATATAGGAGCCCCAGTTGAGGTCGGCGATCAGTCCCGTGAATGGTTTGCCTCCGGGGCGCGGGGAGTAATGCTCCAGCAGCAGCCTCCGCCAGAGATTATGGGCCTGCGGACGGTCGCCCTGCCAGAAGAGCATCACGATTCTTGGACCGCGTATTTCTTCGCCTGGGTGCAGCAGCAGTCGCGTGTGTTCCAGCCCCGCCCGTACATTGACCGTTCCCCCTGCATCCCGTGCGAATCCGGCGGACCAGGCTCCTGACCAGCCAAGCCCGGCAATCATGCCATGGTCGCCCAGCTGCAGGTTGAAGAACGGCAGGGACTCAATCGATGGGAGTCCGCCCCGATTAGCGTAGCGGCTGCCATGGGAATGCATCTTCAATTCTCCGCCAGGTGCAATCGTATCGGACAATGGTGCGAAATCTGAAGGAGCTGAATCGCTCCCTTTCGCATGGTGGACAATCAGTGGTCTGACCGGTTCCTGCTGCCAGGAGGCGTCCAGGGCCTGGATGTTTTCCAATATAGGCGTATCAATCAGGCCGGTGTTCTTTAGATAGACGACCCAGTCCACGGACGGATAATCGGCGTAATCTATGGCTGCGCAGCGAACCTCCAGTCCCGTCTTCGGATCTTTCCAGACCAAGGTGTGCCGCGTCCGTTTCCCGTCGAGATCGATCTTCTCTGTTTTCTTTGGCCAGGAGTCCAGCAACTCGCCAGACGCCATGCCGTTGTACACAAACGTAAACGGTAAGCCGATGTGGGCCGCCATATCCGTTACGGAAGGGATATGTCCGGCTTGCAGCAGGTGTTTTCCCACCCATTTGTCTTTACTCTGCATTTCTTTTTTCATTATCAAATTCCGTACTCCTGATTTCCGTTATCCTGAACTACGTTGAAAGCCCCTGTCTCAGCAGCACTTTCGCCGGGGATGATGTCCGGACATCCATTGCGGAACCTTTCATGCCCAATGCGATTTCAACGACGTTGGCGGCTATTGCTTCGGTGTTCACTTCCACGGTTGTGAGAGGGATGTGGCTGAGAATTTCCGCGCCCTTGTTCGCATGGCTGACTATGGCAATATCCTCCGGAATCTCCAGCCTGGCTTCAAGAATGGCGAGTACGACTCCGGTCGCGAGCAGATCGTGGTTGATCTGGATGGCGTCGAACTTCTCGCCTTTCCTGAGCATCCTGCTTACCGCAGCGTATCCGTCCAAGGGCTGCTGTCCGCAGACTTTCACCATGCTTCCCTTGGAGGAAAGACCCTTCCTCTTAAAAACTTCTCTTAGTGTATCAAGCTCTGCTCCGGAGGTCTTCCTGCCGGCCACCGGAAAAGCTGAAAGCAGGAGTATGTTCCTCCTCCCTTTTTCAATCAGGTGCCCGGCTCCCATGCTTGTTATTTGTTCTAAGGTGGGACCATTCAATTGGATGCAGGGAACCTTTACTCCCGTATTTTTCCAGGCACCTGTTTTTTCTGAATCGTTTAGGAAGCACATGCAGCGCAGGAGTCCCTTGTCGATGTCCCGTTCGGCCTCATACAGCGGTTCGTAGGGCTTGTTAGCGCTCAATGGATAATACGGCTTGACCTCAAGCCCTTTCTCCTCTGCGGCCAGCGTGATATAATGGAGGATGAGCCTTGCAAAAGGACTTCTTGAGACGAGGGGCGACTCGCCGTACATGACCCCGATGACATTTCCAACCCCGAGCCCGTTTACATACGTGCCCCGGCGCGGGGCCCTGTTTATCAGTCCCTTGTTCCTCAGACGGGCAAGCCCGCGATGGATTGTTACGGCTGTCACACCGAATTTCTTGGCCATCTCGCGGTTGCCTGGAAGCCGGGTTCCAGCCTTCAGGCGCCGGGAAAGGATCATTTCCTCTATCCTGTCGGCAACGTCCATGTATCCTAAGTTCATATACAGTCCCGTGTAATGATATCTTATTGATATACTTCAAATATGTCATATCAAGGCCAGCTGTCAAGCCGGCCGGAAAAAATATCCGTGGATTATTTTCATCTGCGTAATGCGTCGCCGTCCTGCGTGGACTTATTGTCTATGTAATTCGTATTCCCAAGGCTTACGCCTTTGGGCTACAGGATTACACCGCCTGCGGAGGCTATCATCAAATGAAGCGAACCACCGACAAGCTACTTCGACCATGCTCGGTACAGGTCAGGACAGGAAAACCCAATATACTTTTAATGAGTTGCACCGATGAATGCAAAAAAAGGGTATTGACAATCTGTTTTCCCGTCAGCGTTTCTTCCTGAACGTATTCGGAGTCGTCCCTTTGAGTTCCCTGAATCGCTTCATGAAATACTTGTCGGAGGAGAACCCGCTCATTTTTGCGATGTTCGCAATGTTGAAGTCCGAGCTCTTCAGGAGCTGTTCGGCCTTCCTTATCCTCTGCTGGGTTATGTAATCGATGGGCGAGAGTCCGGTTTCGGAGATGAAGACCCTGAAGAGCGTGATCCGGCTGATGTTCAGGATCTCGCAGAGCTGGCTGACGTTCATTGCCGATGAGACCTGGGAATCGATCACCGCCACCGCCTTTGCAAAGACATCGCCGTTCTTTGATTTATTCTTTTCCTGTTTCATCGGACATATTTCCGGAAGGCCGTAGAGCAGGGAAAGGACACGGTACTCGTCGCCGGGTACCTGTTTCCTGTGCAGGGCGTAAATCTGCGAGAAGGAGTTGACGACCTTTTCAGGATGACGCGGGCGGAACCATAGCTTCTTGCTGCTGAATCCGCAGGAATTCATGAATTCCGGACATCCTTCTCCGGTAAGATGGAGATAGAAATATTCCCAGTTGTCGTCGGGATCCTCGTAGTATTCAATTTCGACTCCCGGCCAGATCGTGAACATGTCGCCAGCTGATACTTTTGTTTTTTCTCCGTTCGCGATGACAGTTCCAGAACCCTTTGTGATCACATGCGGGCAGAAATAGTCCGGATGGAAATGGTAGTGTGATTCCCCGTAGCCTGTAAGATGTCCCGCCATCTTCAGCCATAGCGAAGCTCCTGCCGGCGCCTCGGGCAGAAACCACAGCCTGGGGATATTCTTGTCCTTCATGAAACAATAATATACCTTCATGGAAACAAAAATCAACCGTTGATACTATTGATATTGGCAATCCCGGAATGTAGGATAAGGCAAGGAATGATACAAATATGAACTTAATGTGAGAAGTGGAAGAGGCATCAGCCTTCGCAAAGAAGCTACGGCGGACAGGCAGAGGCACAGAGGCACGGAGGCACGGAGGCACAGAGGCACGGAGGCACAAGCTTTTCTTATAACCAATAACCAATAACCAATAACTAATAACTAATAATGAAACAACAGACCAAAGGAATATCGATATGAAAGAACTCAGGAAGCAGATGGAAGATTATTATAAGGGCAAGTGGCCGAAGAACAATGCGGACGGGACTCCGGACTGGAGCAAATTCGAGGTTTCACATGAGATTGAAAAGGAGATGGACGAGTTTGTCTTGAAGAATCCTGACACCGATCCGAATCTCATAAAGGCCACGCTTCACGAGACGATCGCGGAAAAGTTCGAACCTGTGATTTTCAGCCATAGTCCGTTCTATTATGAGATGGGGGTCAAGCATGCTTTCAGCTGGGGTACGCCGCATCAGTTCAATGTCGGCAGCTGGATGTTCAGGAAATACCACCATCTGTTCGAGAAGAGCAATCCTGAAAAGGTGAAGATGCTCGGTGTCAGGGCCCAGCACGGGATTGATGTCCTGTATGGGTATGTGGACACGGATCACCACAGCGTCGGATACACGAAGGTGCTGGAGAAGGGTATTTCGGGAGTAATCGACGAGGCCCTCGACTGCAGATCGAAGTGCAGGAATGATTCGGAAAGGAATTTCATCGATGCCGCCCTCGGAAGCATGAACGCCATGATTAAAGTTTCGAAGAAGTTTTCAGAAAAGGCGAAACAGATGCTGGAGGAGGCCGGGACTGACGAGGAGAGGAAATTCCTTTCAATGATCGCGGCGGCGGCGGCCCATGTTCCCGAACATCCGCCAAGATCATTCTATGAAGGGCTTGCGGCATTATGGTTTTTGAGGGACGTCACCGGAAGCATGGAGGGGATAGGGATATCCATACTCGGCCATCCGGACCGGGTTCTCTACAAGCTCTACAGGGATGACATTGAAAATGGAAGGCTTACACGCGAGGAGGCTGTCAAGCTTGCCGGGATATGGATGATCCCGACGGACATAAAGTTTGACATAGAGAACAGCAGGTGGCCTGAAACTTCAACGACTCTCACGCTTGGCGGGTGCGACAGGGAAGGCAATCCCATATTCAACGAGGTCACGGAGATATTCCTGGAGGCGCACTTGAAGAACGGATTCATAAATCCCAAGTTGAACTGCCGGTTCGGTGCAAAATCCGACAAGCGCTATATCCGGCAGATATCGGAGCAGATCCTCGGAGGGCACAACGTGTTCGCCCTTCTCAATGATGATTGTCTCGTCAGGTCGAACGTCAAGGCCGGAAAGAAAGTTGAAGACTGCAATCTCTACGGGGCAGGGGGATGCCAGGAAACCGTCATAGAGGGCTGTGAGCACTCCGAAGGCGCCTATTATTATTTCAACATGCCGAGGATTCTTGATTATTGCATTCACAGGCACGATGAGCTTGAAAGTGTTTTTTCGGAGCTCAGGATGAAACCGGTGGAGATTCTCAAGAGCAGGACGTTCGAAGAGTGCTATGAAAAGTTTTTAAGGACAACTGCCGAGTTCATTGTCCAGGGAGCTGAGTTCAGGCGTGATGCGGGTAAGGTCTGGCCTTCAGTTAATCCATGTCCTTTCTTCTCATCCACGCTTTACGGGTGCCTTGAGAACAGGAAGGATTATAGTGCGGGTGGAGCCAAGTACAATCCTTCGGGACTTAGCCTTGTTGGATTTGGGACTGTCGTGGATTCCCTCCATGCGATCAAGCAGGCGTGTTTTGATGAAAAGTGGATTGGCCCGGACGCGCTTGAGTCTATCCTTCATGAGAACTGGGAGGGGCATGAAAGCATGCGGAGCCGTTTTGCCGGACTGCCGAAATTCGGACATAACTGTCCGGAGGTCGATGATCTTGCGCGGCGTTTCGCCGATGATCTAGCGAGAATATCCGGTGAACTGGAGAATTCGCGGGGTGGAGAATTCCAGCCAAGCTTCTTTGTCTATTATTCGTTTGTTGGGATGGCGAAAAAAACACTTGCCACTCCGGACGGGAGATGCAATGGCGACATGTATGCCCAGGGGGTTTCTCCGGGAAGGATCAGTCCAGCCTCATCGCTTACGGACACGATAATGTCGCTCGAGAAAGTCGACTTTTCAAACTTTCCCGGGAACGCAGTCCTTGACGTGCAGCTTCCGATGGGGAAGATGAGCGTTGATACATTGAGTTCGGTGATCATGGCGTTCGGCAGGATCAACGCCCCGACGCTCCAGTGCAACTGCGTGGATGTCGGACAGCTCCGGGATGCGCAGATCCATCCCGGACAGCACAGGGATCTCATGGTCAGGATAAGCGGCCTTTCGGCGAAATTCATCGCCCTGGAGAAGGATGTCCAGGACGAGATCATAAGAAGAAATATGTTTCAATAAACTATTGGATAATAGATTCACTGGCGCTATAATAGCCTTGTAATATAGAATTGACGTATTTCTCAATGTTGCAAAATCGGTCGGGGAGCAGCTGAAATATACCCGTCTTAGTTCAAGCTTCTCATATCAAACTGCGCACAAGGCTTTTGATCTGCTTGTAAAAGCGCGCCTGCTGCATAAGATTCCGTCCTGTAACCCGTCTGGCCTGCCTCTTGGAGCCACGGCGGATTCCAGGAGATTCAAAGCCTGCATGTTGGATATCGGTCTTCTACAGAGGCTTTGCCAGGTTCCGGCGGACATTGAAATCAAACATGACGACCTCCTGTCCATCTATCGTGGCAAACTTGCTGAACAGTTTGCAGCCCAGGAATTGATTGCCTGGCACGGCAACGATCTTTACTACTGGGCGCGTGACGCAAAGAACAGCAACGCCGAAGTGGATTTCCTCACGGTGAAAAAAGGGGAGATCTATCCGGTGGAAGTAAAGTCCGGACCGTCAGGCAAATTGCGCAGCCTTCACCTCATGCTGGAGAACTATCCAAACTGCCCCGGCGGATTAGTGCTCTACAGCGGGCCCTACAGGGAACTTCCCGAACAAAAACTCCGCTTCCTTCCACTTTATGCCACTTCGGATATCGGTGACAGGAGCCAGATAAACCAGATTTCACCATCCAGTAAACCGATAAGCTGATAGTTTTTCAGGAAAACAATGAAATTATTTATCTGAAAAACTATGAGCGTCTGAAACTGTTGCCTGGTCTGAAATTCAAGCATGGCGTAATGCAAACGCCCGATGTAATGCTGAAATATTTTATGATTAAGTAGATAGGACTATTTTAATAAATAATATTTCAAGTACTTGAAATATTATTTAATTTTGATATAATAACTGGTGTGGTGAGTTTGCTGGTTAACGGATACGGAGGAGATTCAATGGTTTCCATGAAGGACATCGCCAAGGTCTGCAACGTGTCGGAATCGACTGTCTCGAAGGCGTTGAAGGGGCATCCGTTGATAAAACGCGAAACCCGCAGGCGGATACAGGAAGTAGCGCTCAAGTATAACTACCAGCCGAACGCCATTGTGGAAAGCATGCAAACCGGCCGCAGCAGGACCATCGGTATTGCATACAATAATTTCTATAACAGTTTTGCCGGGGCAACGCTTACGGGAGTTTTTGAAAAACTATGTGCTGCTGGATATGAAGCGATAATAATATGCTGGGACGAACTGGTGTCTCAGGATGTCTCGGTGCTTTCGCGTTTCTCCCGTCGTCGTGTCGATGGCCTTCTTCTTTTCCCGCCTGGCAAGCTTCCCTCGCCGAAATACTTGAAAGAGCTGAGGGCTTTTCACAATCCGATAGTTGTCATCGATCAGACCTGGCCCGGAAATGACTTCAACTACGTAGGGAGTGATAATATGCGGGGGGCGGCTCTCGCCACCGAGCACATGATTGAGAGAGGAATTTCAGACATAGGCTTCATTAAATATTCCACCGTCAGTTCTGGAGTTGAAAGGTGGCAGGGGTTTGTTGAGACGATGCAGAAGCACGG
>JBAQUG010000233.1:0-14765 GCA_049297395.1 Victivallales bacterium | reverse complement strand
TTGTTAAAGTATGCCATCCCGATGCTAACGATTCGGGATGGCTCGAGGCTTCCCGAGGCTGTTTTAGGCGCTCGGGACGCCATACTTGATTGCATTAAATAAGGCTGATACGCCCAGCTTAACGCTTGCAAAAATGCGTATAGAAGACAGGGCTTCAGCCCTGTCCCATTCTTGAACTAGGATGCTACATGCTGAAGCACGCACCTACTCGCATCCGCATTTAAGGGCCAGCCAGCAAATACCCAGGTTATTTTTTAGCAAACCCTAAGGACGTTGCAGTCATAGCTCGGTTTTATTTCTTCGCCGGGATTTACGACAAGGAAATCATCCTTGTTCCATCTGGCATCAAATAAATCCCGGATAAGATGCAGATCCCCCTTTAGTTCCTCAAACTTGAAGTTCCTCTTTTCAGCTTCTTTTCTGGCTTGATCGCGGTAGAAGGTTGAATCCACGACACCCATGTCGATGAAGCAGACTTTGTCATAGTGCTTTTCAAGTCCGCCGCCGAGAGTCTCCATAAGGTAGTCGGCTGTTTCCTTTCCGTATTCGGCGACGTACTGTTCGTAGGTTTTGTCAAGGCCGAGCTTTGACATCACGGTGTTTTCCATCTTGACCAGGTTGTCGCTGTCGCGTTCCATCCAGCCGCTTGTCAGATAATAAGTGCCTGGATTGGCGTTGAAGTATTCATCGTATCTTTCCTTGCCGCCCATGAAAAGGGTTATGCAGTCGTGCGCTTTTGGGACTACGAGCGGGATGTCTACGGCCTTCAGTCCGACAATTCCGTTGTTGCAGAGCGCAAAGCCCATCAGTATCGCCTCATACCTTGATGCGTCGACCTTGGAGATGTGCTCCTGGAGGCGCCTTGACATGTCGCCGCTTTCAAGGTCGTGGTATCCCTGGGAGATGAACTGGAGGTCGATGACGTTCTCGGAGCTTGCGGCGCAGAAGCATGCTTCGCGCTGGATGATCTCGCAGCACATCGCGAGATAGCGCTTTTTCCTTGCAAATGCAAAGGATTCCTTCTTGCTTTCAGAACTCATCATGATCCCTTTTTTTCACATAAGGTACATCTGTTTTGAATTCGGACAAACAGCAAGTGCAAGGTTCCACAGGTAATTTTCCGAGATTCACTTTAAAGTATTGATAGGACTGTTATATTACTCGCCCTTGTCAGGATGGTAATGTTACAAGTTTGACGGGCGCGGCCCGGTGCAACTGAAAAATCAAGAAAGGAACGATAAAATGGCAGGTAAAACTTATAAGATCGCCGTAATTGCCGGCGACGGTACAGGTCCGGAAGTCACAGCAGAGGCGGTCAGGGTAGTGAAAGAGGCCGGAAACCTTTTCAAATTCAAGACGGAAATGCAGGAATTCGACTGGGGCGGCGACAGGTATCTCGCCACAGGGAATGTGCTTCCTGATGATGCGGCGGCAACCCTTAAAAAATTCGATGCGGTCATGCTCGGGGCGATTGGACATCCGAAGGTGAAGCCAGGAGTCCTTGAAAAGGGAATCCTCCTCAAGCTCCGCTTCGATCTCGACCAGTATATCAACCTCCGTCCTGTGAAGCTATATCCGGGAGTGGAGACACCCCTCGCGAACAAGGGGCCGGAACATATAGACTATGTCGTAGTCCGCGAGAATACCGGTGACGCATACTGCGGAATAGGTGGAACCATGATGAAAGGCACGCCCAACGAGGTTGCCGAACAGTGCATGGTCTACACGCGTTTCCAGGTTGAACGCTGCCTCCGCTACGCATTCGAACTCGTCCGCAAGCGCCACAGCAGGAAGAGTCCATGGCGCGGCCTCAAGCCTGAAGATGTGAAGGCCGGCAAGATCGGCCAGCTCACCCTCTGCGGCAAGACCAATGTACTCACATATGTATATGATCTCTGGGAACGGGCCCAGCATGAGGTCGGCAGGGAATATCCCGATGTCAAGCTTGACTACTGCCATGTTGACGCGACCTGCATGTGGATGGTCAAGAATCCCGAATGGTTCGACGTGATCGTCACCGGCAACCTGTTTGGCGACATCATCACCGACCTTGGTGCAATAACCCAGGGTGGAATGGGAATAGCCGCAGGTGGAAACATCAATCCTGACAAGGGCGGGGTAAGCATGTTCGAGCCTATCGGTGGCTCCGCTCCGAAATACACAGGTCTCGGGGTCATCAATCCGATGGCCGCTATCTGCTCAGGCATGATGATGCTTGATTCCCTCGGCGAGGCAAAGGCCGCAGCAGCCATAGAGAAGGCTGTGATGTACGTCACAGGCAATAAGATGAAATCACAGGCCGCCGGAAAGATGGGGTATTCGACCAGCCAGGTCGGAGACCTTGTCATCGAGCAGCTGAAGAAATAAATATTTTCTTGGGGGGGGGATATTTATGAAGATCGCAGTCCTCAGAAAAGATTACAACACACGTGGCGGTGGAGCTGAAATGTATGCCGCGAACATCTGCTCCGGGCTTGTCCAGCGCGGACATGAGGTGACTGTCTTTTCCGAGACCTTCCTTGGGGAAGGCAACAAAAACATCCGGCATGTCAGGGTGAAGCGTTCCCTGCTTTCTGGCTTCAGCCGGACTTCTTCGTTCCACAGGAAGGTCCAGAAGGCTCTGCGGAAGTTACAAGGTGATTTCGACCTGGTTTTCGCATTGTCGAGGACATTTCCATCCGATGTCTACCGTGTCACGGAATCACTGCATGCTGAATGGATGAAGATCCGCTACCACAAGTGGCACAGGATAAATCCCAGGCACCGCGGAATTCTCAAGCTGGAGAAGGGCATATTCATCCCCGGGAACACAAGGCGTGTCATCACTAATTCCGAGCTTACTAGAAAACAGATACAGAAGAACTACGGATTTCCCGAATACAGGATCACCGTTGTCTACAATGGAGTTGATCATGCGAAGTTCTGTCCTTGTGAAAACAGGAAAGAAAGGAGCAGGATACGGAGAATCCTTGAAATCCCCGAGGATAAGTTCGTGCTTCTTTTCCCGGCTGCGAATTTCAAGATCAAGGGGCTTGACTATGCGTTGAGCACTCTTTCGAAGCTTGATAAGACTCTTTTGGAGAGGACGCTTTTCGTGGTCGCCGGCGGAGACAAACAGGAACCATACAGGAAGCTTGCGGCAAAACTTGGAGTTGCCGGGAATGTCAGATTCGAAGGGCGGAAAGAGAACATGCGGGAATACTATGCATCGGCGGATCTCCTTTTCTATCCGACCCTCTACGAGCCGTTCGCCAATGTCTGCCTGGAGGCTTTTGCCTGTTCGCTGCCGGTCCTGACCACGGCGCTCAACGGCTCTTCTGAAATAATCAAGGACAACATCAACGGTTTCATAGTGCCCGATGCGACGGAAGAGCTCCTCATGGCGAGATATATTGCGAAGTTCGCAGGATTCAGCGAATCGGAAAGATGCAAGTTCGCCGACAGCGCATACAAGACGTCCCTCAATTACAACTGGTCGAAGCATGTCGAACAGCTCGAACGTGTCTTTAAGAATGTGAAGACATCCGGTATTTAGCGGACCCTGGATGGAATCTCCCTTGTCAGGGTTACTTTCCCACTTCCTTTTTTATCTTTTCAATATCAACATTCTCCACGTAATCGATAATGTTGGTCCATACTGGATGGAATCCATACCCGCCTTCAGTCATTTCCTTTATCGCATCCGCCTTCGACCATCCTTCTTCGACAATCCTGAACATGCAGCTCATGACTCCTGTCCTGTCGGCCCCATGCTGGCAATGCACGAGGAACGGACCATTTTCCTTTCTGCGGACTATCCTGAGGAACTTCACGACATCCTCGTCTTCGATGTGCCATGTCTTGACGTTCAATCTTTCATTGAGGAGGTCTGTCCCCTTGATTTCATCCTTGTCGGAATGGAAAGCCCGCAAGTTTATGACTGTCTTGATGCCAATCTTGCCGAGGTTGCCCATGCCTTCATCGGCAGGCTGGGCGCTCCTGTAGAGGCTGCCATTGATCCTATGGAGGTTCGGAACTCCGTCAAGCTGTATTGGAACAGCCCATTTTGCCGGACGGTCGGCGCTGAAGATTATCAGGGAGGCCAGGGAAATGAATGAAAGTAAAAATGACTTCTTCATGGATGCCCCAATTAAGGCGGGCTTTGCCCGCAACCCGACCTCGAAATCCGAATATCGAAATTCGAAACAAATTGGGAATCAATAAAATTCCAATGTTTCAAACATTGATGTTTTCATTATTTCGAGTTTGTTTCAGTTTTCGTGCTTCGGGTTTCATAGTACGCCGGACTTCTTCATCGCTGCAATGACGATTTCGCGGTTCTTGTCGCTTATCGGGCACATGGGGAGCCTGAACTCCTCCTTGATGAGTCCTTTGATAGCCATGGCAGTCTTGATGGGGATTGGATTCGCCTCTACGAACATGTCCCGGAACAGCGGATAGTACTTCATGTGCATCTTCCGTGCCTTGTCTGTGTCCCCCGATGCAAAGGCATCGACCATTTTCTTCACTTGGGCGGGGATGAGATTTGAAACAACGCTGATAATGCCTTTTGCACCAACGGACATCATGGGGATCGTAAGGGAGTCGTCTCCGCTCAATACCGTTATGTCGCAGACATCGAGAATGGAGCTGACCCTGTCCACGCTTCCACCTGCCTCTTTCACGGCGATTATGTTCTTGTTTTTTGAAAGTCTTGAGATAACCTCAACTGGTATCGCTATTCCGCATCTGCCGGGGACGTTGTACAGCACTACTGGAAGTCCGCACCTGTCGGCTATTTCGCTGAAATGCCTGTAGAGGCCTTCGGGTGTGGGCTTGTTATAATATGGAGTCACCTGCAGTGTGGCGTCGGCTCCTGCTTTCCTGGCTTCTTTCGTGAGGAAGACTGCCTCGTCCGTGGAGTTTGCTCCGGTGCCTGCGACGATCTTGCACCTGCCTTTTGAGGCCTCTATGACTTTTTCAATCACCATTATGTGCTCTTCATAGGAGAGGGTAGGGGATTCGCCTGTAGTTCCGACCGGCACAATGCCGTCCACGCCAGCCTTGATCTGGATATCCACAAGCTGTGCGAGTTTCTTGAAATCAACTTTCCCGCCGGAAAACGGTGTCACAATAGCGGTATAGACTCCTTTGAGTTCCATAAGATCATAACCTTTCAAATATTTATAGTCCCGGAATAAACCTCAATTGCCGGTCCCGTGAGAAGCGCGAACTGAGGTGTATTTAAGATATTGTCAGACGCGCAGAATTCAACCTTTAGAATGTCATCTTCGGCGGTGATGAACTCAAGAGGGGTGCTTTTTCCGAAGAATTCAAGGAGGACGACTGCGGACGCCGTGATCCCTGTTCCGCAGGCGGAAGTCTCCCCTTCCACGCCCCTTTCATAGGTGCGGATACGGCTTGGCCCTCTGTCGGGGATGGAAATGAAATTGACATTTGTCCCGGCAGGAGAGAATTTTCTGTGGTGGCGCAATTTCCTTCCTTCTCCGCATACGTCGGTCCTTTTGATATCTTTTACAGGCACCACAAGATGTGGAACCCCGGTATTTCCGAAATACATCTTTTCCCTTTCGATGGATATCTCGCGGAACTTTTCCCTGACCGGTATTTTCACCTGGACAGTATTCTTCCCGGTGATGGTTGCGTCGAGAATGCCTGAGTCGGTGCTGATGCTGACTTTCCTGCCGCCATCAAGTTTCCTTTGGCAGAAAAGACCTGCGCATCTCAGTCCATTGCCGCACATGCCGGCAACGGAACCGTCGCTGTTGAAAAAGTCCATCCTGAAAGGAGCGCGCCCCCTCTTCGGGCATGATAGGATTATCAGTCCATCGGCGCCTATGCCGCGATTTCTTGAACACATGCTCCTGATTGTATCCGGAGTGCGCGGGATTTTTACCGCCTGCTCAAATACGACAATGAAGTCGTTTCCGGCCCCATGCATTTTTGTAAAGCCTATTTTCATTTTAGCATACCTGCCTGTCCCCAGTAGAATATACCGGCCGTACAGCCGTTTAAAAGTGTCACCAGCGTGGCGGCGAGAAGAGCCTTGGGTCCAAATTTCGTCATGGTCGGGAGCTGGTTGGGCGCCAGCGTTCCTGTTCCTCCTATGAATATCGCCATTGAAGCGACATGGGTGAATCCGCAAAGCGCATAACTTGCAATCAGCAGTGTCCTGGGATCTCCGCCGTTCGCTGCGAATTTCGCAAGATCCAGATATGCCGGTATTTCTGTCAGGATTATCCTTGTGCCGAGCATGTGTGAGACGATGCCTACGTCTTCGGGACGTATCCCCATCATGAAGGTGAAAGGGTAGAATCCCCACGAAAGGATATCGATCAGGGTTATCGGCTGGACAATTCCGGCTTTTATCTGGAGATAGCCAAGAAGGCCTTCAGAAATTCCAAGGAGTCCGACAAATGCAATAAGGGTTACACCTACGCCGAATGCGAGTTTCGCCCCGTTTGAAGCTCCATTTATGATGGCCTCGATCCAGTTGGTGTCCGGATCCGCATGGATTTTACATTCCGCCGCGTTCATGGTCTCCGGAACTCCTGTTTCAGGGATCATGAGCTTTGTTATTATGAATGTTGCCGGGACTGACAGCAGGGAAGCGCTCATCAGGTGTCCTGCGATCAAGGGGAATTCCTTGTTGAGAAAAGAAACATATACTGCCAGAACGCTTGATGCTACAGATGCCATGCCTGCGACAATGATTGTAAAGAGTTCCGAACGGGTCATTTTCGCAAGATAAGGCCTTACTGCCAGCGAGGCTTCAATTCCTACGAAAATATTGGCGGAAGTCGACAGTGATTCAGCTGCGCTTGTCCTCATGGTGTGCGTGAAGAGCCTTGCAAACGCCCTGATGACAAGCTGCATGATACCAATATAATAGAGCAGGGATATGATGCTGGAGAAGATGATTATGAAAGGGAGTACCTGGAAGGCCAGGATGAATCCAGTTGTATCGTTGCTTTCACCGAGTTTGCCAAAGACAAAGACTATGCCCTGCCGGGAATGCTCGATTACTTTATTGAACATGTCGCTGAAGAGTACGAACATCTCCCGTGTACCCGGTATTGCACCGTTCAGGAGCTTTTCGGGGGCGCAGAATACAAGCACGGCGAAAACAAGCTGGAGAAGTATGCCGCCGAGTATCGGACGCCAGCATATCCTGTTCCTGGCATCACTTAAAATCCATGCAAAGGCGATCAGGCAGAAGAAACCTGCAACGCTGATAAGATTATAATGCATGGATTCCCGTCCCAAAGGGCTGGCGTTCTTCCGGCCGCTTGTCACGTTGCTCAATCGTCAAATATCTTCAGATATTCTCCTCTTTCGCACCATGATAATCAATCCGGAATCTCCGCCAGCAAATACCCAGTTTATTTTTCAGCGGGCCCTAAGCTGGGAATTCCGCAGAAGGGATTTTACACCCTACTTGATATCTTGGAACATATTCTGATATGTCGTGGAGATCTGATCTATGTTATCAGGAGTGATCAGGATGTATCTCTTATCGAATGCAGCCTTTACGTCTACAGGAGCCGCCTCATCCGTGAATTTTGCAGTTGGATTGACTGCTATGACAGCGGCCACGATTCCAGACTGGATGGCGGTCTTCAAGTTGTGATATGCCCCGTTGATGAGGGCTATTTTAGGGCGTTTTTCAGGCTCCATCGTCCAAACCGTCATGTTTTCAATATCGTTTGGCAGGCCTATGAATGAGACAATGAGATTGGCGTCGGAATATTTCGCAATGAGGTCGTTGAAGCTTTCTGCTGTCATTACTTCCTGAAGAGGGATCATGTCCATTTCTTCCGGTCTGGGCTGAGGACGGCCTTCAGGCCAGGCAATGGCTGGAGTCTCGGTAGCTGCAATAGTTGCTTTTCCGGCAAGACCCAGTTTGAATGATTCAAGAAGGGCTGGGGAACGGGTGTCGTTCTGGCGCTGTTTGTCTACGACGAGGAGGATTTTGGCGCCGGGGATTTTTTCGGCGATATACTTGCCGAGTGTGAAGTAGCTGGATTTAGTATAGGTGAACTCGTTCTGGATGATCTTCTGGGTTCCCTGGTCGCCGAGTACGCCTGTTTTCATCAGGATTACAACCGCACAGATGACGACAAGGGCCATCAACCCTACTGCGGCAGGCTTGGCTATGGACACTGCGTCCTGTTTTTTGGCGCATACTATCATTCCGATAAGGGAAAGAACCATGACGACAAGAGCAATGATTCCTCCGACACCCAAGTTTAGAATCATTTGAACCATATTAAACCTCCGGATATTTTATTAATTAAACTCCGTTTATTATATCTTGCCTATCGTGCTATGACAAACTCAAAGAAAAAGAAATTTGAATAAAATTACTTGATTGAAAAAGCAAGGTCCATGAGAAGCTTTCCGGAAATCTCAAGACTTGATGGCGAGAGCTTGTCCAAGGTATCCCCGCCGGTATGCCAGTATCTGTTGTTTTCACCGTATTCAAAATCTATTATGTCTATTGCAGGGATTCCGATGTCAAGAAAGGGGACATGGTCATCGGTCATGGCGGCATTGCCTTTCGAGATGAAACCAGCCAGTTTTCTCTTTTCCGCGGCGGCAAGTGCCTTCTCTGTCAGTTCAGGAGTGGAGTTTGCCGGTATGCTTATGTTTAAATCCTTGTCGCCTACCATATCCATTATGATGACAGCCCTGCAGTTTGACATCATTCCGGAGTCCTTCAGCCTGGACGCGAGTCTTCTGCTTCCGGCCAGCCCATCCCTTTCGGTGTAGTCCACAAGGCATTCTTCCCCATCTAAAAAGACAAAACGCAAGGTGTAGTGCGGTTTCACACCTGATTTTTTCAATGAATTGACAGCAGAGAGAAGAAGTCCTGTGCTTGACGCACCGTCGTTTGCCCCGGCGAAATCAGGAACCGTGTCAATTCTCTTGGTGTCATAATGGCTTCCGATTATGATGAAATCCTTTTTCTCTCCGGGAATCACCACCGATATGTTCCTGTAGACTGTTTTGATCCCTTCCCCGTTCAACTGCTCCCATTCATCCGTTTCAGGCTTGAGTCCGAATCCCGTGATTTCCTGTCTTATATGTTCGGCTGCCTTGGCGGCGTTTTCGGATCCGCTGATCTTCGGGCCGATGTTATAGAAAGAGGAAACCCGTGCCAGGATATCATCTCCGTTCATGGAAGGCGGCTGGAGTTCAGTTCTTTTTGAGCAGGCTTGCAGCAGGAGAATTAGAATCAAAGTGATGGTTTTTAATGATAAGTTTCTCATCTGCCTTTGTCGAGATGGATTCCCTGCCGCAGGAAGGTCGGTATGTCCAAATCCTGAGATGCATAGATATTCCTGGATGTATTTGAGAATATGCCCTTGGAGACAGGAAGCAGTGGGAGTTCCGGCTGGTCTGAAGATGGCTGTTCCGGGAAGTCGGATGACTCCAGTGATTCCTCGCCTCCGATATCAGGAAGCATTTCATAACGCACTGATACAAGGGTTATATGGATGAAACCCGCGTAGAGCTGGTCAGTGTTTGCGCCTACAATTAGTTTTGTCTCCGGCCCGGTATAGCGCTGTACTGCTTCAAGAGTATGCCTCATTTCCCCGATATTGAGTTCTGGACCGCCAGTAAGTGTCAGGATTGCCGCGTTAGACTCCATGAGGCTGTCGGCGCCTCCGAGAAGAGGCGATGCCATAAGCCTCTCAAGTGCGAGATGGCAGAAGTTTTCACCTTCCGAACGTTCAGCCGTCCCAAGTCCTATGCAGCACACTGATTTGCGTTTCTGAAGGACATTCTTGAAGTCGGAAAGATCAGCCGCAAGGATGTTCCTGCATCTTATTATTTCGGAAATTCCAAGGACGGCCCTGGCGATTTCAATATCGGATTTCCTGAACGCCTCCTCTGCGGGCGTATGGGCCGGAATCGAGGAGTAGAGGATGTCGTTGGGTATGGATATGACAACATCGGCGTCGGGCAGCAGCATCTTTATTCCTGCTTCTGCAATTTCGCGTTTGCTGTGCCCTTCGAAAGAGAATGGAGTTGTGATGATGAAGATTGATGGTATCCCCATCTTTTTGGCGGCTCTGGCAAGGCTTGAACATCCGGCAGTCGCAGTCCCGCCCCCCATTCCGCCGGCGACCACCAGCAGGGATGAGGACCTTATGAATTCGTTGATGATATTGCGTGACGGATGGGCGAACGCCCTCTCGCCTTTTATCGTATTTCCTCCACATCCCATGCCCTGGGTCCATTCAAAACCCACGGGGAAGCTGTTGGGAAGTGCCGCCTTCTCAAGGGATGCCTTGTCGGTATCCGCCGCGGCGATTGAAAGCCAGGACGATGCGCTCATCAGGGATAGTTCCTTGATGATTCTAGTGCCTGCGTTTCCAAGTCCGATGACTGTCGCCTTGGCTGTTATGTCTGTATTGCCTGCCGCCATTTTCAAACCTTGCTTCCTGGAATCAGAATTTAATTGCGTTCTTCAGCCATCTCATCGTATCGCGTGAAGCCGAGATGAGCTTCCTGTCGATGTTCTTTATCATTTCAGGGCCGGATTTCCTGATCTGCCTGTCGCGTTCACCGTGCTTCAATAGACCGAAGACCATGCCATATCTTGGTGATTTGAGATTTGTTACAGCTCCGCTTAGTTCGATCGGGTTGCCTATCCTCACGGGCATTTCAAAAACAGAGCCGGCCATCTCCCTCACCTGCGGAAGAAGGGCGCCTCCACCTGTCAGGACTATCCCCCTGTCTATGAAGGGAAGCATCCTGGTTGACTGGAGCTGTGAGAGGATGAGATTGAAGAGCTCCCTGAGCCTGAGGTCGATTATCCTTTCGATCGTAATCGCGGGGATCTTGCGGTTTGTCCCGATGTTCCCCTCGATTTCGATGAAGGCCTGTCCGTTTTCCTTCCTCGAATGGATGGTGTTGTTGATCAGCATTTTCCTGAAAAGCGAGATGTTGTTGATGTCGAGTCCCACGGAAAGATCGTTCGCGACATGGTCGCAGCCGACGGCGATCACGCCGCTCGCATGCGCGCCTGAATCATGGAACAGCATGTATTCCGTCGTGCCGGCCCCGATATCAATCAGCAGCACGCCATTTTTGAGTTCTTCGTCGGTAAGTACGCCCGATGCCGCGGATATCGTGCTGTAGACCGGGATTGAATTGTCATATCCAAGTTCGCGCAGGGGGGCCTGGAAGTTCTCAATGCAGTTGCGGTTCCCGTAGATGATGTGTACGAATGCCTCAAGCTTGTCCGCTATCTGCCCTTCGGGATCGGCTATGCGCCTGAGGCCGTCGATGACAAAGTTTCCGTCTATGGAATTTAAAATCACGCATTCGGGCGGTATCCCCACCATCGTTGCGTTCTTCAGAGCTTCGACCATGTGGTCGGACGTGATCTTTCGGCTTTCCCCTGTGACTATGACATGTCCGGAACCGCGCATCGATCTTATGTGGCTTCCTGTAATTGCAATATAGAGATTGTTGCTGTCGATCTCAGTGTCTGCGGAATATTCGGCCTTCTCAATCGCTTCATCGAGCGACTTGGTCACACGGTCCATGTCGATGATTTCGCCTTTGCAGACAGCGCCGGATTCAACGGCGGCCTCGCCATGCGCAAGAACTGAAAGATGCCCCTGCTGGCTGCCTTCGCCGATAAGCACGCAGATTTTCGATGTGCCTATCTCGACTGCGGTTATTATGTGCCGGTTCTTAAACATGTGATATTTCTGGTTCTTTGATAATCCGTTACACTACTTATTCCATCACATTCTTTCAACGACGGTTTTAGCGAATTCCGAACAGGACACTTCCTTTGCGCCTTTCATCAGGCGTGCGAAGTCATATGTGACGACCTTGTCCGATATTGCAGTTTCAACTCCGTTGATGATCAGGTCGGCGGCCTCGTTCCAGCCGATGTGCCTCAGCAGCATCTCGCCTGAAAGCGCGAGCGAGGAGGGGTTCACCTTGTCGAGTCCGGCATATTTCGGGGCGGTTCCATGAGTGGCTTCAAAAATGGCATGCCCTGTTTCATAGTTGATGTTCGCTCCCGGAGCAATTCCGATTCCGCCGACGCATGCCGCCAGCGCGTCGGAGATGTAATCGCCGTTCAGGTTCATTGTCGCGATCACGTCATATTCATCCGGACGGGTGAGCAGCTGCTGCAGGAATGCGTCGCAGATGCAGTCCTTCACCAGGAATTTGCCGGCGGGGGCCTTCCATTTGCATTCGGCGGCGACGGCCGAGACATCGGAGAATTCCTTTTTCGCAAGTTCATACCCCCAGTCCTTGAAGGCGCCTTCAGTGAACTTCATTATATTGCCCTTGTGGACAAGTGTCATGCTCTTGCGTTTATGGATGGCGGCATATTTCATCGCGGCGCGTACAAGCCTGTCTGTGCCCTGCTTTGATATCGGTTTCACGCCGATTCCGCATGTCTCCGGAAATCTAATGTGCTTGACGCCCATTTCCTTCTGGAGGAAGCTGATCAGCTTCTTTGCTTCAGCGGAATCAGCTTTCCATTCTATGCCTGCATAGATGTCTTCGGTGTTCTCGCGGAAGACCACCATGTTGGTCTTTTCAGGTTCCTTGACAGGCGAGGGGACTCCTTTAAAATAGCGCACAGGCCTCAGGCATACATACAGGTCGAGTTTCTGTCTCAGCGCCACGTTGAGGGATCTTATTCCGCCTCCGACCGGCGTGGTCAACGGACCTTTGATTGCGATTATGTAGTCCCTGACCGCATCAAGGGATTCATCAGGAAGCCAGGTGTTTTCACCGTAGATGGCGTTAGCCTTTTCACCGGCGTAGATCTCCATCCATGATATCTTCCTTTTCCCGCCATAGGCTTTTCTTATGGCGCTGTCCCATATGTGCATGCTCGCTTTCGTGATATCCGCGCCTATGCCGTCGCCTTCTATGAAGGCAACCACTGGATTGTCTGGAACTGCAAGCGACCCGTCTTTTGCAACTTTGATTTTATCGCCTTTTGGAACTGTTATCTTCTTGAAATTCGACATTTTGATCTCCATATTCTTAATATATTGAGGTAATTGCAAAAGTTAGGAATTTGGGGCGAGAGCAAAAGCTTTTTGAAAAAAGTTTTTTCCCTCGCCCCAATCCCCACTTCCTTTTACAAAAACTTTTATCTTCCGTCTGATTGCAGCTGCAATCGGATGGAATCGCAAACAGGTTTGGAAAGGGTTGGGGTGCGGGGAAGGGAAGAACCTTTCCTTAAAAGGTTTTCACTTCCCCGCATTCAAGCTATTCAGAGTTTTGTAATTTGCTCATATTGTTGACCGTGTAAATTAAATTGAAATGAATAGCTTTCAACAAAGCGACTGAAGATTTATGGAATTATCCCCTATGGATGGAATGGAAACAAAGCGTCTGGCGCGGATCATATGGGACTATATGCTGCTCGGACACAGTCTTGAAAAGTCCGACTGCATAATCGTCCTTGGAAGCCATGATGTCCGGGTCGCCGAGCGTGGAGCCGAACTGCTGCTCCAGGACTACGCCCCGGTTCTCGTCCTCTCCGGCGGCCTTGGAAATCTGACCAGGGGGATATGGACCAGGCCTGAAGCCATGATCTTCAAGGACGTCGCACTGAAAATGGGAGTTCCTGAAAACAGGATAATTGTCGAGGATGCATCGTCCAATACCGGGGAAAACGCTCTTTTCTCAATGAAGCTCCTGGCTGAAAACAATATATTCGCAGACAAGGTGATCCTTGTCCAGAAACCCTACATGGAACGGCGGACCCTTGCGACTTTCATGAAACATTATTCGAAGGTCAGGGCATTTGTGACATCCCCCCGGATCTCCCTCGATGATTATCCGAATTCCGAGATCACTTTTGACGACGTCGTGAACATCATGGTCGGCGACCTGCAGAGGATAATCCTCTATTCCTCCAAAGGGTTCCAGGTCCATCAGGACGTACCAACGGAAGTCATGGACGCATACGAGAAGCTGAAGGAAGCAGGTTTCACGCGGCACATGGTCGCGTGAACCGGACTTCCTGGATGCTCGCTTTATTTTGAAGGTGCAATGAAGCTGTCGAATTGCCTGAGATCAGGATATGTTTTTGGAAGCTGATGTCTGTAGAAGTTGTCTGATTTCATGTTCAGTCGCCCGGTATAATAATCGGATTTTTTTTCAGCTTTCTTCATGTCGATAAGGAATTTCAACTTTTCATCGAAGGTGAGATTCCCTACAGCAGGGACAAGTCCCTTCATCGATTTCCTCAGCTGTTCAGATTCCTTGGAGTTCAGTTCCTTGCTGAATCCGAAATCATTTTTCTTATTCCAGTCGCAGTCATTGTAGAATTTTTGCATCTTTTCAGGGATGCCGCTGGAAATAAGGAACATGTTATATCTGAAGTCGTCGTCGGTTCTGTGCTTCGCATAATAGGCGAGCATATGATCAATGCTGCCGGTCGACTTCAGATATGGGAGATAGTCATACATGATGTCATCCTGTTTTAAATCCAAGTTGAGCTGATGTTCAATTATCGGTGCAAGATATTTTTCATTGCCAGTTGCAAATAATGGAGCCAGATAATGCGAGTAGTCCAGGTTTACGCTCTTAAGCATCTCCTCTTTGCTTTCCTCGTCAAGGGTTGCAAGGAAGTCCCTTATGAAATCCTTCTTGATAAGTGCGAATTTCCCTACAGGATAGAATTTTCAGTCCTGGAAATCAAGTTTTTTCAGGAAGCCTTCGACAAAATAGAATTTGAGGCCGGACTTTTTGGCATGATTGAT
>JBAQUG010000232.1:0-1956 GCA_049297395.1 Victivallales bacterium | reverse complement strand
TGCTGGCGAATATTTCGGATTGATTATCATGGTGCGAAAGAGGAGTCCCGACCCCGCAGGGAGTCGGGATGACGAACAAGGAGCGGCCGGAAGAACGCCAGCCCTTTGGGACGGGAATCCATGCATTGTACGTATTCAGTAAACTACTCTCGTTTACTGAATTCGTACTTCAAATAAAATATGAAGAACCGTTCATTTCGCGTTTTATTAGATGTAAATATTCACTGAACGAACATGGTTCAGTGAATATTTACCGCCTGTATCTCCCGTCAAATGCCCAAGTTATTTTTCAGCGGATCCTTATCTTCCTCCTGTCTCCTCCGGCGTGCGATATTTCCACGCGCATTGTTCCGGCAGGCAGCATGTCCTCGATCCGTTCGGCCCATTCGATGAGCAGGACCGAATCCGGTCCGGAGAGATATTCATCCACACCGAAGACCATTGCGGCTTTTGAATCCTCAATCCTGTAGAGGTCGAGATGATAGAACCATCTGAGCCTGGACCTGCCGGCGACCTTGTATTCCTGCATGAGGGTGAATGTCGGGCTCGATACGATCTCTGTTATGCCAAGCCCCCTGGCGAACCCGCGGGCGAAAACAGTCTTGCCGGCTCCAAGATCGCCGTACAGCGCTACCGCCGTGCCGGGCTGGATGCCTTTTGCGAAATCCGCGGCCATCTCCTCGGTCATGGTTTCTGAAAAGCTTTCAAGTTCCTTAAGAGCCAAAGTGTTCATATCCTGCCTTATACCTCGAAGTTAGGAGTTTTTCATCGGCGCCGAAGATATTTCCTTTTCTGCCAGGGACGAATCTTCCGATGCGTGAAAGTCTTATCTTGCTGAAAGGCCATTCCTTTTCAAGAATGGCCGCCTTTGAAGGGCTGACTGCAAATATGAGCTCATAGTCTTCGCCTTCGGAAAGAGCTGACTTGACATCGGCTCCTTTCCTGAGAGGAACCGAAGACTGGTCAATGACAAGCGAAACATTTGAAGCCTCGCAAATCCTCTTTGAGTCTGCAAGAAGGCCGTCGCTGACGTCGATCATGCAGCGGGTATATTTTCCAGCCAGGAATTTCCCGGCTTCAACGCGCGGGGCAAATTTCAGGTGGTGTCCGGACTTGAAGGAATTCCCGAAACATCCTGTCGCATATAGGAAATCCCCTGCCCTGGCCTCTTTTCTCAAACATATCCTTCCCTTATCCACCCATCCTGTGATCGTCAGAGTGCAGACGGTCACATCCTTTGGTGTCGATGAAATATCGCCTCCGCAGATGCTGATCTTCCATTTTGCAGCCTCTTTCCGGATTGCTCCCAGGAAGGAGGTTATCCATCTGCTGTCGGCCGACCTTGAAGCAATTGTCAACAGCGCGAAGGCCGGCTCGCCCCCCATCGCGGCAATGTCACTGAGGTTGCGGTTCAAAAGCTTTAGCGCGGCTTCGGCTGCTGAAGTCCTATTTCCGAAATAGTGCACATCGGAAACGACCTGGTCAACGGCCATGAGGAAAAGCCTGCCGCCTCCGAGATCCAGGGCCGCGCAGTCGTCGCCGGGGCCGACAATGACATTCCTGCCCTGCCTGAACGTCCTGAATATCAGGCTGTGTATGTCTTTTTCCTTCATATCAGGCAAACCACCTATCCACAAGTTGATATCATCATTTACTTTTGCGCGTCATATGCTAATTTTTAGATGCCGGCGTTTATCTAATATAGTTTATTTTTCCATAAAGGGAAAAAAAATGTTCGAATCAGTGCAGTTTGATGTTTTCACGACAGTGTTCCTCATAACCGTCGACATCATCATCTGCACCGTGGTCGCCGTCCATATCCTCCTGAACAAGCACGAGGAAGCAGCATCAGCGCTCGCATGGCTGATCATCGTGTTCTCCTTCCCGATAGCCGGAACCTTCTTCTATATTATTTTCGGCGTCAACAGGATATATACCAAGGGAGTCGACATACAG
>JBAQUG010000231.1:0-2258 GCA_049297395.1 Victivallales bacterium | reverse complement strand
GTTCATATCTGTGATTATCGGGATCAAGACCCATTGCTGCTTGTGCGTGTCATCAATCGAACATGAAAAGGTCTTTGCGCCGTTGGGATGGAACAGGCGCAGGATCTTGTTCTCAGATGCTTCAAGTATCTTCACTTCTGAAATCCCCGCATCGCTTGATGATTCAAGCGTGAATCGCACACGCTGCTTGCCGGGCCATTGCGGGTGTCCGAGCGGATTAAGAACACCCCAGCGTGTGATGAGCGGACCGTTTGTTATATAGACAGGATGCGGGTGCTGGGCGTTTCTGCCGAGATAATCATAGAGAAGTTTTAATTTTTCCGCATGGATGACCGTGATATGTGCGAGACTCGCAGTCGAAGCAAGGTCCTCCGGGCTTTTCACGATCGTCAGGCTCAGGGGTGCGTATTGATGGCCGAGCCCCTCCGAATAACAGTATTTTGCGAGACCGTCGTCGACAAGCTTCCCGCCTTCATAGACATATGGTGAAACGGCGGTAAAGAGGAATAGGAAGGCGAGATCCAATTTCAATTTTCCAAGTTCGGCAAGGCCTTGTCCATTGGTCCATCCGTTCTGATCCACAATCTTTACAGGTATTTTGACTTTGCGGTCAGGCGTCATGTTCTCGGGCAGGGGGAGCTTGTCCACGTTGTATGCATAATTAAGATTCCCTGTCGTGTCGCGGTACATGAATCCTGGAACGGCGAGGAAGTCTTCGCCGGACTGCGCCTTGCAGTCGGCGGCGAGCTTTGCGAATTTCGCATCATCAGTTTTTTCCAGGTCCTCCAGGAAAATTATATAGGAGAGACCAAGTTTTTTCGCCGCTGAGACATAATCCGGGACAGTTCCAGTTCCGTCGCTGGCGACGGTGCGGAGACCTGCCATGCCTTTGAAATCCCTGGCATCAGGACAGATCATGTCATCCATAGGCATGTCGAGTTGTTTGCCGGGATCCCAGTAGCTGCGCATCGCCCCCCAGGAACTACCTGGAAATCCGGCATTGGTCCAGTCGAGAGGCTTGAGCGCCGGAGTTTCACTTCTCTTTGGCGGCACGTATCCGCCGAATCCGTTTTTGGCGTTCTGTTCAGCCAGCCATTTGCAGCCATTGACGAAAAGGCGGAGCCCATCGCTGGGATGGGCTCCGTCCCCATTCAGCATCATCGCATCATTGAAGAAGAAGCTTCCAAAATTCAAATAGGTGTATGTGCTGTGGAACGGAAAGACCATCATGCGGCCGGAACTGCCGACGCTGTCGCGGACGCCAACTATTTCAGGAGCTGAGGCGTATGAGCCTTTTACTTCAGGCTTGAAATCGGCGCGCCCGCTTCCGGCAGGAGCGGCATTTCCGATGGTGCTTGTAGAATCCATGCCTTGGACGACAGTCTTCCAGCTCTTTCCGTATTTCATAGGTACGGTTCCCGGCCATGACCATTCTCCGGTGCTTGGCAGCAGCAGGCCTTTTACTCCTTCGGTTACAGGATGCTTCGAGACATTGGTTGTCCAGAGAAAACGATAAATCCTGTTGTTGTAGGCCGGATTGAGGTCGACGAGTTTTGGCGGATCATAGAGATCCTCCTCGAGGCTCCGGGCATCATATTTGTCACCTGCGGATTTGTTCCACAGTGAACCCCAATGCTGGAATGACAAGGGTACCCAGAGGATGCTTCCGCCTGATTTGTAGTAGGCGTCGAGGCGTTCCTTGAAGGCGTTGACCTCGGCTTCACCTGCAGGAGTCTTGGTCACATCTTCGAGAAGGCCGCTGAAAATGATCACGTTGAATTTTTTCAGCAGTTCGCTCGTGTACAGTTCGTAGCCTTGGCCGCGCCGCCTGTCTTCGACCAGTATCTGTACCTTGACGCCATCTTTCGCGCATGCCGCCTGGAACTTCGGCCAGCACGGCTCGAAATCACGGGGAATGCTATGTCCTATAAAAAGTACATCGACTGGCTTGTCTGCCGCGAAGATGTTTCCGTTTGCCATTGAGAGCAATGCCAATATAAGTAGGCACATGAATTTTCGCATGCCGTGACCTCCGAGTTTTGGAATTTTAATTTTCTATTTTTCGCTTATCTGCTGGAGCTTTATTTTCTTGTAGTTGACAGTTCCCGGCTTCCATTCGCGGGTTGCCAGTTTGCTGATCAGCGTGAGACGGTTTGGCTCCCCGAATTTCACGAATGGCGTGATGTCCATCCAGGTTACGGCCTTGAACCAGTTGACAGGATGGAAGATGACTTTCTCGTTGATTGCGAATCCTTCGT
>JBAQUG010000230.1:0-3780 GCA_049297395.1 Victivallales bacterium | reverse complement strand
CTTCTTCATCGTCAAAACCTCCCCTTTTTTGATACTTTATCCGCTAAAGATGATACAATATGCCTCTTTTGTCAAGGACTTTACGCATGTCCTTCAGCTCAATATCGCCAGGAACAGCCTTGTTTTCCACGGATAAAACGGCCGAAATTCCGGCAATCTGTCCTGTGAGGGCCGCACAAGGTATGACGCGTGCGACATTCCACGCATCTCCCGCTTCCGCATCCATGCATCTGCCGACGGCAAGAAGACCTTGTATTTTCTGAGGGACAATCGAACCATACGGGACTTCCCAGGACCTGCCTGCAAAATGCCATTCGGGCATGACGCCGACGGAATCACCGATATTCCTGTTGAAGGCGTCGTTTTTTATTGAAGCCAGTCCTTTAATTTTCCGGGTTGTCCTGAACTGGGCCATTATCGGAAGTGCAAGAGGATATTCATCTTCACGGGAATGGTCCTTCTGCATCTTCACATAATGCTTCCTGAGAAGCCGGCGGCTTTCAAGGACAAAGGTCGTAGTGTCCTTTCCGCCTGTACCCTTGAGTATGGGCGCGCCTTCGGGATGCCCCCTGCCCGAGTCGTCGGCGCCAAGCCTTATCATGTCGGGCGAAGAACCCCGTTTTTCAGAAGATGCATTTATCGCCCAGATGGAAAGACGGTTTTCACCTTCCGTGCATTCGGCTCCTGCGAAGTTCGCAATATCCGCGTCGCCGGTGGCGTCAATGAAACATGATGCACTCAAGACAAGCTTTCCGCTCTTGTTCAGCACTTCGACGCCGGTCAGGCGCTGGCCCTTCAAGATTGCTCCGCTGATCTGTGTATCATACCAGACATCGATGTTCTTGTGCTCCAGGAGCTCGTCGATTGCGAGGACGAATGATGCAGGAGAGAAAACCACGAGATAACGCGACTTTTTTTGTCCGGGGACGCCGCCCCATCCGGCCGGCATGGAACCTGGACCGTATTTTATGCTTTCCTTGAGAAGCTCCTCGGAAATCCCATGGATGAGCTGTCTGCCGTTCCCATCGCAGAGAGGCAGGTATATGTTGACCATGCCGGAAGTGGCGAGGCCTCCGGGAATTATGGTTTTCTCAAGCAGTGCGGTCTTAAGTCCGGATCTTGCGCACTCAAGCGCGGCCGCGATCCCGGCTACGCCTGCACCTGCAACTATGACATCATATTTTTTCATAAAACCAAAATTTCCCCTTCGTGGAAATCTTATCAAGATTTAAGCATTCAAATCAATCCAGCAGGGATTCCTCCTGGAATTCAACATGTTTCCTCTTTGATGGTATGCGAATCGCGAGAACCGACAATAAATATATTATTGCTATCAGCATTCCTACGAGAAAAACATACTGGAACCCAAATTTATACCAGATAACTCCGCATGCAATCGAAATCAATATTGAAAATGCGTGGTCGATCGTAACCCCCATGGTGAGGGTCGGCGCCACGTGCGACGGATGGACTGCAATTTTCTTGAGATAAGTCGCACGCGCCATGCTTGCGGATATGAGGATCATGTCGAGTACAAAGCAGGTCGCGGCTATGTGATATGCGGTGTCCCCTGTAGGAAAAACGGATTTCGCAAAACCATATCCCAGGCAGATGAATACGAGAATGACTCCTTCAGTGGCGAGGACAAATCTTTCCCCGAGATGGTCTATCGTCCATCCAAGCAGCGGTTGGAAAAATATGCCGGCAATGCCTCCGATCGTAAAGAAATACGCGATCACCTGGGTCGGTTTCCCGTAGATGGTGACAAGCACCCATGGCGCGAAAGTTATGAATATCTGCTTGCGTGTACCGTATAGGACGCTCAACCAGTAGAAAAGACGGTATTCCCTGTGCAATTTCAGATGGAGATGCGCCTTATGCACCGGCATCGGGGTCATGGCCATGAAACAGAAGGCGGCAAATATGAGGACCACTGCGCATATTATGAAAGTCGTCGCGAAAGTCAAATGCAGATATTTGAAGCCGATGTAGACCAGGAAGCTGCCGGCGATCGCGGTAAAATTCCTGATGCTGCTGAACTGGCCGAGTCTTCTGCCCTCATGCCCCTCGCGGGCAAGCTCCATGCCGATGCTGTTCTGGAGGGCGATGAAGAGATGCATCCCAAGACTCATTACGAAAAGCCATACGAGCATTATTGAAAACGACGACGCGCAGAACGCAAGGAGGACGAGTCCGACAGCCTGCAGCATCATTGCGAACGCCGCAAGCCTGCGGCCAGGCAGGAAAAACAGCAGGGCTGCGACAAAGGCGACCGAGAATCCGGGCAGCTCCCTTGGTAATTCCAGCACGCCCCTTTCCAGGATTCCTATCTTATAGGTCTCGTTCAGGAAATTATTGAAGGTCGATTCTATCATCTGTCCGGAAAAGCCTATGATTCCGACAGCTACGATGAAGAGCCAGATGTCCCGGTGGACATTTGAAATCCTATTTTTGATGGCATGATAATGTTTCATTTAACGTTGTTCTGCTGGGCCGGAGGGCTTGCCTGCTCCTTGACCGGGACTCCATCTGCGCTTTTCTTCCTTGAGATGTAATAACACGAATCATATAGGAGGTAGTATTCGCCGGGTATGTAGCCCAGGTTTTCCAAATCGTTGAGGGAATCGAACACGATCGCCACATCATAGTTGTCCCTGAAATAACCCGACCGGGTTACAAGATTCCAATGATCAAAAATTCGCGCCACCACCCATTCAGGCCGGAGCCTCTCAATCACCGTGGTGTAATCGAGTTTTTCCTTTTTCACGGCTCTTACCACCTCAGGCGATACAAGCCCAGGCCAGTCGAGGATCTTCCTGTCACTGAAATAACCTATGTAGCCGAGAGCCTCGACATAGATCCTGTCATTCCTGGCCGAGTTCTTGTTCAGCCATTCCCCTATTTTCTTGCGCGTGCCGTCCTCTATGTATTTCTGCTGCAGCATCATCTCATAGGATGTCAGAAGAACGGTGACGGTCATGACGAGGAAGCACCCTGACAAGGCAAGGACAGGAACCGCCGAACGGTTTTCAGGCTTCTTGAAATGCCCTGCAAGCATGAAGGTTCCCCTGGCAAAAACAATTATCCCCAGCATGGCTGCCGGAGGAAAGTACCAGGGATATGGAAAAGGCATGTATGACAAATATACTGCAATGAAAAAAAAGCAGCAGGAGGCCGTCCTGCCGATCCTGTCGTTGCCGGCCCATGGAAGCATCCAGTAGACTGCGGCGAATATCCCTGCGGTACCCGAAAAGAGGTAGACGATGGGATTCCATCCCTGGAAGTGCGGATATACGGGCGCATATACCCATGATAGCACCCTTGGGAAGTGGTAGACCGTCCGGAAGAGCACATCAAGCAGATTTGATGAGCCGAACATTCCTTCCTTTGCAAGGACTGTATTCGGCACAGGGGATCCGTAGTACCACCAGGCCCAGATGAACCATGGCAGGTAGAAAACAGTTGTTACAGCGGCCGCCTTGACGATTGAGAGCGCGAAATCCCTGGAGGAATTCCTCCTGAAAACATAGAAGGCCATGGAAAGGACTGCGATATAGACACAGGAATCCGGACGTGTCCACATCATTCCGCCCCAGGCAACGCCGATCTGCAGCCAGTTGAATTTATCCCTGGTCATCAGGTAGAAGGTCCAGGACAGGAAGAACAGCATGAACGCGGTTTCCATGCCGTTGACGGAGAAGACGACCGACTTGGCTTCGACGGCAAACAGGAGTCCTGCAAAAAACACAGGAAGCATCTTATGGTCGCTTTTTTATTCAA
>JBAQUG010000229.1:0-1878 GCA_049297395.1 Victivallales bacterium | reverse complement strand
TCGAAAAACGGAGCGGCTGCCTGGAAAATGTCCTAGAACATTCCCCGCAGGAATCAGCCTGATTCCTGTTATAGTTTTTCATTTAAATAAATTCCTCTTTGAATTTATTTAAATGAAAAACTATAGTGATAATAAAGCTTCTTAAAATTGATTTCATTTTATTCCTATAACGATATGCTCATGTATCCTGCGGAGCAGGATTACATGGAGCGACTTGGTTGGGGTTGTTCATTGTTTCACTTGTCCAAACGCCGTTGAAATACACTTCCCGAATTGTCTTCAGGACTTCGTCCGCCCATCGTGTTCTTTTGTCAAACATCTCCCGGGAGGCATCGAAGTTTAGACTGTCCGTTTCTGATGATATATGTATAATGGTTTCTGTATCTTCTTTTTTAAAGACATTAAAGAGGATAGCATAAGGTAAAAATGCTGTATCCGTAACTATGCATACAGGGAAGTCAATAAGTAGAATATATGGAGCAATACAATAATGCTCTTTAAAATTGTTATCTCCGTATTTATCTGTGAAAAATATGTCGTATTCAAGGCGAATCCCACCATATATTTGATGTCGTGGTTCGAGATGTATCCATCCAGTATTATCAATTATCGTTCCGCAACCAGATAAGATTAAAATCAATGGTATTATGGATAATCTTTTTATTCTATTCATTTTCTCCTCTTTATACAGAACGTCCAATGATGACCGGACCGGCGGTTCACCGGTTCGGTCTATCTTTTTGTTCGGGCATCTTTTCCTTGATAACAAGTTTTATAATTGAAGAAGTCAGCCCTTCATACTGACAAGAAAACTCATAGATCCCTGTCTGTGAAAAAACATATGGGATGAAGCCCTCTTTGTCTGTGTAGTACCAAATTCCCCTAGCGGTGAAGTCGATTTTCGTTCCGGCACTAAGAATTCTATGCGGCATTTTTCTAGGGTCAAGTCCAGTTGGCATTGCAATACACATACGTACTTTTGTTTTATCTGGTGGAACAAGAGTGCATTCGATGACAGTAATCGTGGGACCGATTAATTTGATGTCTCGATCCGTGTCGTTGTGAAAAGTCACAGTCGGAGGAGAGAGTTCTTCCCCAACGATGAATTCGGTTTTGAGCATAGAACATGTAATTTCGAGTATCTTGTTTTTATCTGTTCTTGCTGTAAGCGCTTCTGACGCACCGCAACCAGTGACAAGTAAAATAGAAAATATTATGAATATTCTTTTCATTCTTTCATCCCCGAACGCCTGCCCTCATCCACCGCGCGAAGCAGCGGTTGGATGAAGGGAATTTGTTCGGCAATTATTAAGGTGAATTCAGTATTTCCATACACCGACCCAAGGGAAGTCTCATGTCCTTAACATATTTACATTTTTCGCAATTAAATAGTCTGCCACGTGCGTTACCCATCATTGACTTGCATCTTGGGCAATAGGGTATTTGAGAGTATTTTCCATCAGTCTTTTGTTTAAAGAGAACGCCATCGAGCTCTTTGAACATAGTGTCTGCCTCATGTGCAGAAATACGCTGTCGGAGATCTGATAGTTCAGCGCGAATATCGGTCACCTGTTGCTGTAAAGTTGAATTCTTTTCGGTTAAAAGGGCGCATTTATCCTGCAGAAGCTGATTGTTATCTGTCTGCATCTGGAAGTTGCGTTCCAAAAGTTGGTATGTTGCGGCATCGATGACTTTGCCTTGCAAGTCTTTTAGAAAATCCATTGTTCCCATGTCTATTTTTCCTCTGTTAATGCCGAACGCCTATGGTCTCCCACCGCGATCCTCGCGGTTGGGAGCACTAGCCTTGTTAAGAATTTATCTCTTGTATTATTCTTGTCTTTATGTCAGGCGCTCCGGCCTGACCCAGGAGTGCGTGTG
>JBAQUG010000228.1:0-13309 GCA_049297395.1 Victivallales bacterium | reverse complement strand
CCAAAAACCTTTAACATCCAGCTAAGTTCCTACCCTTTCATTTTAATTAAAAGTTCTCAAAACCCAATCGATCCTTCAAAGACCCTGAAAGCGAAATGGCAACGGCATGTAATTCAATAATCCCTTTTGAGTTCCTCCTATCAGGAGGATAGTTCTCAATTTATTCAAGCTCCTTTAACTTCAATCACTCAATGCCCAAATCTGTCAAGGAGCATCCTTCTCGCCTTTTTCCATTTCCGGAATCAGGGCGGTGGATTCACACCTGGATAAAGCGTGCTCATTATCACGGCTTTTCCTACTTTGTAAGACAGCGGACAATTACAAAAGTTCCCGGAAAGTATGGAAATATGGAAAAATGTTTGAAACATTTGAAATTTAATTAATTTCGAATTTGGGTTGCGTGCAGCCTTAGATGATAGGACACAACTGAAGTTGCGAGGTACGCCAACTTAAGAAATCAGCTCAAAAAAGGCAATTTTGAAATTGCCTTATCCATTAATCCAACAATCCATTCATCCTCTGGGATGACTCTGTGGAAGGCATTAATCAGGCAGGGGTTCAGCAAGGAGTTTCTCCAGTTGCACGGACACCGTCTCCCATTCATGGAGCGCTTTCGGAAGTTCGATATGGATTTCATAGAGTCGCCTGTTGATCATCGCAAAGGATTTATTTTCATCCGGATTGGCCAGCTTTCCAACAAGCTCCTTATCCTCCGCTTCGAGTACATCAATCAGCTTCTCTGTGTCCTCCAGTTTTGCTGTCAGCTCCCTCTTCCTGCGTCCACGTTCCTGGATGAGTTCGGCGCGTTCGCGGCGCTGCGTCTTTCTTTCAGATTCCTTAGGCTTTACGGTTTCCTCCACTGCCTTCGGGGCTTCCATGGCCATCTTCTCGCAGTAGTAGTCATATCCGCCGCTGTAAAGCTTGATCCCCGGCGGACGCATCGCCGCAATGCTTGTCGCTACCTGCCTCACGAACTGGATGTCATGGCTTACTATGCAGACAGTCCCATGGAACTCCGTGAGGGCCTTTTCCAGCGCCTCGCGTGCGGCAATGTCCAGATGCGTCGTAGGCTCGTCGAGGATGAGGAAGTTCGGCGGGTTTATGAGGAGGCGTGCGAACGCCAGACGGATCTTCTCGCCACCGCTCAGAACTCCGACCTTCTTCTCGACAGTGTCGCCTGAAAACCCGAAACCTCCAAGCAGCGTCCGGATTTCCTGCATCCCGGATCCCTCGCTCACTTTCTTGACGGTTTCGTAGACAGTAAGATCTGGATCCATCGTCTCGGCGAATTCCTGTGACTGGTATCCGGGTACGACATTGTGTCCAAGGGTGCGCGTTCCTTCCGACGGTGGCAGGATGCCGGCAACAATTCTCAGGAAAGTCGATTTTCCGGTTCCGTTGAGCCCTACAAACGCCAGCTTGTCGCCGCGCTGGACGCTCAGGTCGACTCCTTTTAGGACCCAGGTGCTTCCGTCATATGTGAGCCCGATGTTTTCGAGCTTGAGGACTTCCTGTCCCGACCTTTCCGGCTTCTTGAGGTGAATTCTCCCGGGACTTGTTATGCGGAGGGGAATGGTGATTTTCTCCATGCGTTCAAGCATCTTGATCTTGCTTTGTACAAGGGCGGCCTTGGTGTTCTTGGCGCGGAACCGGTCAATGAATATCTGCGCCTGTTCGCGTATACGGCGCTGGTTCTCCGCCGCAGCAAGGCGCTGTTCATAGCGGACAATGCGTTCCGTCACGTAATAGTCGTAGTTTCCCTTGTACTTCTCGGTCTGGAAGTTGGCGACTTCGAGAGTGACGCTTGTGAGCGTGTTCAATAAATATCGGTCATGCGAGATCAGCAGCATGGTTCCGGTGAAGCTTTTCAGATATTCGCGCAGCCATTCGATCGCCGGAATATCAAGATAGTTCGTCGGCTCGTCAAGCAGCAGCAGGTCGGGATCAGCTACGATTACCCGTGCGAGTTCCGCACGCATCTGCCATCCTCCGCTGTAGGAGTTGAATGGACGTGCAAAGCTGTCTTCCATGAGTCCGAGCCCGCAGAGCGCGGTCTGCGCCCTCGAACGCATCTTGTACCCGCCGCCAGCCTCGTAAAGCGTCTGCAGCCTCCCTATATGCGCAAGGACTGCTTCGCGGTCTTTTACCTTGTCGTGGTGCAGATCATGTTCAAGCTTTTCCATCTCGTCGTGCATGTCTGTCAGATCCTGGCGTCCGCTTTCCGCATATTCCAGGACCGTCATGTCGACATCCTGCGGATTGAACTCCTGCCGGAGATGTCCGATCCTGATGTTTTTCGGGAATTCGATGCTTCCGGTGTCAGCGCTTATTTCACCGCGCAGGAGGGCGAACACGGTACTTTTCCCGGCGCCGTTTGGGCCGACGACGCCGACGCGCTCTCCGTCATTGATGCGGAAGCTGGCGTACTTGAGTACTTCATGCGTCCCGAATGTCTTGCTTATGTCTACGAAATCGATCATGTGTTATCTGTAAAATTCCAAGTTAGTGTCTTAAAAGTTAAATCTTGTGTTTTCAGCGCAAGATATTTTCCGTTTTCCATGTTCCATTTTGGTTCCGGCTATGCCGTGTTGGGCATTAAAAAATTCAAGTCCTAAAGAGAACCTGTAAATCAAAAATGACAAACGGAAGAAGTGGGAATTTAGAAGTTCCTTGATTCTTCAAGTTTACGGGACATGCTTCTACGGTCGTCAAAATGCTTTAGCTGATACAAATGTTCTCCCCGGTGGCGCTCCACGCAGGGGCTGCGGCTGTTCCGGTGATTCCTGACGCAGAACCGTGGAAGACATAAGCCTTGCCGGCACAAGAACCGCTGGTATATCCCGCTGCTCCGACAATGACATCGCCGTATCCGTCGCCGTTCACATCCCCTTGCGAGCCGTCATCGGCCAGCAGCCCTACGCTGTCACACGAGACAGCCACAGTGCCGCCGGTAGTCTTCAATGACACCATCATGCGTCCGCTGGACGTGTCCATTCCGGATGGTGCGGCGGCGATGGTGAACCCATGCTCGACGCCGGCATCGCTGTTGACGAACCATTCCGTGAATCCGCTGCCGAAGCGGTTTTCCAGCCTGTCAGGCATCGCGGGGTCGGCTCCGCCTGTCGCACTGGATTCTACGGCTCCGAGCGGAATCCTGTCATTCTCCGTGCCCCAGGCGACTGGCGCCAGGCCGACTTTCCATAAGGCAGGCGCACCATGCGTCTCCGATGGCGTCGCCAGCACAAATCCTCCGGTTCTCGGGAGGCTGACATTGAAGCGCTGGCTGGGATTGGAGCAGCTGGCGCCATCAGCGGACTGGCATAATGCCATCATGTCCCTTCTGACGTAGTCCAGAGCCCCTGACATGGCGGCGGTCTTTGTGACATCTTCTTCCGGTTTCCTTATGGATTTTCCCGGATTGCACGGCGCCTTAAGGTCGGACTTGACGGGGAGCTGTGCTTTTGCGGCATGGGGAGCGCAGGTGACAGGACTGCTGTCCCGGGAGGATTTGTCAACGCACCTCCAGACCGCGAAGATGAGCGCTGAAAGACACAGGAGCATTCATAATTTGCGCGTATTCATTTTATTTCCCTTATGTTATTCCTGATTCCGTGAAGGCTTTTTAGTCCTTCACTTTTTATGTTTAGCCATGAGCGGAAGGTAAGCCTTTATAACGTAAAATTCAAGGATTGGGTTTCAAGCGTGCAGGCACATGGAACAGGCGTCCCGCCTGTGATTGCATTTCAGATGCAGTGTTTCGCTGTCTCAGCGAAGGTTCTTAATTTCCTTGCCCGGCCTGTGTGGCTTTTCTGATGTAGAGTCGCCCGTGCGCCAGAGGCGCATGAATCTCGGGCAAGGAGCTTCGACGATGCCCCCGGTCATCCGGCGGGGCGGACGGCGAATGCTACGTTAAATCACAAATGAATCCGTCATTCATCGGGATGGGATAATCCAGGATGTCATCGTGGGGTGATCATCCCTTTGATTCTGGCTGATCCTTGATTTCCGCTTTTGTGTCTTCAGATTCTTTCTCCTCCGCGTCATCCGTCCCTGGCTTCAGCTTTTTTACGAGGAGGCCGAAATAAATATTCCAGAAGCCAAGCAGGACCAGGATGATTGAAAAGATCAGGGAGAGATTGTTTTTCGCATAGTAGAATTTCAAGATCAGCACCGAGAGCGCAATATAGACTATCCCTATTATGAAGAAATGAAGATAGCTGACGTTCTTGTTGGATCCGTCCTTCATTCCGTTATACAGCAGGATAGGCTTGAAAAAAGCGAGAAGTCCGATGATTCCAACAACAACCGCAAGTAAAATGTCATTCGACGCCATGCTACCACCATCTTTGATTTTTAGAGCTTTCCTAAAGTTAGCATGCGGCGCGCAAAAGTAAATTTAGGCATGTAAAAAAAAAGCGCCTGTCCAGGCGCCTTTTTTTTGATTGATAATATGGATTATCTGCTGACAGTTCGCGCTGCGATTTTCGCGGAGCTTACATCGCAGAGGCGCATGATGCCTTCGAGATCTGCTTCGGTCTCGCTCTTGTTCTTCATCCAGCCGCCCTTGAGCCTGGAGGCGAGTTCGATTGAAATGCTTAACGCGTTGCAGCAGTTCCTGACGAACTTCTTCCTGCATTCGTCGGCCTTGTCCGGATCTGCGTCGGTACGGAGCATATGGCAGTCGAATTCCACGACGCCCTTCCAGCCGACCTGGTCGAGCACCCAGAACATCTGCACGGTTTCCTTGAGACCTTCGGGACCGATGAGAGGCGGGAAGTCATTGTCGAACTGCGCCTTTATCTGGCTTCCGAAATGGAGGAATGAAAGTTTGTTCGTAGTTGTCAGATAGCCGAGGGCCTGGACGCCGTTCATCAGCGCCATGCTCTCGTGCTGGAGAAGTTCCGGGTTGACGCCCCAGAAGTCAGGCTTCCTGAGCTTTCCAAGGATGAAACCTACGGCATGTCCGGATGTCGGAAGATACATGTGCCCCCGGGGTTCGTTCGGCTTCGGCTCTATTGTCGCGCCGATGTAGTTCTTGAATCCTTTGGCCTTGATGTAGTCGTAGACATGATCGAGCCCTTCGGCAAGCCAGTTGTAGACCTCTTTCCAGTTCACGGCGATCGGTACTTCAAAGCCGTCACGAGCCACCCAGTAGGTGTAATGTTTTGCACCGAAAAAGTGCCCTATGCGTATGGTGCGTTCGACTTTCTTCCTTGCTATCGCACGGATCTTGGGATCGGGATTTGTTAGTCCGCCATTCCGGAAGATCGGATTGCCGTGGAGACTGCATGTGGCGGTATTGACTGAGAGTCCGGCCTTGTCGAGCATCGCCTTTATCGTCTTCATCGTGGCATAGGTTTCGCTGTTCTTGTCGAGATCGTCTTCCAGATTCTTAGGATCCCATGGAACAAGATCGTCGTCATGGAAGCTTGTCGCTTCGATAAGCCCTTCACCGGCGGCCCAGCAGAGTATTTTGGCCACTTCGATGGACGATATTCCGGGAAGCACCTTGCCGCCGAACGGATCCGCAAGCGGATTCCCTACGCACCAGAACGGCATTGAACGGATTGTAACAGGACCCTGATTGTAATCTTTTCTCTTCATGTCTTCATATCCTTTCCTATTATTAATTTATGGATTTATTCAGGCATAAATTTTCCGGACGGAAAATTTATAAGTGCTGGCCCCCGTCGACAAAGATCACCTGCCCTGTTATGGAATCGTTCTCCACAAGGAAGATGCATGCCTTTGCAACATCCTCAGGCGTCGGGGCCTTTTTCATCGGAGTCATTGAAATCTGGATTTTCATTCTTGATTTCTCCATTCCGCGCGGAGGCAGTACCGCGCCGGGCGCGACTCCGTTCACCCGGATACGCGGAGCCCATTCGAGCGCGGCGGTCAATGTCGCTTCAGCCAGTGCCTTCTTGGACAGGGCATATGAGCCGTCGTCAGGATATGATTTTGAAATTCTCCTGTCGAGGAGATTTATGACGCAGCCTTCCTTGATCTTCTGTTCCTGGAACTTCCTCATGAGTATGAGAGGCGCCCGGAAATTGATATCCATCTGTCTTTTGGCATCAGGGATGCTTTCCTTGGCCAAGGGGCAAGGGACGTATATTGAAGCGTTATTTATGAGTATGTCGGTTTTTCCAATGGATGGAATCAGTCTTTCAACGGCATCGAGATCCGACAATTCGCACTTCACGGACATGTGCCCGGATTTCTCTCCGCCGAGTTCCTTCAGGAGCTTCAATGCATCCTTTTCGGAGTTGTTGTAATGGATTGCGAGCTTCGCGCCTGCCGCTGCAAATGCGATGCATATTGTTCTGCCAATCCTTACGGCTCCGCCTGTGACGAGGACTGTTTTATTTTTCAAGTTCATTGGAAAATAATCTAATGCACCCGCGTTCATAAATCAATCCCGGATATATTTTTTCACCGGCCATGCTCTGCTGAGATGATGTATATGCCTTGACATTGTCGGCGTCGGGAGATATGATTTCACAGGTGAAAAAAATAAATGAGGAGTGCTTGTGCAGAAAATTCTGATTGACACGGATCCGGGGCAGGACATAGACGATCTTCTGGCGATTATATTCGCCCTTAAAAGGCCTGAACTGGACGTCAAGGCAATTACGACAGCGACCCAGCCTTCCGCCAGGCGTGCGAGACTTGTCAAACGACTCCTGCGCTACGTGGACCGCACGGATATTCCTGTTGCCGCAGGGATGGAGCTTCCGCTGCGGGTGCTTTCCGCCGAGGAGATCAAATTCCAGAATGATCCAGCGATGAGCATGAACCACTATTCCTTCGCTGAACCTGAAGAGCCTGCGGACGACCCCGGCAGGATGGACGCGGTAGATCTTATTATTGAAACGGTTGAGGCATATCCCGGAGAAATAGTCCTTGCCTGCATAGCCCCTCTGACCAATATAGCCTGCGCGCTCCGCAAAAGGCCGGATATAGCCGGCAAGATAAAATACATCGCCATGATGGGCGGTGAACTCAATCTCAACCGAGTAGAACACAATGTCGCATTCGACTATATCGCCTCCGACATCGTCCTGGATTCAGGCATTAAGATCTATATGGGGACGTGGGATGTGACAAGACGTTTTGTCTTGACTATGGAAGAGTGCAGGCGGTTCCACGAACATCACGCGCCGGTCATCAAGGCCCTTGGCAGGGCGATTGATATCTGGCATCTCGCCCAAGGATGGAAGCCAGGTCCGGTAATGTACGACATCTTCCCGATGATCTGGGCCTTCGACCAGTCATACTACACGGTCAAGCAGATGTTCGTGCAGGTCGAGACCAAAGGCGAGTTCACGCGCGGAATGACCATCCGGGGCGGAAGCAATCCGAACATCGAGGTCACCACCGACATTAAGGCGGATGCGGTCAAGGAACTGTATCTCAAGACGGTACTGGGATGAAGGGAGTCCGTCTTAATCAAGAAAAAATAAGAGGCGAGTGCAACCGGTCGCGATCGATTGCATTCGACCGCAGTCGTTAATATTAAACGAAAGGAAACCGATGGATCTTTTCCGGAAATCAGCCGGGTATCGCTTTCTTGATGCCTATGTGCTGGCAAATGCGGTGGAACTTGGCACAGGTCATTTCTACAGCCGTTTTCTAAACGCACGGAAAGGGGTACTCTTATGTCTATGAGAGAATTTAAGTTCAAGCTGGGCAGCGTCAAAGGCAGGAAGCTTTCACTTCTACATGACGCCGACGACAACAGCCTCCAGATACTTGTGGATGGCAGGGGTGCGGACAGGGATGAAAAAGGTACAAGGTACATTATTGAAGATGATGCAGGCGGCGAAATAAAGTTCGAATCCGGCCTTGACGAGAAATGGAATCCCTGGCTCAAGGCCAACGGCGAAGATGTCAAGCTTGCCACTCCTCTCGCCTGGTACCAGTGGATATGGATAGGGCTGCCTGTGATTCTTGTCTTTACGGGAGGACTCATAGGGGGAATGGTTGGCGGAGCCGCCACGTACCTTAACATGCTTGTGATGCAGTCCAACCGATCTGCTGCGCTCCGATACGGCATGACGATGATCCTCAGCGTTTCAGCCGTTGTCCTATATGGCATCCTTGCCATCCTCCTCAATGTCGCGCTGGGTACAAACCAGGGGAGAACTTTTACCGACGCCTTCAAACAGGGATACAGCAGCGTTTCCGAATCCATGGCTCCTGAACCATCCAGGCCGGAAAATATTCCGAACGTATATGTCGACAATGGTTCGGAGTCGGTGCTGGAATTTTCTGTTGATGGAAAAGCACAGGGTGAACTTAAGCCCTTCGAGTATAAGTCCCTGAACCTCAGACCTGGCAGGCACAAGTTTACATTCACTGATAACAAGAAGGATTTTGATTCAGTCGAGGCCGTGATCGAGAAAAACAAGGCGTTTGCCATAAATCCGAATGCGCTCTCCAATTATGTCGTGGAAAAGGCCTCTTTCAGTTCTTTCAATCTCGTCGTTGGAGGGGGAACCGGCTATGAGACAGTCAAGGGCCAGAAAGTTGTTTCAGCGGACTATGGATTGGCGGAGGGCATCCCGGAAAAGATTGAAGTGAAAACGAAGACCAGGGATATGGGGCAGATGACATACCGCACAAGGCTTATGCGGTCCCTCCCGGAAAAACCCGGCAGCCAGCAGGCATATGCCCTTCTGAAAAATGACGCCGACACATTGAATGTCTTCTACTGCGGCGACAAGGACTCCTTCATCTCCATCCTCCTTGCAGCCCTCGGCAATGAACCAAGGAAGCCGGAATACCGTGACCTGCTGCTCGACTATGCTTCCAAGTCGGACAAATATGTCTTGAACACAGCCCTGAAATCACTTAAGGCATACGAGGAGCAAATCCCCGACGAGAAGCTTGCTGGCTTTGCCATGGCGGACGAAAAAGTCACTTCGTCAGGAATGCCTTATGACAGTCCTGTGATCGATGGAAGAACCGGCTGGGCGATGAAAATCCTGCTCAAGAGGGGGAAGCTTGACGGCCTCATAAAGGATTTCGCAACACTACAGCCTTACAAGAAAGGGATTCTCCTCAAATATGTGATGATGATGGAAGGAAACGACGCTGTCAAGAAATCCCTGGTTGACGCAGTTCTCTCATCGGAAACCATACAGGACGAGTTCATGCTCAGCAGCCTGCTGACAATCATCGCGTCAAAGGATTTTTCCCCCAGCGAGGAGCAGATGTTCAAGATAGATGCTTATATCGGGAAGATAGAATTGGACAGGGTGAAGAAGCACTGGGAGGCGACTTGGAGGCAGAAGGTTTCGGCAATGGCTGAGGGCGGAATCAAGAGCCAATATATCCAGAAGAAACTTGTTGATTCCGTCAAGTCGGGGAAGCAGGCCGATTCGAAGGTTTTGATCGCACTTGTCAAGAGTGGTGATTATAAGACCTTGATGGAGCTATACGGAGATCTTCCAGCATATTCAAAACTTGAGATTGTGAGGGCGCTCCCATATTCAAAGAATGAAAAGGTTCCACAGGGTGCATATGATCTGGCATGGCGGCTGGTCGACGAAGGCGGGGACGACCTATGGAGATATGGAGTACAGTACATTGCGGCGAATTCCAGTTCGGGATTGGAGTTCCTCCGGAAAATATGGGAGTATGCCGGCAGGATACCCGATGAAAAAAGGAAAAAGGCGTTCTACCGTGAAATATGGTCCTCGTCGTATTCCATGCTCAAGCAGATGCCGGTCCAGGAATTGTGCGCTGTCGCCGCAGAATCGCCCACAGATGATTTTACCAGGGCCTCGATCGAAATCCTCGAAAGGGATCAGGATAGGCGTCCTGCGAACTTTACGGAACTTGCGAAGGCATTCTCCGCGTCCGCCGGCGATGCCAACAGGACCAGGATAATGCAGCAGATGAAAAACATATCCCATATGCAGTTCGTTTTCAGGAGGCCAGCGGAATTCAAGGCGATAAGCGGGCTCCTGCAGCTGGGGCTGTCAGATAAGTCCCAGTCAGTCCGTGAGCCGGCGCTTGAGGCGGCCTTGAAGATGGAGAACACTGAATTCCCATTGGAGGAAATCGCCTTGAAGATTATTTCCGGAGCATCTTCGGAAGAGACCAAGAACAACCTGAAGAAGGATTATGAAAGATGGATCTGCGAGTGCTGGAGGAACAAGACCAGCGACAGGAATACCAGGGCGAAGGCGCTCCTGAAAATTGCAGCGGTGCTGGAACAGGCTTCCGACAAGGAAACTGCGAAATTCGCAAACAGCTCCTTGAGCAATCCCGACGAGGCGGAGAAGGCCTATATCGAAGCACTGCTTAGGATTGCCGACAAGAACAGGCTTCCCGATGCCCGGGAGGATAGCCTGCGACGTCTGGCCAGCCTGGATGTCCAGAAAAATCCAGCCGTTCTGGCGCAGATGATGAAATCCACGGAAGACCCTGATCTGAATGTCAGATATCATGCCTTCTGTCTCCTTGCGCCAAAATGCCAGGGCGACAAGGACGGCAGGATCCTGGCAAAGCTGAAGGCCGCCGCAGCCAGGGAGGCGGATCCGAAGACCAAGGCCGACATGGAACGGACTTTGAAATCATATCTGCCTGCGAATCCTCCTGTAAGGCGCTAGTTGATGAATTAGTGATGCTCGCGTTTTACTGTGACAGATCTGCCGCGTGTCGCAGTTTCTGCGCCATGCTGTCGCTTTTTCCGTGCCTTGGGCAAAACCGCTCATCTATCCATATCATCCAGCTGTTTAAAAGGATATGACTTTGAAAAAATCCATTGGCACATCTTGTGCTGGACGGATAAGTGACTGGAAAAACTTAAAGGAGGTGGGTTAACATGAAACATCTTCCATCAGTTAGAAAGGGTCATGCTTCTATGGCTGGGACAATGGAACATCCATTCAACAGTGTTCCAAGTGTGCCGCGCATGATGAGCGACGTGTTCGAATGGTTTTCCAGGGATCTCGGAGATATCCTTCTTCCTTCAATGGGACGCTTCTGGAAGGAAGAAGGCTTGCTCTCGCCGAAATTCGACATTTCGGAGACCAGGGACGCCTATAACGTCACGGCCGAGCTTCCAGGGCTTGAGGAGAAGGACATTGAATTGACGATGGACCATGATACTCTTGTCCTTAAAGGGGAGAAGAAGCAGGAGCGCGAGCAGGATAAGAATAATAATTTCTTCTCGGAAAGCAGCTACAGCCAGTACTATAGGGAAATTCCGATGCCATGGGGAGTTGATTGCAATAAAGTAAAGGCGGCCTTCAGAAAAGGAGTCCTCAAAGTGACACTTCCAAAGACGGAAAAGTCCAAGATAGAACGGAGAAATGTAAAGATCGCTTGTGAGTAAGGCTCCTTTTTTGACCATAGTGGAGGAACCGGGGGGAGGCCCGGTTTCTTCTTTTTGGACTCCAGCGTTTTTTCTTGAATTTAAAATGATAAATTTTTAACAATTGATTTGGAAAAAACATCTTTCCTGTGTTAGCTTACGAAGTTTTTCCGCTGATTATATCATCGAATGGAATCAGACCGAGAAATCCCCTGTTTTCCGACAGCGCCAGCAGGGGGGTGTGTGTTCAAAATATATGTAAATCAAGTAAGTTAGACTCAAACAAGGAGAAGTAAAATGGCTGGTAAAATGGTGACGATCGACGGCAACTATGCCGCATCACACGTGGCCTACGCTTTCAGCGAAGTTGCCGCGATCTACCCTATCACACCCTCGTCGACAATGGGCGAATATGCGGACGAATGGGCAAGTCAGGGAAAGAAGAATATTTTCGGAAAACCTGTGGTGATTGCTGAAATGCAGTCCGAGGGCGGCGCCGCAGGCGCAGTCCACGGCTCCCTCAGCGCAGGCGCGTTGACGACGACTTTCACATGTTCGCAGGGCCTTCTTCTGATGATCCCCAACATGTACAAGATTGCAGGCGAAATGATCCCGGCCGTGTTCCATGTGTCGGCGCGCTCGCTTGCGTGCCAGTCCCTCTCGATATTCGGCGACCACTCCGATGTCATGTCGGTCCGCCAGACAGGATTTGCCCTGATGAGTGCGGCATCGATCCAGGAGACAATGGATCTCGCGCTCGTATCGCATCTTGCAACTCTCAAGGCACAGATCCCCTTCCTGAACTTCTTCGACGGATTCCGTACTTCGCACGAGGTCCAGAAGGTCTATGACATCAGCTACGACGACATGATGAAGCTGGTCGAACCGGAACAGATCGAACGTTTCCGCAACCGCGCATTGAGACCTGAAAATCCGTTCATCAAGGTTGCTGCACAGAACCCCGATGTATATTTCCAGGGACGTGAGACCACCAACAATCAGTATGCAGCCTGTCCGTCCATCGTCCAGGATTACATGGACAAGGTCGCCAAGCTCACCGGCCGCCAGTACCATCTGTTCGACTACTACGGCGACAAGAACGCCGAAAACATCATCGTCTCGATGGGCTCGAGCTGCGAGACTATTGAAGAAACAATCGACTGCCTTAATAAGAAAGGCGCCAAGGTCGGCCTCATCAAGATCCATCTCTACCGTCCGTTCGCCACTGAGGCGTTCCTCAAGACCATTCCTGCAAGCGTCAAGAAGATCGCCGTCCTCGACAGGACAAAGGAACCCGGCTCCATCGGCGAGCCTCTCTATATGGATGTTGTCACCGCCCTCCAGGGCAGGAGCATCAAGGTCATCGGCGGCCGCTACGGGCTGTCAAGCAAGGAGTTCACTCCTTCAATGGTCAAGGCCGTATACGACCACCTCGCCGGCAAATGCACCCACAATTTCACGGTCGGCATCGAAGACGATGTGTCCAACCTTTCCCTCCCTGTAAAAGAAATGATCCACACGGAACCGGAAGACACCTTCGGCTGCATGTTCTGGGGTCTCGGATCCGACGGAACGGTCGGCGCGAACAAGGAATCAATCAAGATCATCGGCGACAACACCGACATGTTCGCGCAGGGATATTTCGTATATGACTCAAAGAAGTCCTACGGAATCACAGTCTCCCACCTGCGTTTCGGCAAGAGCCCGATCCGCTCGCCGTACCTTGTCTACAGCCCCAACTTCGTCGCCTGCCACAATCCGGCGTACATTGGACGCTACGACATGCTCGACGGAATCAAGGAAGGCGGTGTCTTCCTCCTGAACTCTGAGTATGACAGCGCCCACGTCTTCAACCACCTGAGCGAGGACCTCCAGAAGACGATCATCGCAAAGAAATTGAAGTTCTACAATATCGACGCCCTCAAGATCTCCGAAAAGGCCGGTCTCGGCGCCAGGAGCAATACTGTCATGATGACTGCG
>JBAQUG010000227.1:0-2566 GCA_049297395.1 Victivallales bacterium | reverse complement strand
TATTATTCATCATCCCCACGCTTACGCATGGGGCTTCCGCCTTCGCTAAGATGCTACGGCGCGACAGGACAACATGTCGCCCTCTGCGAGGGCTGAATAAAAAATACAGTTCGCCATATTGTATTATCGCCTCCGCAGGAGGTGTAATAATGTAGCCCAACGGCGTAAGCCTTGGGAAAATGAGGATTGCGTAAAGATAATAAGCCCCCGCAGGGCGGCGACACTTAAGACAGGGGTATTCGGGTCACGCGCACTCCGGGGTCAAGCCGAAGCGCCTGACGTAATTATGCGTATAGTAGATAGGGCTTCAGCCGGTCCCATTCTTAGAAATTAGGATGGTACATGCTGAAGCACGTACCTACTTAATGCACAAAGATGCGCTACTACCAAGCAGGTCGGTTACTAAGACTTAAGTGAGAATTTCCTGCTGAAGCATCCCTTGGGGCAGACTCTCCTGCAGTCGCCGCAGCTGATGCATTCAGGGGTGCCTACTTCCTTCCGGACATCGAGTCCGACAGGGCAGACCTTATCGCACTTTCCGCAGCTTATGCAGTTTTCCGCGCTGAACGACATGGCATGCAGTGAATATTTGGAGGTCAAGGCATAGATAGCTCCAAGCGGACACATCACCCTGCAGAATATCCGCGATATCAGCACGGCGCCAATGAGAAATGCCGCAAGTATCGCAAAGCGTAGATTGAAGAGGCTTCTCTCGGCGTAGATGCCGGAACTGGAACTGCTGAACAGCTTGGATGGCAGGGCGGCTGTCAGCGTTCCCGCCGGACAATGCGTGCAGAAATAAAGTTTCAGCCTGGGGTCCTGCGAGGCCCTGCTTTCGGGAGAGCTTATAAGTATATCGGCTTCAGCAAGTTTGTTAGGCAGTTCAACCGGATCCAGTGTGATTCTTTCTCCCGGGTTTACAATCATGGTTATAAAATTTTTCCTCTCGGATAAAATTTTATCTTTCTTTTCCTTGCCAATATAGACAAAGTCCAGTGAGAATCCATTCACCGTTTCAGTGCCGATGTTTTCAACAGTGACTTTCACTTCGACGTTCCCGCTGTCATTCTTCTTGACTTCAGGTTTTGGCAGGAAGAGATAGCCCGATTTGTCGAATCCGAAAATAAAAGGCAGCAACATGACGAATAATAATAGGAACAGGTATTTTCCGTAGAGGAGGATTTTTGGCAGCTTCAGCTTTGGCGATGGAATCCTGTGCAGCAGGTCCTGGAGCAGGCCGAACGGACAGATGAAACCGCAGGCCATCCTGCCGAAGACAAGTCCGACAGCAAGTATCGAGGATATTGCGAGTGCAGGAAGCTGGTGGATCGCGGAGCTAAATGTGAATACGCCGACCGGACACGCCATGCTCGCCCAAGGACACCCATGGCAGTTGAATCCGGGCGCACAGAACTTCTTGAACGAAATTCCGAAAATGTTCAAGTTCATGAGCCATGTCGCGATCACAGCAGTATAAAAACGTATCCTTGTAAAGAAATTCATCATGCTTCTGTGTTTATGAGATTATCCGCCGATTCTCCGATACGCCGGTTCTGTCTTTATATGAGCGGATGCGGCACGCGCACCGGGAATTTTCACTTTCAGGTAGGACAGTCCTTCTGCTGCAGGACTTCAGGCGTGAGGCTGTAGATGTCGTATATGTTGCCGTCCTTCCTCATCAGTCCGTCAACGGCTGCTGTTTCAGTATACTCAAGCCCGTTCAGTTGCACAGCTCCGGCCTTTCCCGGAACCAGCGAAAGAACCCTGTGCCTTTCCGCGAATATCGCAGCAAGCAGAACGAATAGGCATGCAGCCAGCAGGATTGTTTTAAAGTGTTTCTTCATGGAGGTAATGTACATTCAATTCAGTAACTAACAAACATGTAGTTTCGTGAATAATAATCAATAAATTTCTTGACTTTGAAAAATAAATGCATAAAATAACCATATGTAATGTTGAGCAATCATATATTCAATTGATCTCCTGTCCGGAGGATTTCCTTGCCAGTCATTTTCATATGCTGGAAAAAAACTTGGATTTGAAGATATCCGAGGAACTCTGTTTTATCAGTTTGCCCGGGCCGTTAAAGAAATTCAGCCTAAGGTTTTTATCGCAGAAAATGTCCGTGGACTTCTTGAACACAATGAGGGGAAAACCCTCCAAACCATCAAAGATGTCATTTCAGAACTCGGATATGACTTAGTGGAACCTCGGATACTTAAGGCAATTTTTTATCAGGTTCCACAAAAGCGGGAAAGGCTCTTTCTTATTGGGATCAAGCATGATATTGCCTCCAAGGTCAAATTTGAGTGGCCATCTCCATATAAAAGGATTCTATCATTGAAGGATGCCTTGAAGGAGGGAGCGCTATATCCTTGTGATTGCCCTCAGTCGGAGGGACAGTCATATCCTAAACGTAAGAAAGAAATTTTAAAACGTGTTCCTCCAGGTGGATACTGGAGAGATTTACCGTTGGCGCTTCAAAAAGAATATATGATGAAAAGTTTCTTTCTCGGTGGTGGGAAGACCGGCATGGCACGTCGCCTATCATGGGATGAGCCTAGCC
>JBAQUG010000226.1:0-18733 GCA_049297395.1 Victivallales bacterium | reverse complement strand
GGGAAGAACAGGCTGCCGTCCTGCTTGCCTGGCCCCATGAGAAGACCAACTGGGCGCCATATCTGGAGCCTGTACGGAATAATTTTTTGGAAATAATATGCGCCATCCTTAAATTCGAACCGGTCATACTGGTTGTCGCGGACAAGGAACATGAGAAACATATCCGTGGAAAGATCCATTCGGATAAACTGTTCATTCACATAGTACAAGGCGACGATACATGGGCACGCGACTTCGGACCGATAACCATCATGCAAGACGGGAAGACGGCGCTGCTGGATTTCGTCTTCAACGGCTGGGGTAGGAAACATGCCTTCGAGAAGGATAACCTGATAAACAGGAACCTGCATGCTCTCGGTGCGTTCAGCAAGACAAGGCTGGAACCGGTTGCTCTCGTGCTCGAAGGCGGAAGCATTGAAAGCGACGGTCACGGTACAATTCTTACCACCTCGCAGTGCCTTCTTAATCCCAACCGCAATCCAAGCCTTTCAAAAAAACAGATCGAGGAGAAACTAGAACGCTCTCTTGGAGCTGAAAGATTTCTCTGGCTCGACCATGGATACCTTGAAGGGGACGACACCGATTCGCATGTAGACACTCTTGCGAGATTCGCACCGGACGACACGATCCTCTACGTTTCTTGCGATGACAAGAAGGATTCCCATTACCAGGAATTGAAGCTGATGGAAGATGATCTCAGGTCATTCCGCACAGATTCAGGCAGACCATACAGGCTTGTCCCTCTGCCCTGGCCTGACGCGAAGTATGACAGCGAGGGCAAGAGGCTTCCTGCAACTTACGCAAATTTCCTTATAATAAATGGAGCGGTTTTGGTTCCAACTTATGATGATAAAATGGACGCCGCTGCCATTGAAACAATACAATCAGTTTTTCCAGGACGGGAGATAATCGGCATCAACTGCCTCACGTTGATCCGCCAGCACGGTTCTCTGCACTGTGTTACCATGCAGATTCCAAAGGGAGCTATTTAATTGCAAACGCCGGAAAAACATGGATTTGGGGAAGCGAAAACCCTTTCCAAACCTGTTTGCGATTTCAACGGGAAAGGAACGCGTCAGCAGAGTGACGCGGCTACAGCTTGGATTTGTTGTAGCCACGGCACTCTGTTGCCGTGCTCTTTGATTGTGAATTAGTATTACATCAAAGGTAGGAATGAATTATGAAAATAGGAATCATACAGCAGAAATGCTCGGCAACCCGTTCGGAGTCCATTGCGGCTAGCGTGGATGGAATCCGCAAAGCCGCCGCCAAAGGGGCAAAACTTGTCGTCCTGCCAGAACTGCATGCTTCGCAGTATTTCTGCCAGACCGAAAATCCGGATCATTTCGATCTGGCTGAAACCATTCCTGGACCCAGTACCGAATATTTTGGAAAGCTTGCTAGGAAACTCAGGATTGTGCTTGTCACCTCTCTTTTCGAGAAACGCGCTCCGGGCCTATACCACAACACATCGGTTGTCTTGGATAAGCATGGGAAAATTGCTGGAAAATACCGTAAGATGCATATTCCCGACGATCCGGGCTACTATGAAAAATATTATTTTGCTCCCGGCGATCTCGGATTCAATCCGATAGAGACATCTGCCGTAAAGCTTGGAGTCATGATCTGCTGGGACCAGTGGTATCCAGAGGCTGCTCGTATGATGGCTCTCGCAGGAGCGGACATGCTTATCTATCCGACAGCAATAGGTTGGGATCCGTCAGTTGACAAGGAAGAGAAGCAGAGGCAGATTGATTCGTGGATAACGATCCAGCGGTCGCACGCGATCGCAAACGGCATTCCGGTTATAAGCGTCAACCGTGTCGGGTTCGAACCATCGCCCTCAGGAAAAAAGGGGCAAGGCATCAAGTTCTGGGGAAGCTCTTTCATTGCCGGTCAGCAGGGTGAAGTTCTGGCAATGGCAGGAACGGAGAAGGAGGAAGTGATCATTGCCGATGTTGATCTCGGACGCACCGAGAAAGTCCGCAGGAACTGGCCGTTCCTCAGAGACAGGAGGATCGATTGTTTTTCGGATCTCTGCAAACGTTTCAGGAAATAAATTCAAATATGCAAAGTCGGAATTATAGGACACGGCAACAGAGTGCCGTGGCTACAATAAATACAGGCTGTAGCCGCGTCACTCTGCTGACGCGTTTCTTTTCCGGTCAAATGTAATTTACCATTAAATAAAAAGGAACAAATCTCATGATTGGAAGCTTAACAGGAATCATCAGGGAATCATCTTTCACTGAAATACTAATCGATGTCAACGGCGTCGGTTATCTTGTCTTCATACCTCTCAGCACATTCGACAAGCTGCCGAAGGCCGGGGAGAAGGCGAGCATGCTCGTCTACACGAATGTCAAGGAGGACGACATACAGCTATATGGTTTCGCAACCGCCCAGGAGAAACAGCTGTTCAAGCTGCTTATGACGGTATCGGGGATCGGTCCGAAGATCGCATTGAACGTCCTCAGCTCCATGAGCGTGACAAGTTTCTGCACCGCAATTGCAAACGCAGATTTGAAAGCTATCAACGGGATAAGCGGGATCGGCAAGAAAACCGCAGAACTGCTTGTGCTTGAGCTCAAGAACAAGGTCAAGGACATCTCTCCTGAATCCGCATATGCGAAGACGAAGGTTCCGGATGCCGTCTCCAAGTCCATGGAAGATGCAGTACGTGCGCTCGTCCAGCTCGGATTCAAGCAGGATGCCGCGATGAAGGCGATACACGAGCTTGCGGCTGGAAAGGATCCGAAGGAATGTTCCACCGAGAACCTGATAAGGCTGTCCTTGCGCTCATTAAATAAATAAATTTTGATTTCCAATCAAAATTTATCCTTTGATTGCGCCTTCGGTGAGGCCTTTGGTGAACAGCTTCATTGTAAAGATGAAGAGTATGATGATTGGAATGCTCGCCAGCGCGTAGCCCGCCATGAGAGGCCCCCACAGCTTGATGTATTCGCCTGCTATCCTGAGCAGCTGCACCATGACAGGCAGCTTGCCGTGGTCGCGTATGACGATGAGCGGCATTACGAAGTCGTTCCACTGCGAGATGAAGTTCATGACGCCGACGGTTCCCAGAATTGGTCCTGCAAGAGGAAGGACAATGATTCTCATCTGCTGGAAATGGTTCGCTCCGTCAATCTCAGCCGCCTCGAAAAGATCCCCTGGGATATCCTCGACAAACGACCGCAGCACGAAAATGGCGAATATCTGTCCGGAGGAAGTACCAACGATTATGAGGCACGTGAGGGTGTTCAGGAGGTTCATGTCGTTGAGGAGGTTGAACAGGGGGATGAGGTTGGCGATTGCCGGCATCATCATCATGATCAGTATGGCATTCCACAGGAAAGTCGACATCGGCATCCTGTGCCTGGCAAAGAAATAGGCCGCGCAGAGTGCGACAAACAATGTAAGGATGGTGCCTGTGATCGATATGACAAGGCTGTTGGCGAGTGACGGGGTAATCATCTCGTATGCGACCTTCCAGTTCTCCCAGTGGAAAGGCCTCGTAAGCGTCGCCGGCGCAAAATAGAACTGCCTGTTGTCCTTGAGACTTACAATGACCATCAGATAAAGCGGCATGAGCGCCATAGCCAGGACGAAAAGTATCGTGAAGTGCTTGAGCCCCCTGAGGAATAAATCCAATATAAAATTCATTGCCTTGAGCTTGTCGTCCCTGATGACAAAGAGCGGAGCCTGCTTCTTCCGGGAAGGATCCTCCTTCTTTTCAAATATGGTCTTCAGATTCCCATTGAGGCTCCTGAAGAAAAAGACAATGTCCGCATAAGGAATGGATGCAACTAGCAGCGCTATTCCCACAGCCCTGAAATGGCCGCTCCAGAAGGTAGCCATCGCGACGGCAAAAGCCACTCCCTGGAAGGTCTTCTTCTGCCACTCCTTCATATCGTTCCACATGGTCAGGATGTTGCTCATCTTCTGGAGGCTTATGACAATTGCGGTCAGGATGATACCAACTGCGCAGGCGAAGCCCATCTCCTGGTCGATGAATGCCTTTCTAAGCATGAACAGCGCAGGCACAGTGGCGTTTCCGCCTGGACCACCTTCAATACCGGCAAGGGCCAGGATCATTCCCGCATCCTTGATCGTATCAATTATTACAAAGACCAGAAGGAGCTTTATGGATGAAGTTATCAGTGGAAGCTCGATTTTCGTGAATTTCGACCACCAGGTCACACCATCCACATCAGCGGCCTCATAAATGTCCTTTGGTATTCCCTGGAGCCTTGCGAGATATGTGAGTACTGCAAAAGAGCCGACCCATGGGAACCCCCATATTATGCATGCGGATACTATAAGGCTGGGATCGCCCAGCCAGGCAGGGGCGTTTCCGGCCTTGAAAATCCCGCCCCAGTTGAAGAAATGGTCGACCCATACGAGGACGTTGAAGAGCCCGCTGGAGAAGAGGAATTTGTTGAGGTAGCCGGCGGTAGCCTCGAAAAAGAATGAACGCCATATCAGCACGATGATGAGGCCGGGGATGACCATCGGTATGACAAAGAGTATCCTGTATGTGAGCTGCATCAGTTCGTTCCTGCACCGGTGGATGCAAACCGCCACGGCAAGGGCCGGGATCATTTTTGCAATGTTCCAGATTCCAAGGGTGAACGCAAGCTCGAAGGAGCGCCAGAAGTCCGTGTTCTTCAGGAGCTTCATATAGTTCTCGAATCCGACAAATTCCGAGATGTCGGCGCCGTTCCACCTGTAGAAGCTGTGGAAAACCCCGCTGAGCGCGGGATAATACTGGAAAAGCCCTATGAGGATTATCGTAGGGATGATGAAAAGATACATCTCCCAGTGATAGTGTACCTGATTCCAGCGTATTTTCTTGCCTTCCATAACTACCTGTCGGTTAAAGTCCGAATATCGAAGCACGAAAATCGAAACAGTGGAAAAAATTCCTGCATTGCTGTTTCGGATTCCGACATTCGGATTTCGGATTTATTTCTTTCCCTTTTTCACTCTTTCCTTGACCTTCGCGATGACTTCCGGACTGTACTCATACGGACCATATTCCCTGGAGAACGGGGAAGATCCTTCATTCACGTAATGTATCTGCGTGGAATACCATATCTCGTAAAAAACCTGCCGTTCCCTTGTCTGCGTCCTGTATTTGACCCAGAAGGAATTCGCCTGTGGCGAATCTTTTTTGGACAGCAGGGCCTGGGAGCGGATTCCGGAAAGGAAACGCTCGTTCACCGGCATCGTCCTCTTGTTGTTCCTCTTCTGCTCCATGAAATCATCATAGCCTTTCTCCTTGTAGAAAGGCTCAAATCTTTCGACCAGCTGCTTGAAGGTGAAATTCGGATCCACCTGATACAGAGAGGCAAGCTGCATCCATCTTATATATGTCTCTCCTCCAAGGTCAACAGTGAAATTACCATATATGCCTTCGTAGCATGGCTTGAAATCCTTGAGGAAGGGTACGACTTCGGTGTTCACGACCGACGGGATCCATCCGATGATCTTGTTCAGTTTTTCATTGTTCTCCTTTGATGCCATGAACAATAGGAAATCAAACGCAATCTCAGGGTTCCTGCTGTTCCTTGTGACCGCATAGTTGAAACCCAGTCCCGGATTTTCATATCTCGGACCATCAACGACATCCCCGAATTCGGGATCGTCCTTGGTCGGCATCGGGAAGTCCATTATGCCTACGGTAAAGTTTCCCTTGGCCTGCTCCTGGAGACTCATGGCATCCCAGGTGCCCGTTGTCATGAACAGGGCCCTCTGCTGCGCAAAAAGAAAAACCCCCTCGTCACGTGACAGACCCGTAAAACCAGGCTGGCAGAAATCCGCAATCTCCCGGACCATCTGGTATTTGGCGGCGAGAGGCCTGCAGCTGAAGTCCAGCAGCCCTAATTTTATCGCAATATAGAATTCATCATTTCCAACGACGCCGTCCCTGTTCAGGTCGGCCTTGTCCATGACACGGTACGTCATCATTTCACAGAGCGCCCATTCCCATATTGCAAAATGATATTTCGACCCGACTATCGGAACATAATTGCGCCCTTTCTCATCCTTCATCTTGGCCACCTTGCTGCACAGGTCGTAAAGCTCCCTGTAGGTCTTCGGAGGGTTGCCGGCGCCTGTCAGCTTCCCAAGCAGATCCGCGTTGTAGAACACCCGGAGCGTAAAACTTGAAAGAGGAACCGCCATGTATTCCTGCAGTTCCTTGACGTAACCGGACGCCATGCCATCCTTGAAAGTGTTCCTCAGGGGAACCTTGGCAAGCTCATTGTCCTTGTTGTAGGGGTTCGGCCTGTTCACAAAAGGGGTCATTACAAAACAATATCGGTTGTAGTAGGCGAGCATGACCTGGGGTGGGATGAATCCCATTTCAAGGATGTCCGGGGCGGTACCGCTCAGGATCTGGGTGCTGAGCCACTGTCCGTAGGTGCCTTCGGGGATCGCCTCCTGCAGTATTCTCACGTTCGGATGGGTCTTCTGATATTCCTTCGCCATTTCGTTGATGCCATCCCTGACACCCGTCTCAAGCTGCCAGTGGCTTATCCTCAGAGTAATGGTTCCCGGAGGCGTCTCGTTGTACCTGTACAGCGCAACGGATATCAACGCCCAGACATATACCGCCATTATTATTATAATGGCATGATATTTCTTCAGGAATTTAAAAATGTTCTTCAAGATTAAAATCTTCCTTTTCTCTTTGCGACCGACGGCGGCGCGTTGCGGAGAACGCGTCCCACCTCAGTTTTCAGCCTTCAGCTTCGCCTCCAGCGCATCCATCCTTCCCAATGCCCTCATCGCACCGAAATTCCTTTTCTCCCGGGGATATTCCTTCATCATGAGCCTGTAATACTTCCGGGCGGTGTCGAAATCACCCACCTCGAACTCCGCAACAACCGCTATTGCCCAATAGGCATTTGCGTTGTCCATGAAAGGGTTGGCGGAATCTATCTCCCTTTTCTCAAGCTCCTTCAGCATGGCGTCAAGCCGTTCCCGCTTAAGTCCGAGGGTCTCGCACGCCTTTGCATAGAGTCCCCAGACGCTGCTGACAAACGGGGAATCCGGGTGAGCCTGGAGGAATTCTTCGATCTTCCTTTTTGCGGTTTCCGCGTCTTCACTCGTGAATACTGCAAGATATGCGCCGAGCATGTAGATAAATGCCTCATGCCCTACGATGTGGTTGGGATACTTGTCATAGACCTTCTGGTATTCCTCCCTGACTTTCGTATAATCCGGGATCTGGTCGGCAGGAACAATGTGCTGCATCCTCACAAGCGCCAGCATGCTCCAGGCGGCATATTCGCTCTCAGGAGCCTTTGCCATCACTTCCTTGAATAACTTTTCGGCCGTTTCCTTGTCGCTGCTGGGAAGCTTCAGCCACTGGGCGTATCCGAGGGCATACATGGCCTGTATCTGGGCATCCGAATTTTCCGGTACGCCGTCAATTACTTTCTGGAAAATCCTTATTGCCTGGTTGTATTCGCCCATCCTGAACTGCAGCCATCCGGCAGCAATCTCATCTGTTGGTTTTTCAACCTTCCCTTTCTTCTTTTCGACAAGGAAGAAAACTGCCGCAATAGCGACAGTCATAAGTATCAGGACAGCAATAGATATTTGGAGCGGCCTGTTGGACTTCACTGTGTTTCCAGAATTAAAATAAAATTATTATACGTTTAATCAATTAACCCGAAAATCAATTCGTCATTGCGAATTTCACAGATTTATTTCAAAGCAATATTTTCCAGCCCTGCTCATGGCTTTGCTCATTCCCGGCAGTTTGACATGGAGCTTTATTCCGGACGGGATTTTCACTTCCGCCTCGATCTTTCCTCCGCTTCTCTTCCATTTCGCCATTATAATTCCTCTTGGAGAAGGTATGGTCGCTTCCGCAAAATCAATTCCGTCCACAAAGACAGGGGAAAATTCAACTTCCCCCCATGCGACGCCGAGCTGCCTGATTCCAGCAAGTATGTTCACAAAATGAAATACCGGATGCGCCGTCCAGGCATGCGAACAGGATCCGCCTGCCGTCTCATCCCAGTCGAATCCCTCCCAGGTCGTCCCCGTGCTCAGCATCGGAGACCACTTTTCCCTGATGAAGCCTATGGCTTCCTTTCCATAACCGAGTTCGCCCATCGACTCAAGTACATATGTCGCCCAGAACGCCGAAGGAACAGCCCATGTCGCCTTTTCATTCTTGAGATATGGAAGAATGCGCTTCTCGATCATGTTCCCATGGAATTCCGGCTTGAGATCCAGCATGATCGCCAGCACCTGGTCGTGTACCGATGGTTCACCGGAGAATTTCCCTTTCTTGTCGAGACATGCGCAGAAAAGTCCGGCCTTGCTGTCAAAAAGCCTCTTTTCTATAAGTTCTCTCCGGCAACGTATTTCAGCGCTGCACTTCCTCAGTTCAGCAATATTTCCGGAAGCCTTCAGAAGTCTCGCATAGTGTTCAAGCGTGACAAGATGCCATAGGTTAAGAAATGCCGGAACCTTTTCCTTCGGCAAATTCGACCAGTCTTCGAAAAGCCAGAATCGCGGATCGTAGACAAGCAGTCCTTCCTTGTCCCTGACATCCGGCGACTCGAAATATCCGAGGACTTCCTTTATCCTTGAATGCTTCTCATTAAATACCGTCAAATCCCCTGTCTGCCAGTAATAATCGTAGACCGTGAGAATCCATGTGAGGGAAAAATCGGGAAGGATGCATCCCCCCGCGGAAGTCGGGGCATGCCCATAGGTAAGTCCCTGCGGGGCATACTGGCCTGCTATGGAATGAATCCCTCTGGCAAGAAGCCGCGGATCTCCGTCAATGTAAAAAGTATTTTTCGCCTGCACACGGGCGTCCCCCCACCACTGCGCCTGCTCCCGCCATGGAGTATCGACATATGCATCAAGCGAACATATCTGCTGCGTATGCTTTGAAATTTCATATATCCCGTTGAGGACTTTGTCCGAAGACTTGAAATCACCCTTCATGGTGAAAGGATAATAGGCCGTCCTCATTCTCAATTTCATTCTCAGGGGTTTTGTCAGATCCCGTGCGACAATTGTGAAATGGCGTCCGCCAATGATATGGAAGAACTCGTGATAAGTATTTCCCCTTGCGGGCCTCAGCCTGCCTGCGAAGGCCGCATCGCAGCCGTCGCCGGGCTTGAGGAAAACAGGAATACCCTTCCTGAGGCACTGGGAGTAATGGAAGTCCAGGATCTCGGCGCCGGTTGCGCCTTCGACTTCGACAATCAGATTACCAACCTCGAATTTTCCGATGTCGAAAGTAATCGCGCTGAATTTTCCTGTTCCTTCAGGATCTACAGTTATCTCCATGGATTCCTTCCTGGAAACAGACTTCACTGAACTGCCCTTCTCCCAGCTCTTCACAGATGAAAATTCATTGTCTATGAAGTACCACGAAATATTCTTGCATGTCCTGTATTCACCAACGCATTTGCCTACCCCTTTTGAAGTCACCTCCGCAGGGGAAATAATTTCCTCCCTCAGCATCGGAATCCCTCTCGGCTCGACATCGTCGTAGGGGGGCTGTCCGAAGGGCGTTGAAAGCATCTGCTGGCCGGCAGGAGGGAAGTATTCCGCCTTCCAGTCGGCAGGCGACTTCGCGGAGAATATCCAGCTCCTGTCGCTTTTCGAGGCATCGAAGTCCTCCTGGAAATCCTGCTGCATCGACAGCCTGGCGGTATCAACGTCATATGCGAAATCGCGTCTCATCTTCCAGGTTTTGGGATGCGAATGTATTTCATGCCCGGCCCATTTCGCAGCACAGATCATTCCGGCCTTCGTATGGTGGAGATACTGGAATGTGCTGATCCCGGGGGTATACGCCTCGACGGAGATCCAGTTGTGCCCGGGCTTCAGAAACTTCTTCACGTCCACTTCGTCGAACGGCCAGTGGGACTGGTATCCCCTCGCCGGTCCGCGGCAGACGTAGTTTCCGTTGATGTACAGCCTGTATGTCTTGTCGGCAGTTATGAACAATGGGGCCCTGACCGGAATTTTCTTCAATTCAAAATCGTATCTGAACTGTGCGAAATGGTTCAGGAGGTACATGTAACCTTCGGGCCATATCCATACGGATTGTCTCAGGGGATGATCGGCGGGTATCGGGGCAAACAGTGAATTGCTCATGGATAATCTCCAGTTTTATTTTTGAGGGGCTTATATTACAGCTGGAGACTCTTTTGTTCAACTTGAAAATTAGCGGCCGCCTATGAATTCCTGTGGACCCTCCGTCTGATTATGTCGTCCTGGACGCTCTTTTCCAATCTCGTAAAATATGCGGAGAAGCCGCTGACTCTGACAACAAGTCCGGCGTATTTTTCCGGATCCATCTTTGCAGCCTCAAGGATTTCATTGCCGGTGAAGTTGAACTGGAGTTCATGTATCCTCTTCCTCACGAACTCCTTCGTGAATGCCAGAAAGAAAAGAGCACCTCTTTCCCCGGAAAAACATACCGGATCAAACTTCATGTTTATCACAGTGCCGCCAACTGCTTTTGAATAATCAGGCACGGATACTGAATTGATGAATGAAGTCGGTCCTTTCATATCCCTTCCGGAGTTTGGCGACGCTGCATCGGAAAGAGGCGTGAGCGCCCTTCTTCCATCAGGTGTGGCCTTCACCCCGGTGCCGCATGCAATATTGTTGATGTTCGTCGCCATGTTCGCGACAAAACGTCCGCCGTCAACAGTCCTGTGCTTCAGGCATTCCGAAGTGAACAGCTCAACCAGCCTGGCAGCGATATTGTCGACATACGCGTCGTCATTGCCATATTTCGGCGCCTTGTTGAGCAACATCAGGCGCATTTCCTCGTATCCTGCGAAATCCGCATCAAGCGCCTTCACAAGCTCGTCCAACGGGATTTTCTTTTCCTCAAAGACGAGTTTCTTCATAGCCGACAGCGAATCTGCGACATTCGCAAGCCCGACACATCCGATCCCGTGGAACCGCTTGAAGACCGCGCCTCCATCATTGATGTCCTTCGCCCTGCCGATGCAGTCCTGCGTGAAAGCCGACAGCAACGGATCTGGGAATTTTTCCGGTGGGTGACTCGAAATTATCTTGTTGATGTACTCGACATGTTTCTTTAAATCCTTCTTGAACATTCCCGTAAAATGCTTGACGAATTCCTCATACGTTGACTTCCCGGACCCCATACTGTCTATCGCCTTGGACAATACCAATGCGAGATTGAAACGGCTGTCGCCCCACGCCTGCTGCCTGCCGGCAAGCATCGTCTCGATGCATCCAACCATGCAGTAATCCCTGGCGATCTCCGACGGAACGCCAATGCTCTCTAGCGCCGGCACAGTCACATGGTCATTGAATATCGCTGGAAATCCGATCCCTGTCCTGATGACGTCCCCGCACGCAAGATGATACTTCCTGTCCGAACCGTCATGAAACCGCGCGGAAAGATTGGTAGACGGGGATTTCACTAGCTTGGTAGCATCAAGGCATATGTATGTAAGCTCGTTTACGGCATCGCGTCCGTCAGGAGTCAGTCCACCGATGCAGATGTTCGTTACTTCGTGGAACCCCTCGATCTTCGACCAGAGATGACAGAATAGATGAAGCGCCTTTTCTTCATCAATTGTTCCTCCGTCTACATCTTTCCTGTAGAAGGGATAGAGATACTGGTCGATCCTTCCAAGCGCATTGTGACCACGCCCTTCGCTTTCAAGGACGACATGCGTGATCCAGACAAGCTGCATCGCATCATGTAGGTTTTCAGGAGCTTTTCTCGATATTCTCTTCAGTCGTTCAGCAACGTCTTTCATTCCCGCCCTGCCCGCTGCCTGCGAACTTCGCAGGATATAGGATGAAAAGGATTCCAGCATCATGATTACAGCGGAAAGGAATTCCTTCTGCTTTACGGTGCGGTGCAGTTTCGCAAGGGATCTTTCTGCCTTTTCAATTATTCCTCCGATGCCAAGAGAGACTATTTCATAATAATCCGGAAGTGTATGGCTGTACCCTGACACGAAATCCCTCCTGCCCCTCTTCTCATCAGCCTGCACGGCTTCCAGGTATTGACTCTCGACAACCCCATCGGGAATGTTTTTTGAAGCAAAGCAGTCCTTGCCTCCAAACAGTTCATCATCCGGGCTGAGGGGACATGGCAGATTCTCAAGGGCATTTTTAAAAGCCCCAGCCATTATGATTGGCGCTGATTTTCCAGGCAGAACGTTTTCAAGATAATATCTGCCCCTCCAGTAATACGTGAGGTTATGCAACGGTTCAAGGTTCTTGACCCTCTCCGATTCGAGTATCTTCCGCCATTCATGTTTCATTGTTTTTCTCATGTTGCACTTTTTGTATTACGTCAGGCATTCCGGCCTGACCTTGGAGTGCTGAAGCTTGCTTCAGCCTTGTTCAGAGGAGCTTGCTCCTCGTATGACTGACAAGCAAGCTTGTCAGGGAAAAGGCGGTACCAAGGTACGCGCACTCCATATAATTCGCTTTCGCTTCATCTAAAATCATTTAAACACAGCTTTTATTGCCTTCCCCGCCGCGACATCGGCAATTGCGGAATCCGCATCCTGGACCTTGTACTCATGCGTTATGCATTCGCTGAAAGTCTCCGCAATACGTGGATTGGTTTTCAGGAATTCCAGATAGGCGCCGATGTCGTCCATGCAGTACTGTCCGCTTCCGGTTATCCTAATTGCCTTGAAAGTTATAAGCTCAGGATTGATCTTCACCCCACCGCTCGAGGAATACTGTCCGGGCACGATATAGCGCCCCCTCGTCCTCACCAGATCCAATCCTTCTGGAAAAGCCTCCGGTGAACCGCTTGTCTCAATGACGACATCCGCGCCGTTGCCGCGTCCTAACTTACCGGCTAGCTGCTGTATCTTTTTGAGTCTTTCCTCTCTTGACACCTTTCTGTAGTCGAGCACCAGTTCGGCGCCAAGCTTCTCCACGATCCTGCTTCTTTCCGGATTAGACGAGGATCCGATCGCAACGACCTTGCACCCGTGGCTGACCGCCAACGCGACCGCGAAAATCCCGAGAGCGCCAGTTCCCTGGACAACTACAAGCTCGCCGGCCTCGAGTCCGCCTGCATATGCGCACGCCCGTATGACCGTCGGACCTCCGCACGGGAACGCGGCTGCGGATTTCGCAGTTACTCCGACAGGAATCCTGACAATGTTCTTTGCCGGAGAAAAAAGATATTCCGCGAATCCTCCATGAAAATGCGGTTTCTCCTCAGGATCCTTCAGATACGTGACCCCGAAGTTCATGCAGCTGGACAATTCTCCGTGTCCGCAGCAGAAGCATTTTTCGCATGGAATGGCAACGCATGCGATCACTGTATCACCTGTCCTGATCGGATTGCCCAGAGCATCCTTTGCTCCTGAATTTCCGATTGATTCCACCTTCCCGGTGAACTCATGTCCGATTATGAGCTCCTTGGGAGGCATAGGGAGATTTCCCTTGCAGATATGGATGTCCGTACCGCAGATTCCGCTGTATTCCAGCTTCAGCAGGACATTTCCAGGCACGGGTTTGCCGACAGGATATTTCCGTATCTCGAACTTCTCGTTCGGGCCTTTGAACACGGCCGCAGTTCCTAATTTTTCCATATTACCCTCCTAATTGCTTATGTTATTTTGCAAATATTTTCTACAAACCCGTCATCAGCGTTTAGCAACACTTTCAATGATGAATTCAATCGCCTTGACGGTATCGTCGTAACTGGTGGCATGACCATTTTTTTCATTGACCAGCAGCATTACGTTCCTATTGGTTTTCTTTAACTGCTCTCCAAGACGTATTATGCTGTCAGGCGGAACCACATTATCGTTCTTGCTTACGGTAATGGATATTGGCATCTTAAGCTTGTCCGCATGAAATTCGGAACTGCGCTTCCTATATTCATCTGCCTTTTCAGCCTTGGAACCACCGAAGGAGAGCGAGATGGCATCCTGGAAAGAATTGAACTCAATATGATCGGCCAATCCGTTCTGGCTGGAAACAGCTGAAACCAAATCAGGATGAAGCGTCGCAAAAGTCATTACAGACGTCCCTCCCATGGAGCCTCCTACAAGGAATATCCTCTTCACATCATATGTCTTCTTGAACTCCTCAATGATCTGGACAATGTCAGCCTCTGCGGCCGGCCCCATCCAGGAGTTCCCCCGGTAGTCAGGGGACACATAAATCATCTTATGCTTTGCGGCTACATCTCTCGCCCCTTTGCACTCACCCCTCCCGTCTTTGATATACTGCCACCTGTCCGAACCATGCCCATGCAGCGCTATCATGAGATCACCTTTGCCCTTCTTGAATTCTGCCGGGATGATCTGGACATACTTCTGCTCAGAACCGTCAAAATTTGATTTGAATGAAATGTCCTTCGGCTCTCCAGCCTTAATCTGCTGCTGTGCTGGCAGTGCATCTATCGTGAATAATGTTGCTGCCATCAGTATGAATATTTTCATTATTCCTCCTTTTGATAAGAAAACATATCGACATAACCGAATGATTAATATGGAAACTAATGCATTATTAATGTATATTATTGCAAATAAAGAATCTCCCGGAGAGATTCTTTATAAGGAGGCGTTATGCCGGATGCATCGAACAGAGGCTTCATTTTTGACGGATCGGAATACTCGAAGATCAGTCCGAGGATAATTTCCGCGATCCTGAACTTCCAGGACACCACGAGGCTGAGCGGTATCTTAAGGAAAAAGGAATGGGTACTGGACTACACCGTGGATGACTGCGGACTCTGTCTTGCCGGGCATCATAACAGGAAATGGCTTCCCAGGACTTCGGGGATAGCCCACCTTTATGCTCCGGGCACGCCATACCGCGAAGACACGCGAGGCCTTGATGCTCCGATCGAGAGCAGATACATAATTTTTACCGGCGGTGAACTCACCGGACTGGACAAGTTCACGGGCAACAAGGACGGATTTGCGAGATTCCACGATCCTGAAAATCTTCTTGGCGTTTTATTGTATAATATTGCATCTTCTAAACAAGGAACAGAAAGAAGCTTCTGGGAAACACAGTCCATCTTCTATTCCATAATCGAACTCCTCCACAAGCATACCGCAAAGATGACTGCCACTGAGAACAGTTGGGCGATCAGTTCCGACAAAGTCAGGACCGAGGACGAAATCTTCATCGAAAAGGTGGAATCTTTCATGAGTAAGAATCTCAGCAGTTATGTCGAACTCAAGAACATTGCCCGCTTTCTGAACGTGAGCCCTTCGACACTCTCACACAAATACAGGAAGCTTACCGGGCGCAGCCCTCTGGACTCTCTTCTTAACATGAGGATAAACGAGGCAAAGACATTGCTCCTCCGAGGAGAAAAGCTGAAGGCAATTGCGGAAAAGACGGGATTCTACGACGAGTTCCATTTCTCAAAAACCTTCCGCAAGCGCACCGGACTCCCCCCAAGAAAATTCCTCAGGAACTCAACGGCAAAATAGGAATTGGAAATATAGTTTTTCAGATAAATAATTTCATTATTTTCCTGAAAAACTATATATTCGGTTTATTTAGTAACCGGAGCAGCTTCCGGTTTTGCGGTCGCGTCAGGCTTATCCGGCTTTTCAGCTTTCGCATCAGGGGCGGCGTCTGCGGCCTTGTCGTCGGCATCTTCGGCTTCGACTGGCTGCGCCTTGCCCATGTTCTCGGATGCTCTCTGGAGCTGTTCCATTATGGAAGGTGTAAGTTCCAGGTTGATGACTATGTCATTTTCCTCGTTCGTGAACTTAATTGCCTTTGTCAGATCCTCTCCGAGCTGGGCGTTGCCCTGGGACATGCTGGGAATCGCCATCATCACCATCGCCTGGAGCTGTACCGTGAGCATCTGCGCCTTTGTCTTTTCACGGCAGTTGAGCCTGAGATTAGTACTGACAGAATCTTTCTTCTCGCCGGTGAGCATGACGGCAACCGACCCGCCGCAGATGTTGTCGATTGGAAGCATCTGCTGCGACATGTCGGACGGGTCATTCTTCTTTTCCGGGGCATTGTATTCGCAGACTCCCCAGAGCGTCGAAGCCTTGTCTATCTTGGAGCCCAGATTCATGAGCTTGAGATTGCCGGCAACCTTATCGCCATCCTGCATCGAGGTAATCCTGATGATTTCATCCTTCTTGTCGGAGACGACAATGATGTCTGAAGCGGCATACGCGAAGAAAGTCTCCTTGCCGGCAAGCATGGGAGCCCCCTGCTGCTGATCGGCATTCATCATGTTTTCAATCGAGTAGACGGTCTGGCCTTTGACGACTGACGTTTTGAGCTTGCCCTTCGTCTGTTCTGATTTTTCGAGAATGGTCTTCAGGACGTTCTCTTTCACTGAAGTCTTCACGGCAGCGCCATTATCGCCGCCTTTGATCCTGAAGTATATCACCGCCGAGGTGAACGCCTTGAAGAAATCGACACCGTTGTCGGAAAAAGTCTTCTTCATTTCATTGAAGTCCTCGTCCGACGCCTTCGGCGAATCGAGGAATTCCTTCATCTTCGGATGGTTCAGGACGTCCTGGACATTGACATATACGAATCCGTCAACGTCCTTGGGCACATAGTTCAGCAGTGACACATCCTGTGAGAAAAGCGCTGACGCGATGAACATCGCCACGACCGTCGCAAGAATCCTTATCATTTTATATCCTTCTGTTTGAAATTGCGTTCTTATTGAAAAGACTGTAACAATATACTGGCAGCGCAATATTTCCATTACTCCATATTGCGATCTTCGCAGTTTCCGTTACGCCCGGCGCCGGACAGACAAACGAGCCGTAAGGGTCCGCCCATCGTTCAGCACTCGTAGCGAGTGCTGAAAAGTATCTGTTTATAACAGCAATTCCTTGATTCTTCGCCGGTTCCGGATTAATTTCCCCGAATTATATAAAAAAACTTGTCAAAGAATTGTTTTAAATAAGGATCAGCGAAAGATGAAGAAGCTGTTGAGTTCAATTTTAATGCTTGGCGTACTGGCGGCAGTAATGGCGCAGGAGGACGAACCCAGGGAACTTGCACGGGCCAGGGCATCCTATCAGTCGCAGCTCGATTTTGCTGCAAAATCCTATCTGCAGAAGTTTGAGGGCGTTAGGAAGATGCTGTCACAGGGAGAAGAACCTAAGGAACTGACACAGCTTAACGCATCCTATCAGTCGCAGCTCAAGTTCATTGCAAAATCTTATCTGCTGAAACTTGAAAGCATGAGGAAGATGCCCTCTTTCTCCAAGAACCAGGTCAGCGCAATAAAGGATGAGATAGCCAATTTCAAAAGCCCTGAACCGGTCGTTCCACCGGATGCAGTACCGGACAAGCCGGCAGCCAAACTTGCCGATGACAAAACCGACAGGCTTGCTGAACCAGCTGCGGATTCGACCTTAGAGGATGGGGACAGGCTCCCAGGCAGGGTGAACAAGGCAAATCCTGATGATCAGGACGAGGACTTGGCCGAGAATGGCAGGCCCGGTATTAAGACCGCAAAGCCGGAAGACAAAGATGTGCCCACGGCCCCGGCGAACGTGGAAAAGCCTGCCGATGGATCCGACACCGCGAAGACTTACACCGAAGTACGGGGGAGTACGCTTGAGGATGGACAGTTCAGTGTTCCAGAGGAAACCAGGAAGCTCAGCATCGGAGACCTTACTGCCGACTGGCTGAAGGAGCTCCACCAGTTTGCTTCTGGAAGGCCGCGTCCCGAAAACTATGATTTCACGCAGGACGCATTCAACTCCTATGTCAAAGGCATCCCGGAAGACAAGAGGATTTCCGAGGAGAAACGTTTCAGGCAGGTCAGCGGCGTCAAGACCTATATCGTCAGGCTCATGGAGAGGAACACGTATGACAAGCCTATAAGCCTGAAGAACGGAAGTCCGGTCTCCGGCGGAATCATGGTCAACTCAAATTACATATCGGTCAAGGGCAGGGGCAAGAAGTTCGACAGGCTCGGCTGGGATTCGATCCCCGTAGAACAGATCGCGGACATGCTTGATTATTTCGCCGACTTCAGGCTCAGGGCCAGCGGAGGCGCGACTGTGTCGAAGGCACAGCAGAAACTTGAAGCTGCACAAGATTATCTGCGCATAGGTATCTTCTGCGACTGGTACGGGGACTATGAATCTGCGGTGAAATTTGCCCGGAAGGCGGTAGCCACGGAACCCAAGGTCGAAGACAGCGTCAGGAAGTACATGATGCAGTAGAATTCCGAGCCTCCCAAAGTTCAGTTCCCCGTCATGTTGAGCTCGACATAACAGGGATTATGAATTTATTTCAAGGCCGGCTGACAGACTATAATCTCCTTTACAGGAACAGCTAATTCCCGCTTCCTAGTCGCGTTAATCCCAACCCAGCCGGCTGCACGAGTCTTACTTCTCTCATCCGTAGTCAAAGGTGGGAGCCTGACCCAGCCTGCACTAAGCAAGTCTGATTTCATTTGCCATCCGCTGTGCGAATCCGCACCCGGTCGAGTTGTTTGAAAAAATCGGAATATTGCCTGGCCAGTTCATTAGGGTTTTTACCGGCCTTTTCCGCCCTGCTAACAAACAAAAACCAACTCCCCCAGTTCTGCGGACTTTGTTCATTGCGTTTTTCAATAGTGTTAAGCACCCCGAACACATCCCCAAACCAATTAAGATAGCGCGGCCTGATCTCCAGTATTCCCTGCATGAGCTTATCCGGATCGTCCATCCAATCTTTGCTTCCCGAAGGGCCAACGCTTTCCAGTTCGACGGGATGCCCC
>JBAQUG010000225.1:0-16759 GCA_049297395.1 Victivallales bacterium | reverse complement strand
ATCCCGAACTTAGGGTCCGCTAAAAAATAACTTGGGTATTTGCTGGCGAAGATTTCGGATTGATTATCATGGTGCGAAAGAGGAGTCCCGACCCCGCAGGGAGTCGGGATGACGAACAAGGAGCGACCGGAAGAACGCCAGCCCTTTGGGACGGGAATCCATGCATTTGTCTTCTTCGTTGCTTCACCCTTCGCGTATGCCCGATACGCTCAGGGTTTGCGCCTGAAATCCAAACGCCTGTATCTTCCGTCAAATGCCCAAGTTATTTTTTAGCGGGTCCTTAGCAGTTACAATAATCAGGCTAAAAAGGGATGTCTTTAAAAAACCTTGTTTTTTTCTGTTGAATAAAGTTCCAATGCCTGTATAGTATGACCCTTTTTGAAAATCTGGGGCAATATATTTTTTAATATAAACATGTAAGGAATAGGCAGGAATGCTGGCCTGGGGCAATAGTATTGGCGTCTTTTCGGGAACTGCAAATCCTGGACTGGCAACTGAAATAGCAAGGGAACTGGGAAAACCTCTCGGTGATCTTGAAGTCACCCGTTTTCCGGACAATGAGATCTTCGTCAAGTACAAGGAGAACATCCGGGGCGCGGACGTATTCATCATACAGCCCACCTGTTCACCTCCGAACGAGACCCTCATGGAACTGCTCATACTGATAGATGCAGCAAGAAGGGCTTCCGCCGCAAGAATAACGGCCGTAATCCCTTTCTATGGATATGCTCGCCAGGACAGGAAAGACCAGCCGCGCGTTCCGATCACAGCCAAGCTTGTCGCAAACCTCATAACCACTTCAGGCGCTTCAAGGATACTCGCAGTAGATCTCCACTCGCAGCAGATACAGGGATTTTTCGACATACCTGTTGATCATCTCAATGTCGCTCCGGTATTGGTACCTTATCTCCGGGACAGGCTTGGTAAGGAAGGCGTCGTAGTTGCTCCGGATTCAGGAAGTGTAAAACTCGCACAGTCATATTCGGACATGCTGAATGCCGGACTTGCGGTTGTCGCAAAAAGGCGTATAGACGCTCTTTCCGTAGCATCTTCACATCTCGTCGGCGAAGTTGAAGGAAGGATATGCCTTCTTACAGACGATCTCGCCACTACAGCAGGCACAATTACCGCTGCCGCGACTCTTCTCAAAAAGGAAGGCGCGAAAAAAGTTTATGCCGCCGTGACTCACTGCCTCCTCGGGGACATAGGCAGGGCGAGGCTCAAGGACAGTGCGATCGACGAGCTCATAGTAACTAATACTGTTCCAGTCTCAAACGACTGCGACGGCAAGATCAGGGTTTTCAGCATAGCAGGACTTCTCGCTGAAGCCATTAAAAGAATACATGAGGGTTCTTCGGTATCCTCCCTTTTTAAAATTGGAAAATAAAATAAGGATTTATCTAACATGAACAAAATGAAGAATGTGCTGAGCGTAATGGAAAGAACCGACTTTGGTTCTGGCTCCTCCAGAAAATCCCGCAGGGAAGGGAAAATTCCAGGAATACTCTATGGGCACGGAAAAAAGGCGACCCCTTACCTTCTCGTGGAAAATGAATGGAAGAAGATCCTCCAGCACGGGAACATCCACCTTGTGGAATTGAAGTCTGAAAAAGGGGATGCCGTCAACGCCCTTGTCAAGGATGTCCAGTTCGACTACTTGAATGGAAAGACACTCCACGTCGATTTCCTTGAAGTAAAAATGGACGAACTCATCACTACATCCGTCGACGTCATCGGTCACGGAACTCCAGTTGGAATCATACAGGGAGGTGTGCTTGAACAGCTCATCCACAAGATGGAAATCAGATGTCTTCCCAAGGATATTCCTGAAAGCATCGAGGTTGAGATCACCGGAATTGAACTCGACAAGGGCATACATGTCAACGAACTCAAGCTTCCTGAAGGCGTTACCGCAGTTCCCGCGCCGGACAGCATAGTGTTCCACGTCATCAGGCTGCGTATCGAGGAAGAAGCCACTGCCACCGCTGAAGGCGCCGTTGCCGAAGGTGCCGAGGGTGCTGCTGCCGAACCTGAGGTCGTCGGGGCAAAAGGCAAGAAGCTTGAAGAAGGAGAAGAAGCTGAAGGTGCCGCAGGCAAGGACAAAGCTTCTGCCAAGGATGCCGGGGGCAAAGAGAAAGAGAAGAAGAAATAAAATTTCTCCTTTTATAATAAGTTTTTATGTTTTCCGGAGAAGAACAGAGGTTCCGCATAATTGCAGGGCTGGGAAATCCAGGCAGTGAATACAGCCGGACCCGGCACAATGCGGGATTCATGGCTGCTGACGCAATTGGAAGAGGACTGTCAGGAAAGTTCGTTGAAAAGAAGATTGACGGAGGAATACTGAAGGAGGGGAAATGCAGGGGGGAACGTCTTTGGCTGGTAAAGCCCCAGACGTACATGAACCTGAGCGGACAGTGTGTTTCATCCTTCATGAGGAAGAACGGCCTTGAAGCCGGAGATCTGCTCCTCATGTATGACGACATGGATCTTCCACTGGGAAAGATCCGTTTCTGCACTGGAGGCGGAAGCGCAGGGCATAAGGGAGTTGAATCTGTCATCGCCGTGCTGGGTACTGCTGATTTCGCAAGGCTGAGGATTGGAATAGGCAGGAGGGCTGACAGGCCGGACAAGGCTGATTATGTGCTTTCTGAATTCGATGAAAGAGAGTCCGATTTGTTCTCAAAAGTAATTGATATGGCAGCGGAAGCAGTTAAATTGTTGCTTTACCGCGGGCTTGACAAGGCCATGAATGAGTATAACGGCCGCCTTCTTGGTGACGGCGCCGATGATGTAAAAAAAGAAAAATAGGAATATTAACGGAGGTTCTCAATTTGAAAAAGTACGAATCAATTTTTATTCTTGATGAACGCCAGGTCGACGACCAGGGCAAGGTATTTGCTGAAGAAATCACCGGACTCATCAAGAGCCTTGGCGGGACAGTGGACGAAGTAGTTCCGATGGGAAGAAAGCAGTTCGCCAGGAAGATCGAAAAGAAAAAAAGCGGAATATACTATGATTTCGTTTTTTCAATTGATGAAGCCAAGGTCAAGGAAGTGAAGGACAAGTATCGTCTTGACAAAAGAATAGTCAGGATGCAGACCTTCATGTTCGACCCAAGATCAAAGATCGTTTCAGCTGATACGAAGAAGAAGCTCGTCTCCGACGACGATCAGATGTGATTTCATAATTAAAAACCGGATCTGAAACATGGCTAATTTAAACAAAGTCCTCCTCATCGGGAACCTTACAAAGGATCCTGAACTGAGATATACCCCTCAGGGATCGGCAATCTGCGACTTCAGGATTGCAGTAAACAGGCAGTATATGACCTCAGACGGACAGAAGAAGGAGGAAGTCTCCTTCATAGACATAAACGTGTGGGGCCGCCAGGCGGAGACATGCAACCGCTTCATCAAGAAGGGATCCCAGGTTTTCGTGGAAGGAAGGCTGAAGCTGGATTCATGGCAGGACAAGGAAACCGGGAAGAACAGATCGCGTCTTTTTGTTGTTGCCGAAAGAATACAGTTCCTCAATTCAGCAGCAGGACGTCCGGCAGGGGATCCAAATGAGATCCAGGGACAGGAGACACATCAGCAGAAACAGCCAAGCAGCCCGTCAGGACCTCCCCAGCCCCAGCAGGGACAACAGGCACAGCAGCAGCAGAATCCTCCTCCTGCACCGGAGGATATTTTTGAAGTAGATTCGGAACCGGCCGACGATATTCCATTTTAATAATAAAACAATTAGGAGAACATAAAATGCCACCGAGAACGACCAATACAACGTCTAGACCAAGGATGAAAAGAAAACCGAGGATCAACATCCGTAAGACATGCCGTCTTTGCGAGAACAACATTCCGTATGTCGACTTCAAGGATGTCGAAATGCTCCGCAAGTATCAGACTGAAAAGGGCAAGGTTCTTTCCAGACGAGTCACTGGAAACTGTTCCAAACACCAGAAGATGTTTGCATCTGCTATAAAAAAAGCCAGGAACATGGCTCTTGTCATGTAATAACTGATACGGATTGCACCGTACAAAATTTTGGAGACATATCATGAACGTAAAACTTATTTTGCTTGAAGATGTTGAAGACCTTGGTAATGCGGGAGATACGGTCAACGTAGCTGCGGGACATGCCAGGAACTACCTCATACCCAGGGGATTTGGAGTAAAAGTTTCAGCCGCAGCAATGCGCCAGCTTGAATCAAGAAAGGGTAAGATCGAGGAGAAACGCAAGAATGAACTTGAAAAATCCAAGGTTCTTGCCGATAAGATTGCAAAACTCGAGCTTACTATTCCGATGCAGGCCGGAGAGGACAATCAGCTTTTCGGTTCAGTGACGACCCATCTTATTGCCGAAGAAGCCGCAAAGCAGGGTGTTGAAATTGACGCAAGAAGAATCAAGCTTGACAAGCCCATCAAGGAGATTGGCAATTTCAGTGTTGAAATAAAACTCCACAACGATATTATTGCCACTCTTAAAATCTGGGTTGTAAAAGCCTGAAAAAATGGCATTTAACGGAAAAGATCCGAAGGGGGCGGAGAGAAAAAAGCCTAATCTTATCCGGGAAGACAGGCCTAAGCCCCATGACCTGAACGCTGAAAAAGCTGTTCTGGGTGCAATGCTTATTGATTCCCCGGCGGCCACCGATACTGCAATAGAAAAGCTAGGGACCGCCAGGGCTTTCTACTCAGATTCACACCAAAAAATCTATGATACCATCATAGAACTCCATGCCAAGGAAGCTGGAATCGATCATATCTCCGTAGCAAAATCCCTTTCTGACAAGGGGATTCTTGACCAGGTAGGCGGAGACTCCTACCTGATGGAAATGCAGAACATGATCGCCACTACGGCCAATCTGGAAACCTGGTGCCAGATGGTTCATGACAGGGCGGTTCTCAGACGGATAATTGACGCCTGCGCGATAGCCTCGGAAAAATGCTTCGCCTCTGAAAAGGAAGCCACCGAAATTCTTGATGAAGTGGAGAAATCCATACTCGAAGCCAATGAACTAGGCAAGAAGCTGACTATCTTTGAAATGAAGGATCTGCTCAAGCCAACTGTCGATTATCTCCAGAAGCTTTCAAGAAAAGACGAAAATGTTGTCGGCATTTCGACGGGTTATGCTGACATTGACGATAAAATTACGGGTATGAAACCCGGCGAAATGTTCGTTATTGCCGCAAGGCCGGCGGTAGGAAAGACATCTCTTGCGTTAAGCATCCTGAGAAATGTCGCCCTTCGCGCACAGCATCCCAAATCCGTTCTCATGTTCACAATGGAAATGACGGCAGAACAGATCGCCAGAAGAATACTTTGTGCCGAAGCTGGAGTATCTGAAAGAAATTTCCGCGATAAGACCCAAAGCAAGGGGGAATGGCAGAGAATAACTGGAGCGGCAACGCTTCTTAGCAACTCGAGGATACTTATCGATCCCACCCCTGCCCTCAGGGTCATGGAAATGAGGGCAAGGGCGAGAAGATTGAAGTCCCAGAACAAGATCGACCTGATTGTAATAGACTATCTGCAGCTGATGAAAGCCGATGTCGATAGGAAAAATGACAACCGCCAGCAGGAAGTCTCCCTTATTTCAGCCGGGATAAAATCACTTGCAAAGGAACTCAGTCTTCCAATACTTGTCCTCGCACAGTTGAACCGAGCAACCGAAATGCAAAAGAGCGGAATACCCAAGTTGAGTAATCTCAGGGAGTCCGGATCCATCGAACAGGATGCCGATATTGTAGGATTCATACACAGGGATACTGAAAAGCAGAAGGATGCCTCCGAAGAAGAAAAGCTCAAAGGCCTCGAAGCTGAGTTCATAATTGAGAAGAATAGGAACGGCGAACCTGGAAGAATACCACTTTCCTTCTTCCCCCTTACCGCCTCGTTTGGATCACGTTCACGATATGGCGACGAAGATGTCCCTGAAAGATGACCTGCCTGCCCGAGATTCATAATCATCCTTTTTTACGCAACTTTTTTGAAATTAGCGGGATATAGAATATCTTATTGCTTTTCGACTTTATTCAACTCTCAGGGGTTTTCAAGAACATGTCGTTTACTGTCAAAGCGTTATACACAATAATTGCGTTCTTTATTTTCTCGCTCAGTTTGATATCTGCTGAAATCAACGATGTCAAATTCGAGCAGAAAGGCTATGCCTTCCCTGACGAAATGCTCAAGTACAACATGCAGTGCAAAAAAGGGGAGGCATTCGACCAGAAAATCCTGGATGAAGACATCAAACGGCTTTATTCCACTGGAAACTTCCTTGACGTCCTGGCGGAAACCTCTGAAACTGCCGATGGAAAAGTCAATATCACCATGAAACTTGTTTCAAAGCCTAAAGTCAAGGCCATTGTTTTTAAGGGGAACAAGAAATTCACAGATGAGGAATTCAAGGACAAGGTCACTGTGAAACTCAATGAGGCCTTGAACGATCAGGAACTCCAGAAAACTCTTTCCAACATTAGGAAATACTACATCGACAAGGGTTATAACTCCGTAATAATAAGCCATAGTACGGAGGATGACGGAGATGGATTTGTTAAACTTACGATAAATATAACCGAAAACCTGAGACTGAAGGTTAATGATGTCCTATTCACAGGCAACACGGCATATTCATCATGGAAGCTTAAAAACAGCATCGCCACGCAGCATTCCTATCTCAGCTGGCTCCTGAACATGGGACTATATGAAAAAAACGAGATAGAGGTAGACAAGGACAGGATCAAGGATCTCTACTGGAATCTCGGTTATCTTGACTGCAAGGTCACCAGTGTCGACGTCAAGGAGGATTCAAATCCCGAATATGTGGACATAACCTTCAATCTGGAAGAGGGAGAGCCATATAGGATCGCTGAAGTTTCAGTGACTGGGAATAAGTTGTTCTCAAACGATGAACTCATCCCCTTTCTCCACCTTAAAACCGATGATGTATTCGACAACCGCATAGAGAAAAAGGATATTGAATCAATAGGAGACAAATATTATCCGCTCGGATATGCCGATTTCCAGTGCAGGCCGGTGAGGATTCCTGACTTCAAAACCCATACTGTGAACATTGAATACAGGATAACAGAGGGAGAGCCGTATACTGTCAAGAACGTGCACATTTCCGGGAACCACAACACAAAGGACAAGGTCATCCGCCGCGAACTTGCCATACAACCGGGGGATCCTGTAGACAACAACAGGCTGGATGCCAGCAAGTCACGCCTTATGGGCATGGACTATTTCGAGAAAGTCAACATAGTATCTGTAAATTCCGATGAGCCAGGGAAAAAGGATGTTGATATAAATGTCGAAGAGAAAGATACTGGAAAATTTTCCATCGGAGGCGCCTATTCGGATTCTGACAACGTGTCTGGAATAGTCGAACTTTCACAGTCAAATTTTGATCTCCTGGATCCGTGGAATTATTTCGTCGGGGGAGGGCAGAGGCTCAAGCTTCATGCTGAATATGGTGTGGATCTGAGCAATTTCTACCTGCAATTCACCGACCCCTGGCTCTTTGACATACCCCTGAGTCTTGACATGTCGGGATTCTACACTGAAAGGACTTATGAATACTGGGATGAAAGATACATTGGAGGCAAATTCAGCCTTACAAAGCCTTTTTCACTTCCGTATTTCCCGTGGTTGATTAATCCCGATGACGACAGGAACAGCGTAAAGCTGGGCTACACTATTGAGCAGGTCAAAGTCTATCATATGGATAACGATCTGTCCCAGATTTTCCAGGATTCAAAAGGGAACAGCATAGTAAGCAAATGGTCTCTTACTCTTGCCAGGGATACGAGGAACAATATTACCGACCCAACTAACGGATATCTTGTAAGCGCATTGGGAGAATTGAACTCTAAAGCGTTCGGAGGGACAACCAACTATTATAAGTTCGAGGCTCTGGCGAGCAACTACTACTCGTTTATAAACGACTGGTTTGTACTGCATACCGGAATGAAAATGGGGCAGGTAGATACATTCAGCAACCACGGGGATCTGGCCCCTATTTATGAACGATATTTCCTTGGTGGCGGAGATTCGGTAAGGGGTTTCTCATATCGCAGGATCTCCCCCGTAGACAGCGACAACAAGGCCTATGGCGGTGAGTCTATGCTTCTTGCCAACGTTGAAGTCACACATCCCATCTATGAATTCATACGTGGTGCAATATTCTGCGACATCGGACAGGTAAAGGAAAATGCCTGGAATTTCAGCATGAATGATTTCAACATAGGTGCAGGTTATGGATTGAGAATAAAACTTCCCTATTTCAATGCTCCCGTCAAGCTTGATCTGGCATATCCCATACTCAACAATCAGGATGGGGAAAGCAGCAAGTTACGTTTCCATTTCAATCTAGGAATGACGTGGAGTCCGCCGTAATCAGATGAAAAGCAATTGCAAAAGAGGGATAGAAAGCCGAGTTGCATGATCCGTAAAATTTAGATCCTCTATCAAAAACTCAGCCATATACAGCCTCAATCAGCCCTATTTCTCGAGATATTTGTTCACTTTTTCGGCGAGGTCGCGACCGGCGGCGATTGCCCTGACAACTAGAGAGGCTCCTGCAACGGCATCTCCTGCGGCAAAAACACCTTTGACATTGGTCATGCCGTTCTCGTCGATGGCGATAGTACCGTTCTTGGCAAGTTTTATCCCTATGTCTGAGATCATTCCTTTTTTCTCTACACCTGTAAATCCCATTGATATGAGTGCGAGATCCGCAGGAATATTGAATTCGGAATTCGGAACTTCTTTAAAAGCCTTCGGACGTCCAAGCAAATCCGTCTCCCATTCGACTTTCACGCAGTTCAATCCCTTGAGCTTTCCATTTTCAGACTCAAAGGACTTTGTCATGACATTCCACATCCGCTCACAGCCTTCTTTATGGCTGCTGGAGGTTCTGATGACGTAAGGCCACTGCGGCCAAGGAGTTGATGGATCGCGTGTCTCCGGGGGCTTTGGCATGATTTCTATCTGTACAACTGAGCTTGCACCATGCCGGATGGAAGTTCCAACACAGTCAGAACCCGTATCTCCACCACCGATGACGACAACTTTCTTGTCTTTGGCGGAAATTTCCTTGCATGCGAAGCTTTCCCTTCCAATCCGTTTGTTCTGCTGGGTCAGGAAACTCATGGCAAGATAAACACCGTCAAGATCGCGTCCGGGAATATTCAAATCCCTTGGTTCGCGTGATCCACAGGCCAGGCAGACGGCATCAAAACGGCTCAGAAGATAATTTGCCGACATATCCCTTCCTATGGAAACTCCAGTTTCAAAAACAATGCCCTCGGCAGACATCAAATCAATTCTTCTTCTGATGATTTTCTTGTCCAGCTTGAAGTCAGGAATACCATATCTTAAGATACCGCCAATCTTCTGGTCCTGTTCAAAAACAGTGACGCTATGTCCCATATGATTTAATTGGTCGGCAATTGCCAGTCCTGCAGGTCCAGAACCCACGACAGCGACTTTTGTACCCGTTCTTCTCTCCGGAGGACGTGGTACAATATACCCTTCCTTATAGCCTTTTTCGATTAAATTGATTTCTATCTGACGGATAGATACCGGCTCACTGTTTAGCCCCACTGTACAGGCTGCTTCGCAAAGTGCCGGGCATATTCTGCCGGTAAATTCCGGAAAATTGTTGGTTGAATAAAGCAGTTCGAGGGCTTCTTTCCAATGACCGTGATAGACAAGGTCGTTCCATTCAGGAATAACATTGCCCAAAGGACATCCGCAACCATGGCAGAAAGGAATACCACAGTCCATGCAACGGGCTGCCTGTTCCCTGAGTTCCTCATCGTTAAGCCTTTTCTCGACTTCATTAAAATCGAGAATACGCTCTTCCTTAGGCCTGTACCCAGGTTCTTTTCTTGGTATTTCTATGAAACCTCTTGGTTTTCCCATGGAATCTTCTCCGAAATTTTATTCCTGCTTTACGACTCGTTTTATCTCTTCATCTTCCTTCATCATCTGTCCCAGGACTTTCCTGTATTCCATCGGGAACACTTTGACAAACAAAGGAAGTGAGTTTTCCCAGTCGTTTAAAATCTGTTCAGCTTTTCTGCTGCCGGTTATCTTATAATGGTTCTCTATCATCTTTTTAAGTTCGAAAACATCTTCGGAAAGGACAACCTGTTCAAGGTCAACCATGCCAAGGTTGCAGAATTCATCGAAGGTGTTGTCCTTGTCAAACACATATGCAAATCCTCCACTCATTCCGGCTGCAAAATTCACACCCACGGATCCTAGGACTACAATACGCCCTCCAGTCATATATTCGCAGCAGTGGTCTCCAGCACCTTCGATAACGGCATGGGCGCCGCTGTTGCGGATGGCAAAACGTTCACCAACCTGGCCGTTTATATAGACCTCTCCGCTGGTCGCACCATAAAGAAGAACATTGCCGGCAATAGTATTTTCTGAAGGATCATAAGTTATTTTCTCTGGAGGCCTTACTACTATTTTACCGCCTGACAGTCCTTTGCCAAGATAATCATTTGATTCCCCTATGAGGGTAAAAGTCACTCCATGTGCAAGAAAAGCCCCGAAACTCTGTCCGGCACATCCTCTGAAAGTCAGCTTTATCGTGTCGTCAGGCAGTCCGGCATTTCCATATCGTTTTGCTATTTCATGGGACGTCATTGTTCCGACAGTCCTGTCGACATTGCAAATCGGCAGATCAAGTTCAATCGGTTTTTTTGTTTCGATTGACTTCTTCACCTTTTCAATTATTTTAACGTCGTAAGTCTTTTCCAGTTCGTGATCCTGCTTTTTAACGCAGCGGACAGGCATGCTGTCATCGTAAGGTCTTGCGAATATCGCAGAGAAATCAAGATTTTTAGCCTTCCAGAAATTAATTGCCTCATTCATTTCAAGGAAATCGCTCCTGCCTACGATATCTTCAAGCTTTTTGAATCCGAGTTCAGCAAGATATTCACGGATTTCCTCGGCAATCATCATGAAGAAGTTAATCACATGTTCGGGTTTGCCGGTGTAACGCTTACGCAACTCGGGATCCTGTGTTGCTATTCCGACCGGACATGTGTTCTTGTGGCATTTGCGCATCATGACACACCCGCAGACTACAAGGGCTCCTGTGGCAAATCCGAATTCCTCTGCACCAAGCATGGCCCCTATGATGACATCCCGCCCCGTTTTCATCTGCCCGTCGGCCTGAACCCTTATCTTATCCCTAAGATGGTTGAGCACAAGGGTTTGCTGTGTTTCAGCCAATCCAAGTTCCCAGGGAAGCCCAGCATGCTTTATGGAAGAAAGAGGAGAGGCTCCTGTACCGCCGTCATGACCGCTTATGAGTACCATATCGGCGTGGGCCTTAGCAACACCGGCCGCTATTGTCCCAACTCCAACTTCAGACACTAGTTTCACTGAAATCCTTGCCGACGGATTTGAGTTCTTGAGATCATATATAAGCTGCTTCAGATCTTCTATCGAATAGATATCATGATGGGGAGGAGGAGAAATGAGCGTGACTCCAGGAGTGGAATGCCTTACTCTTGCTATCACTTTGTTTACTTTGTGGCCAGGAAGTTGTCCGCCTTCACCGGGTTTCGCCCCCTGCGCAATTTTGATCTGGATTTCCCTGGCGTTTGCAAGGTATTCAATAGTGACGCCGAATCTTCCGCTGGCGACCTGCTTTATGGCGCTGCAGAGACTGTCTCCATTGGGAAGAAGCTTATATCTGGAGGGATCTTCCCCGCCCTCACCGCTGTTGCTCATTCCACCGAGCCTGTTCATTGCTATTGCAAGGGTCTCATGGGCTTCCTTGCTGATGGAACCGAAAGACATTGCCCCGGTAACGAACCTTTTCACGATTTCGGAAGCCGGTTCAACTTCGCTGAGTGGAATTGACTTCCCTTTCTTGAACTTGAAAAGCCCCCTGAGAGTGCAAAGATGCTTTTCCTGATGGTTTATAAGGGAGGCGTACTGCCTATATAGCTGGTAGTCGTTTGTCTTAGTCGCCTGCTGGAGCTTTGCAATGGTATCAGGAGTCCAGAGATGCTTTTCCTCACCCTGCCTGAACATGTACTGGCCTCCAGCATCAAGGATCCTCATGGTCCCCTGTTTCGGATGGTAGGCCTTTTCATACCTAGAATTCGCCTCTTTGGCTATGACATCAAGGCCGATACCGCTTATTCTTGAGGCTGTCGCGGTGAAATATTTGTCGATGACATATTTATTGAGGCCAACGGCCTCGAAAATCTGGGCGCCACGGTAGCTTCTGAGAGTGGAAATCCCCATCTTGGACATGATTTTAAGGAGACCTTTGCAGATGGAGGTTATATAATTCTCCATCGCGGCAGTCACATCCGCTTTTTCAATAAATCCCTTGTTCACCATGTTTCCAACGACTTCGAGTGCGAGATAAGGATTCACGGCAGTCGCTCCATATCCGAGGAGAAGGGCGAAATGCATTACCTCCCTGGTCTCCCCTGTTTCAATCACTATGCTTGTATTCGTGCGAAGTCCGCAGCGGATGAGATGATGGTTTACGGCGGAAACTGCCAGGAGTGAAGGTATTGGAGACTTATCCTTAGGCAGATCCTTGTCGCTGAGAACAATCAGGGCCCTTCCTTTTTTAACGGATTCCTCAGCCTCGACACAAAGATTGTCAATGGCCGTTTCCAGTTCCTTTGCATCTCCTCCGGAAGGGAATGATATCTTGAGTGTCACGGACTGGAAGGATGGAAGCTGCGATATGCGCAGACGTTCGAGATCCTCGTTTGTGAGGATTGGATTTTTAAGTTTTACAAGATGTGCGTGCTGGGGTGTTTCCTTCAGGACGTTTCCACAGTTGCCAAGGAAGGTCGTCAGGCTCATCACAAGCTCCTCGCGGATTGAATCTATGGGAGGATTCGTGACCTGGGCAAAAAGCTGCTTGAAATATGCGAAGAGAAGCTGTGGTTTTTCCGAGAGGACGGCAAGGGCGGCATCATTTCCCATGGAACCAGTAGGCTCATGCCCGGTTTCAGCCATTTCCTTCAGGATTATATTAACGTCTTCACGGTTATAACCGAAAAGCATTTCGCGCTCAAGAAGGGTGTCTTCATTGACCTTTACAGGAACAATCGAATCGAAAAGCCCCTGGAGGAGTATCTTGTTCTCCTCGACCCAGCGGCGGTATGGCTGGCGTCTTGCGACATGCGCCTTGATTTCAGAATCAAACAGGACTCTTTTCTTGTCGAGATCGACGAAAATCATCTGCCCTGGACGAAGGCGACCTTTCTTATGTACTTTATTCGTAGGAATATCAATCACCCCGGTTTCCGATGCCAGAACCATGAAATTATCGGTGGTAATGGTGTATCTTGCCGGACGGAGCCCATTCCTGTCCAGCATGGCGCCAATGGATTTCCCATCGGAAAATGCAACCGCAGCAGGCCCGTCCCAGGGTTCCATCAGACCGGCATGGAACTCATAGAATCCTTTCAAATCGTGGCTCAGCCTGTATTTCTCCCCCCATGCCTGCGGTATGAGCATCATCATGGAATGAGGAAGCGAACGTCCGCAGGAATTGAAGAGTTCAAGCGCATTGTCGAGACAGGCCGAGTCGCTCTGGTTTTCCTGTATTATAGGAAGAAGTTTTTTAATGTCATCGCCGAAAAGTTCAGATTCAAAATTCTTCTCCCTGGCCTTCATCTGGTTGATATTTCCGCGCAGGGTGTTTATCTCGCCGTTATGCGCAAGGTATCGGAACGGCTGCGCAAGAGGCCATGTCGGAAAAGTGTTCGTGCTGTAGCGCTGATGTATGAGGGCAAGCGCGCTTTTGAAATCCTTGTCGGTAAGATCCGGATAATATAACGGAATCTGTGATCCTATGAGAAGCCCCTTGTAGACAATTGTCCTGCATGACATGCTGGTTATGTAGAAAGGCTCCTCGGACCCTGGAATTTCAGAAACAATCTTGCCGGCCAGACGGCGTATGACATATAGCTTCCTTTCAAAGGCATCGATATCAAGTCCTTCCTTCTTCCTACCTATAAATACCTGTTTGACAACAGGTTGAGTATCTTTGGCGAGTTTTCCAAGTGAACTGTCATCAGTCGGGACATCTCTCCATCCCAGGACTTCAAATCCCTCGGATTTGATGCTTTTATCTATTGCAGCAATGCATTTTTTTGAAACTTTCTGGTCGACGGGAAGAAAAACCATGCCTACGCCGTATTGACCGGCCGGCGGAAGTTCGATGTTCTGCGCAATCATCACCTTCCTGAAGAACTCGTCTGGAATTTGGGAAAGTATGCCTGCCCCGTCTCCGGTGTTTGCATCTCCACCGACCGCTCCGCGGTGCAGAAGTTTGACAAGGACCTCTATTCCCTGCTCTATAATCTTATGCGTGCGGGTTCCGTCAATGTTCGCGACAAACCCTACGCCGCAGGAGTCGTGCTCATTGGCGGAATCATACAATCCCTTCTTTTCGGGATAACAATTATTTACATTGGTCAAAGACATAAAAAAAGTCCATCCAAACAGTTACATGAAAAGGGAAATTTATCGAAGTTCGTTAGATTACACGAAAGGATAATTATATCAAGTATTTCTGATATTAATTTTAATTTTTCATAGGCGTGTGAAACCGTAGTTTAAGCGAAGGCGCAGGGAATGCCTCGGTTCACCACATGATAGCATGCTTCGGGATATTCAACTCTGAGAGGTCGCGCCATTCCAACAATACCCTCCGTTAATTTCCGATATGGACGGAATATGGACGGATATCTGGCATTGCGTAAGCATTGAAAACACAAAAGCTAAAGTTTTTGACCCCGATGTGACGGTACTTCTGAAACCGGAACAGAAACTTGCGCCCATTCTTTCGGGGTCGGGCACCATGTTAATCATAATATACACTCATATTTAGATTATATATTGTTATATCATGCGCCTTATTTCAATTATTTATGTGAGAGAATATCAAATTACTCCCCCTAACACTCAAAGCGAGGGGAACATTACAAGGCCTCCCTTATCGCACACAGCGCCCGCTTGAACGCGACATCCTCGAAGTTGCTACACAACTCAAACACGACCTCACGGTATGTCAGCTTCAGCGATGCCGTCTCTGGCTTCTGCTGTTCAGCCTTATCCGGCACCAGCTCTATGAAGAGATCCTTCAAGCTCTCCGGCTGTTTCTGCTCCTCCGCAAGAAATCTCCGCTCATAGGTCTTCGCCTTCCGGCACTGCCGCTCAAACCATTTCAGGGCAAGCCCTTTTCCAAGGCAATAGTTTCCTTCGAAGTTCCGCTCTTGAGAAAAGCCCCGTAAACTTTCTTCCAGCCCGCATAGCTCTCGGCATTCAGATCATACCTTCATGTTTTTGTTCATGGGGGAAGATTATAGCGGAACTACGCAGCCTTGTAAACGTGGGTTCGTCGGACCCTTACCGTGTGTTCGTCGGACGTGTACGGATCTTCCCAATAGCTGGGTATCATACACCATCTATTATTTCACCTTATCATCCGGGGTCGTGAAGCTATTTTCATCGGGCGTGTTAGCAGTGGAAGGCTGGGAAGGTTGAAGAACACCTTGAGTTTTTTCTTCAGGAACAATTATCGTTCCTGATATTGTTATTGGTATATGCAAATAACCAAAGGATTTATCTAAATTGTTTTCTGTTTTATAACTTATAATGTAATACCAATACTCTGTTTCAAACAAGCGATGCAAGCAAATGCTGGACATTAAATACTTAGTTGCAGAATCTCCAATGTACGTTCTGCGAAATTCCTTTTCAGCTCTTTCCAGCACGGTTTTTATTGGAATTGATAAAGGCTGTAAATAGCTCCATTTATCATTATTATCTAAAATGTCCTTAGTGATTCTATATTCATATACTCTCTTATTTATAGAATTTGAACAGATTATCGTCTTATCATATTTTCCATCCCATGACTTAACATTTTTATTATAATAATTTTTTGCCACAAATCCATTTTTTGAATCCTTATCCCATTTTTCCTTTTTCAGAACAAGCGGCTCTCCGTCTGAATAAAAGTAAACTGAATAAAATTTCAGTGATTCTGAGGACGCTGGACTGAATAGCAATGAAAACCTCCACCTGTTTTCACGCATATTATCCATTGATATTTCCGTCATTTCGAATTCTTTGAAATCAACGCCGGTTAGTTCAGCTAATTTACTCCTAGAGTATTCATGTGAGTTTACAATAGAAAAAGGGAAATCATCATTGAATGGATTCCATATGGATTTATTTAGTTTATCGGTTTCAACTATTGCCACATGGCAATATCCATCGTACATGGCTGAAGTCAAAAGCCCGGCAGCCCATACATTGGATATCCAGATTGGATTAAAAATCAATATTAACACGGCAAAACTGTATTTAATTTTCTGTTTCAATTGATACCTCCAAGTTATTCGAACGCCCATGCATATAATGGATCTTGCGAATATTTCGAAATTTCAAACGTGTGATCATAGACATCAAGAGTAACATTTGTTTCACCTTGATATTCTGCCTGCCCGAACAAACCTTCATTAAGTCTGATCAGTTCTTGATTGGCAGGTAGCTGGGACTTCCTAACATAGAACAATAATTTGGCTTGATTATTAAAACTTTTGTCAATTACTTTGCGGTGGACCCCATGTCAAGAACAACTTTTATAAAAGATAAGGTGTTTTTTCTTTATCTTTTCTTTTCTTCTGTTTTCGAGCAGAGGGGATTTAGATCTCCGAAGGAGACCCCTCTGCTCTTCCTT
>JBAQUG010000224.1:0-10980 GCA_049297395.1 Victivallales bacterium | reverse complement strand
TGCTGGCGAATATTTCGGATTGATTATCATGGTGCGAAAGAGGAGTCCCGACCCCGCAGGGAGTCGGGATGACGAACAAGGAGCGGCCGGAAGAACGCCAGCCCTTTGGGACGGGAATCCATGCATTTGTCTTCTTCGTTGCTTCACCCTTCGCGTATGCCCGATACGCTCAGGGTTTGCGCCTGAAATCCAAACGCCTGTATCTCCCGTCAAATGCCCAAGTTATTTTTTAGCGGGCCCTAAGGGGCCATGCGAAAGCACTTCAGAACAGGCATGCAGGATTAGTCACTGGGGATTTAGCCTTTTCTACAGCCAACTTCAACTTCAACGTTGTGATCTTGGTGATCGTCAAGCATGTGCACCTGCAGATCCTCCTGTTCCTGGCTGTCAACCGCAACTCTTTTTACAATCCATGTTTCAGGTCCGGAAACACGGATTTTAATATGGTATACAGTTTCACGGTAACGGTAGTGTATGGTGAATTCCTTCCAATCCGGAGGAACTACCGGTTCGAATGACAGCCTGTCCACTTCCAGCTTCAGGCCGAGGAGGCTTTCCACGAAGAAGCGGTACATCCAGCCGGCGCTGCCGGTATACCAGGTCCATCCACCGCGGCCCTCATGCTGTTTTGAGGAATAGATGTCGGCGGCAACGACATAGGGTTCGACCATATATTTTTCAATCTGCCCGGATGTCGTGCCATGGTTGACGGGATTGATCATCCCTGCCACATCCCAGGCGCGTTTCACGTCATGAAGCCTGGAAAATGCCATACCCACCCATACTGCGGCATGCGTATATTGTCCGCCGTTTTCCCTGACGCCGGGAATATAGCCTTTTATGTAGCCAGGGGAAGGATCAGCCTTGTCGAAAGGCGGATCGAAGAGCTGGACAAGACCAAGTTCCGGGCGAATCAGTTTTTTCTCCACTTCATCCATGGCCTGTCTGCCTCTTTCCGGATCCGCCGCACCGCTGAGGACGGCCCAGCTCTGCGGAATCGAGTCGATGCGGCATTCGGTATTCTCATGTGATCCAAGAGGGCTGCCATCGTCAAAATAAGCGCGCTTGTACCACTGTCCGTCCCACGCGTTCATTTCAACATTGTCCTTCAGGCCCGCCCTCAGTTCATGGCACTTTTTTGCAAACTGCAGGTCGTTGCGCATTTCAGATATCTTCTCGAACTGCTGAAGCACTTCCATGAGGAAAAAAGCAAGCCAGACGCTCTCGCCTCTGCCTTTGATGCCCACCAGGTTCATGCCGTCATTCCAGTCTCCGCACCCCATAAGAGGCAGGCCGTGCTCACCTATCCGGGACATGGCAAGTCCGATGGCACGCACACAGTGCTCGTAAACCGATGCCGGCCTATCTTCAATATAAGGCATGTCGTAGTATGATTCCTCATTTTCAGGAACTGGACGACCGCTGAGGAAAGGAGTTTTTTCATCGAGCACGCCAGTATCACCGGTTGACTGGACATAGTGGCAGACCGCATAGGGGAGCCACAGATAGTCGTCGGAGAAATGCGTGCGTATGCCACGCCCTGACGGGGGATGCCACCAGTGCTGGACGTCGCCTTCATTGAACTGGCGGCTGGAGCAGAGAAGGATATGGCTCCTCAGCATATCCGGCCTGCAATGGAGAAGCGCCATGCAATCCTGCAGCTGGTCCCGGAAACCAAAGGCGCCTCCCGACTGGTAGAATCCGCTGCGCCCCCAGATACGGCAGGCCATCACCTGATACAGAAGCCAGTTGTTGACGAGGAGGTTCAATGCCGTGTCGGGTGTCTCCACATTGATAGCTCCGAGACAGTGCTTCCACGAGTCCCATATCTTTTCCAGGGCCTGCCATGCTCCGACCCTGTAACTGTATTTCTGGATGATGCTTCTCGCCTCATCCTTGCTGTTGGCTCCTCCAAGGATAAAGACGACATGGCGCTCCTGCCCCGGCGGAATAGATACATATGCCTGGATTGCAGCACATGGATCCAAGGCCGGCCCTACCCTGTTGGAGAGCCCCTGCCTGAACATTGCTGCGGGCTTTTCAAGGGATCCGTTGCGGCCGATGAACTCCGTACGGTCACCGGTGAATGTGCGTTCAGATTCGCTTGTCTGCGCAAAGACTATCACGTTGGAGAATTCGGTATTGAATGAATTAGTCAGGAATACGGCGTTTGTCTGGGGATCAATCCTGCTTACCACATGCATTGAACTGCGTCCCTGCATTTCACCCGCTGAACATTCGGCAAAGGAAGTGACGGACATCTTCCTTTCGCGGTCGGAAAGGTTCCGGATTTTGACTATCGTCACCTTTACCGGGGCGTCAACCGGGACAAAGATCAAGGTTTCCGAGACAATATCGTTCTGCCTGTGGTCGAAGGCGGAGTAACCCAGGCCGTGCCGGCAGACATAGGTGGTTGCGCCGCGGGCCGGGCCGGGCGTCGGAGACCAGAATGATCCTGTCTGCTCGTCCCGCAGGTAGAAGGCTTCGCCCGATGTTCCGCCGACCGGATCGTTATACCATGGAGTGATACGGAACTGCCGGGCATTTTCAAACCATGTATACCCAGGCCCTGTCTCACCGACCACGCTGCCAAACCTGCTGTTGGCGAGGACATTCACCCAAGGTGCGGGAGTCACCACGCCGGGGGCGAGGACAATCACATATTCATGCCCGTCCTGGGTGAAACCTCCGTATCCATTGAAGAAAACGAGATCCGTCCTTGTGACCGGAATATCGTCCTCCCTGGGCGGAGCCGACCGTTTCGGCACGAACCGCGACGACTTCGCCTCGCTCCGGAATCTCCATTCGACCTGCTCGGAGAATGTGCCCGACCTGTCCGACATATATACACGCGCAGCAGCCCGTAGGAGAAGACGGTCCTCCTCGGGTATCTGGTCGGTGGTCCTGACAAAAATACCGCCAGGCTGGTCCAGCATCTGAGCTTCCGAATCCGAGGAGATGATTCCTGTGATCTCATCCCGGAGAGGCTGGCGGTATCCCGCGATAGTATCCACCCAGAGGACAAGGTCCATGCGCAGCCCCTTGTTGCGGTAATATGCGTAGCAGCGCACTGCCTGTCTCAGCAGCTCAATTCCTGCCGAGTCGGTAATATGGACGAGCATTATCGGCAGGTCTCCGGAAATTCCGTATCTCCAAAGCGAGGACTGGCTCCTGCTGTTGTGCGAGATCATGCTCGAACTGACCCGATGGCGTGCATTCGCATATACGATTGAACTTGCGAGCCGCCCGAACAGCTGGGCATCGGCTTCCATTGCCCGGAGATGCTGGAGGAGAACCTGGCTGTTGGTCCATGCAATGTCAAAGACGCGTTCTGCCAGGCGGTAATCCCTGTACTTGTCTATGAGAAGCAGCGTATGCTCCCTGGTGGATGAGGCCCCCATTATGAGGTCCACCATGAGTGACTGACCGGCAGGTATTACGATCCTGCGCCTTATGGCCGCTATCGGATCAAGCACCATGCCAGCGGTATTTGACAGCTCTCCGACTCCATCCATCGCGGCCGGGTTTGAAGGGCTGCGTGTCCTGCCTATGAATCTTTTGCGGTCGGTTTCAAATGAACAGCCGCTGACTTTTTTTCCGTTGTGCACGACCATGCTTTCAAACATCCACGGAGTTTTTTCCTGTTCCGAGCGCGGGCGGCGGGTGCACATGATGGCGGATTTCTCGGGAAGCAGTTCCGTCTGTATGAAAAGGCTGTTGAATACGGGGTGCGACATGTCGGCCAGCTCCTCGGCCAGGACCACTTCGGAGTAGCTGGTCAGATCCAGCGTCCGCTCCCTGGATGAAAGATTGCGTATCGTCATGCGCCTTATCTCAATGTCGTCCTCCGGCGACACCGATATCCTTGTGTAGGTTTCGATCTCATTGTTCAGGCTGCGGAATTCAACGAGGGCCTGCGAGAATATGACTTCGTAGCTGCTGGGGTGGACGCACGCCGGCTGATATGCGGTGGACCAGAACCTGTCTGACTCGGCATCCTGCACGTAGCAGTGCAACCCATAGCAGTCCCTTGTCACATCCTCCCTCCAGCGTATCAGGTCCATGCCCTGCCACCTGCTGTATCCGCCGCCTGCATGGGTCACCATCACATTATAGCGTCCGTTGCTCAGCAACTGCACGCGCGGCACCTCGGAATCGGGATTTGTATAGACGCGCGTTATTGATTCCTTGATCTGGGCTTCTGTCCTGTTCGAAATTCCCGCCTGCGGATGGGATATGAGCGATGATTCGTTGAGAACCGGAGGGATGCGCTCCTGAAGGAGCAGCAGTGATGATCTCATTTCAGGATCGAGGGTGAAACGCCTCTGCATCGGCCTGTTGAGAAGCACATGCGCCAGGGAGAGCATGCTCATGCCGCTGTGATGCGTCATGTGGCTCCATACTATGGCACGGTCCTGTCCGGCCGGTATCCGCATGGCCGTATAGTCGACCGCCTCATACATGCCCATCCTGCCCAGGACACCGTCTTTCGCAAGCCCCTGCAGGTTCAGGCACGCCTCCAACGGCATGCACATGAGCCCCATCACCGAGGCATATGGGGCAACCACCAGTTCCTCCGAAAGCCCCCTCATGAGACCGAGGTCCGGAACGCCGAAGGCGCGGTACTGGTATGTCTTGTGCCCATCGACCAGGTTATATGACGATTCGGATATGCCCCATGGGATCTGCCGCTTCTTCCCATATATGATCTGCTGCCTGACGGCGTTGCGGCATGCATAGTCGTTCATTGTGCCCTCATATGCGGGCATCAGCAGGTTGGGCATCAGGTACTCGAACATTGAACCGCTCCAGGACAGAAGGGTGGGTGGCCCGGCTTTGACCTTTGCCTGCTGGCGTCCGAGAAGGAACCAGTGCTCCTGCGGGATACGGCCCTGCGCCACGCCTATGAAGCTGCATAACCTGGCCTCAGAGGCGAAAAGATCGTAATAGCCTTTGTCCATCGCATGGTTTTCAAGATTGAATCCGATGGAAAAGAGTTTCCGGTCCGGCTGGAAAAGGAATTCCAGATCCCAGTCCGACAGTTCCCTGCACTCTTCGGCGAGCAGTTCGATTTCATTTATCCGGTTGCTCGCGCAGATGCTGGCTTCAGATATCTGGCTCCTGAGGACATTGAGCCATTCCAGAGTGTCCGCACCATGATGCGAATTGTCCTTGTCAAGCGGAATGCCTTCTCCCCAGGCTCCAATCCGCCTCTCCCACTTCTGGCTCAAGGCCGCCTGTTCGGAAAGAGTTGCAATCCGATGCAGGTCGGACAGCAAATCCTTAATGTCCTCCTGAGGAAGCATCTGCCCATATTTCTCCAGTCCAGGTACGGCAAGGCATCCTCCTTCGAACCAGGGAGCAAACTGGATAATATCGCGCATCAGGTTCTCGCATTGCGTTCCCAGCGCCTTCATCCACCAGAGTACTTCAAGGTTTTCAATTGATTCGATCTTCAAATGGGAATGCTTCGACATAAAATCCGCCAGTACAAGATATATGTCCCCGAGAGATGCTACAGGCCTTGAATCAGCGATGACGGCCTTGGTGAAACATGCAACAGGGAGAAGGACATCCCTCTCATTAGAAGAGGAGCTGGCGGAAATAGCCAGTTCCGCCTCTTCTTCGAGTACCCGGGACGTATCCCTTATGCCTGCAAGCCATTGATCCGGAACGATACGGGATCTCTTCAGTTCAAGCAGCCCTCCGCGAAGCACAATAAGGGCCCCCACCAGGTTGCCGCTGTCGACCGTGGAAACGTAACGGGGCCTCAGCGTACGCAGGGTATTGGTTTCATACCAGTTCAGGAAATGCCCGCGGAACCGTTCCATCAGACGCATCGATTTAAAAGCGTCCTGTATGCGCTTTATCAGATTGCCTGTGCCGGCATAACCGAAATCCCTGGCGGCGAGCGCCGAGAGCAGGTACATGCCGATGTTTGTGGGAGAAGTCCTTTCCGCAATCTGGAAATCAGGTTTTTCCTGGACATTGTCCGGAGGCAGCCAGTTAGTCCCGGGTCCCACATACTCTTCAAAATACCTCCATGTCTTCCTGGAGATTTTCCGCAGAAAATCCTTCTGTCCAACGTCAAGCCTTATGCGGATGCTTTTCGCAGGCCGGCTGATAAACCAGGCGACAAGCGGAGCCAGTATCCAGACAATTCCCAATGAAAACACGGCAATGAATGATACGCCTATCTCCTGGCAGCCGATGACGCAGCAGAAAATCCCTGTGGCAGGATTAACCCACATCCTCTTCAGCACTGCTGCGAAACCGGCGTTCGACCGGCGTTCAACGCTCTGTGCCGTCTGCCATTCAAGAAGGTTGCGCCTGCTGATCACCTTGCGCCACCAGGCCTTGAGGATCGCGTCTATGTTCATTGATGTTTCAAAAGGCAGGAAAAGTATCTGCAGGAACTCCTGGAACAGGTGGCGGAACTGCAAGTTCAAGGTATGTCCTAGATGGTAATCCCATGCGACTTCGCCGGGTTTCCTGGCCAGCCCCCACGCCATCTGCATTATTGCAGGAAGAAAAAATATGGACAGCATGGCGGCAGCCCAGGGAAAGGCATCCTCAGGAAATATTGCGGCTACGACAAGGATCAGGAGGAAGATGGCGGGCGCAACCAGGCTGCGACGCAGGTTGTCGAATATCATCCATTTCGCCGTCAGGGACAAACTGTTTCGGATTGATTTGCCGGTTCCGTCGGGAACTGTCGGGAACATCCATCTTATGATCTGCCAGTCCCCGCGTATCCAGCGGTTCCTGCGGCTTATATCTACGAGATACTGCGACGGATGATCCTCTATCAACTCGACGTCGTTGATGTATCCGCATCTTGCATGAAGCCCTTCAATGAGGTCATGGCTTAGAATTGTATTTTCCGGGAATCTGCCGTCCATCACCGTATCAAAGGCATCGACATCATAGATCCCCTTTCCGAGAAATGGAGTTGTCCAGATCATGTCATGGTACACGTCGGAGATCTCATGCGTATATGGATCTATTCCGACATCTCCGGAAAAGAACTTCGAATACAATGAGGAGGACGCGCCGACGAGGCTCATGGATATCCTGGGCTGCATTATTCCATAACCCCTGGTCACGCATTTGGTCTGTCCGTCAATCTTCGCACTGTTGAGAGGATGGGCTATTGTCCCCACAAGCTTCCAGGCCGCCGAAGGTGGAAGCTGAGTGTCCGAATCCAGGGTGATGACATAGCGGACCGACCTGAAAAGATCCTGCTTTTCTCCGGCGACATTGATAATTCTTCCGGGCCTGCCGCGGATAAATGCGTTGAGGTCGTTGACTTTTCCCCTCTTTCTCTCGTACCCCATCCACTTTTTCTCGGACGGGTTCCATTCTCTTTTCCGGTGCAGGAGGAAGAAGACCGGCTTGTCTCCTGTCTCGTATCTCTTGTTCAGGGATTCAATGCCGTTTCTGGCATAATCCAGCAATCCGCTGTCCTTTTCCGTTGTTTCCTGGTCTGAATCGGTAAAATCCGTAACCAGGGCGAAAATCAGATGGGGATCGCGGTTTGCCACATAACATATTTCCAATCCAGATACCAGTTCATCGACCGATGAATTCCTGGTCAGCATCGTCTGAATGGCCACAAGCGTCCTGTATTTTCCGGGAATGCCTTTTGAGAAATCCATCCTCGGAAGCGAACGGGGTGATACCAGGGATGTTGTCAGCCAGTTGACAATTGATATCGCTGATCTCGACGCCAGCATTATGATGAGTATTGCAATCGCCGCCAGGAATATTCCCCTGTGTATGAGATCGGAATGGATTTCAAGCACTGCAGTTCCGGCAAGAACAAGAGATAACGCTGTCACCATTCCCAGATATAGGAGAAGCGGATTCCTGCTCAATGATTTATTGACGGCTTCACAAACCATGAACCTAGGCCTTATGACGCCTTCAAGTTCAGCCAATCCTTTGTCAACCAGGAAGTAGCCTACATGCGTCTCCCTGGGATCGGCGCCTTTCATGTCCACTCTCTTCATGGCTAGTCTCACCGCCTCGGAGGCTATGTCCTCCTCCTTCTTCCTGCTGTTCTTCGCGAGTTTTTCCACGATGTGCCGATATGCGTCCCGAGTGCGGAAATCCATCAGCCTGTAAACACCGGAAGGATCTTTCCTGAGTTCCTTTTCCGTTACGCTCTGTTCTTCAATGAAGGGTTTCCAGTCGGTCTCGCCGAGGGCCCGCAGGCTTGTTATGCTGTTGCCTATCGACACCTGGTCCATGGCCTGATCCTGGCTTTCGGCCTGCAGTATCTGCTCGATCGTCTGCCCCTCCTCCGCAAGCTGGCGTTCAAGCCAGTTGATCACGAGGCCCAGGGAAAGATGCTGCCCCTGTATGCGCATCGTCAGCTCGGCGATGAAAGGACGCGAGAGCTTTGGTGATTCCCTGACAAAATCAGCAAGCTCAGTTATCAGCCCCCTGGAATCCCTGCTTGCCGCCTCCAGGAACCTTTCAGCCCATGATATCGCCGAATCGCGATCCCTCCTGCGGAGGGCTATGCGGTAGGATACGCGGCGGAGATTCTCAATAAGGGACAACCTGAGCATTATCGGGATCGCCCATAACTCGCCGAGGGAAAGATGCTGGACAGTCTGATAAACTCCTATGAAATGCGACAGGTTGTCTACGTCCACCCTTCCATCGGTATGCGAGACAAGTTCAAACGCCAGGTCATAGACCCTTGGATATCCTTCATGCTTTCCTGTCTTCAGCCTGGGGAGCTGCCTGCTGTAGCGCTTCGGCAGATATTGCCTTGCAAGAAGGATCTGCTCCTCGATCACATAGTAGTTGTCCAGCAGCCATTCCGCCGCCGGTGCAAGCTGCCGGTTATTGTCTAGAGCCTTGGAAACAATCCGGTGCGCCTCGCGTATCACCATCTTGCTTTCCGCAAGCCTGGAAAGAAGGAGCTCCCTGCCCGGAGCAGGATCTATCTCATATTCGCCGGCAAGCGTGCGTGCGAACTTCGCAAACTGGTCCCGCCCGAACAACTCGGCGCGCAGAGGTGCTTCAGCTTCGAGGCTGTAGACATCACCGCTTCCGTCCAAGACCGGAATTTTAATTTTCATAATATCGGGAACCTTTTTCAGGGAAAGTGACTAGATTTGCTTGGCGGAAGTCTTTCCGTGCTTTTTTTTCCGGTCACGGGATCAAGTGCTTGTATAGTCAATACATTGATTTTTATGTTTCATGGAAGACCGCTACGCAAGATGCCACATGCGCAGTCCGTCAATATTGTCAAAGTGCCTGTCGTAGGTTACAATAACGGCTCCCCTCTCAATGGATTGGGCGGCAACCCATATGTCGTTGACAGGAATGGGGGAGCCTTTCCGGCGCAAGGCATCCTTGATCAGGCCAAAGCAATCGCCGGTTTCACGGGTGACTTCCAGTGTTTCAACAGTGGGCCTGGCAAGAAACCTGTCAAGTATTTCAATGTTTCCCGCATAACGTGTCCCGCCACGGAAACCAGCCTCGAGTTCACCTATGACGACGACGGATGCAAAAACATGATCCGCAGTGGATATTGTTTTCAAAACCTTTTCATCTCCCCGGAAAAGGGCGGAGAAGGCGTTTGTGTCAAGGAGAACCGCCTTCATTGCCAGTCCTTCTCATCGACACGTTCAAGGTCGGATATGGCCTGGTTGAACTCATCCAGATCCTTGTCCGACCAGATGCCGGAAAATTCCTGGAATTCCGCACGGTGATCTTCGGGACGGGAGGAGGCGGAAACACCGACAGACCCCGAAAGCAATTCCTTCAGGATCTGATTAAGGCTCTTTTTCTCTTTCCGTGCTTTTACACGGATTCGTTTTTCGGTCACGGGATCAAGGGCATGTATAGTCAATGTACTCATTTGTCCAAATCCTTTTTGATGCACTTATGAATCAATATAAACTAGAAATACATCACATTGATTTTTTTTCAAGTCATAATCGAGAGCAGCAGCATTCCTGCGATAAAACCTATGGCTGCGAGGATCGTAAACTTTTTCATGTACCATATGAAGCTGATATTTATCACGCTCATTGCCGCGACTCCGGCAGCGGAACCAATGATGAGGAGATTGCCTCCATATCCTGTGCAGAAAGCCAGATATGTCCAGACGCAGTGGTCTGTTGGATAAGCCTCGGACGGGAACATCTTTATTCCCGCCGCCAGAAGGGGGATGTTGTCTACGATTGCCGACAGCACGCCAAGAATGCCCGTGACAAGGGGGATGCTCATTCCGCTCCGGTCAATATATTTTGACAATTCGACGAACAGTCCTATCTCATTGAGGGCTGCGACAGCAAGCAGGATTCCGATAAAGAAGAAAATCGTTGAGTAATCTATCTTCTTCAGAATGGAGTTGATGTCTGATACGGCCGAGTTGCGTTTTCTGAAGAACATCTCTATTATGATCCAGAAGATTCCAAGCGAAAGCATCATGGCGAGATATGGCGGAACATGTATCAGCATCTTAATCACAGGAACAGCCATCAGCAGACAGATCCCAATTATAAAAATCAATCTGGGATATCCCTGTTCCGCCCCTTCGCTTTTCCCCACAGAGAAAGGCTCCCCTTTCTTGAAGAATAAAAATGTGACGATTACCAGTGGGACTAGAAAGGAAACAACGCTTGGCAGGAAAAGTCTGGAAATTATCATGCCCGTCGTTATTTTCTCATTGACCCAAAGCATTGTTGTTGTAATGTCTCCGATTGGCGACCACACTCCACCGGCGTTTGCGGCTATGATGAAAACTGATGCCGCATACATTTTCTGCTTGGCATCCATGTTCGTCTTCTTCAGCATGGAAACCATCACTATGGTTGTTGTTAGATTGTCAAGGATTGCCGACAGAAAGAAAGCGCCCCAACCGGCAATCCATATGAAGTTCCTGGTATTCGTCACCTTGACAAGATCGAACACCACCGAGAATCCGTGATGGGTGTCTATGATCTCGACTATCAC
>JBAQUG010000223.1:0-10243 GCA_049297395.1 Victivallales bacterium | reverse complement strand
CCTCTTCCGGAGCCGGGCTCGTCTGGCTTCACTGCCGCCAGAAGCTCCATTGCTTCCTTGTATTTGCCCATGTCCTCGGCTGGAAGCGGCTGCCCGTCCGGACCGACGCTGCCCTCGGCAGCCGCGCCTTCTGCGGGTTGGCTTACGCCCAGTTCGGAAAGTTTGGAGTCTAAATCAGGTATCTGCTCCTTGTACTGCGCCGACATCCTGATGAGCGCCGACCATTGCCTCTCGGATATTCCGCCGTTCTTTTCAAACTGGGCTTTCACCGATTCGGCAAACTTCTTGTCATCGTATGTCCTGCGTCCCTTCTTCTCGGGCGCCTTCCAGGTCTGCACGCCGTCGAACAGGTGCACGATCTTTTCGGCCTTATCCTTTTCCGGTGCGCCTATTGACTTCGCCTCGCCAACCCAGGCGGAGAAACTCCCGTAGAACTCCTCGAGCATCTTCTGCCATTGGACTTCGCCTTCCTCGATCTTGTCGAGCTTCAATTCCATTTCCGCGGTGAAGCCGATCTGGAAGAGAGCCCCGAGGTTCGCGACGAGGAAGTCGTTGACCTTGAAACCTAGCACCGTCGGAATCAGCTTGCCCTTCAGCTTGTCTACATATTTCCTCTGCTGGATGGTATTGACTATGGTGGCGTATGTGGACGGTCTTCCGATGCCGTTGGCTTCAAGGGCCTTTATCAGCATTGATTCGGAATACCTTGGAGGCGGTTCGGTGAACTTCTGGTCTGATTTTGCATCAAGCAGGAGGATCTTCTGGTCCTCTACGAGCTCTGAAAGGGATGCGGTCGGCATGAATTCATCTTCATCCGCGTCATCTGCCGTCTTGTCATCCTTGTCCCTGTCGAGGAAGTCATAGATCTTCAGGAAGCCCTGGAAGACTGTCTCTGTCGCGGTAGTCCTGAAAGTGAATATCCTGCTGTCTGCGCCGGACACCGCAGTGTCGACTGTAGTGAGTTTCTGTTCAGCCGGCCTCATCTGGCTTGCGACGAAACGTTTCCATATAAGGGTATAGAGCTTCATCTGGTCGGGTGAAAGGAAGGGTTCGAGATCCTTCGGTGTGCGGTTCACGTCGGTCGGACGTATGGCCTCATGCGCCTCCTGCGCGCGCCCTGCGTTCTTGAAGAAGTTGGGAGTGTCAGGCAGATATTCGGCGCCTATGCTGGATGTAATATATGCACGGCACGCTTCCTGTGCTTCCTTTGCAATGGTGAAGGAGTCTGTCCTCATATATGTGATAAGGCCTGCCGGACCCGACGAGCCCAGATCCACACCTTCATACAGTCCCTGTGCAACGCGCATCGTATGGCTCGCGGAAAACCTCAGCGCCGGCCCTGCGGCCTGCTGCAGCGTGCTTGTGATGAATGGTGGAGGGGCGTACCTTCTCTTTGGCTTGATCTCGTTGCTGGCGATCTTCAGATCATGGCCGCCGCGGATCGATTCAAGGGCCCTGTTTGATTCCTCTCCGGTCTTTATGTCGGCCTTCTTTCCGTCTATCTGGTAGAGCCTGGCCTGGTATTTCTTGCCGCTTCCCTGTGGTTCCACTTCAAGGTTCACCGACAAGTTCCAGTATTCCTGCGGCTGGAATGCAAGTACCTCGCGTTCCTTCTCGCAGACGATCCTCAGGGCCACGGACTGCACTCTTCCCGCGCTTATACCCCGCTCTATCTTGGACCAGAGTATTTCGCTGACCTTGTAGCCGACAAGCCTGTCGAGGATCCTCCTCGCCTGCTGTGAGTCGACAACGTCCATGTTGATGTCGGCAGGATGCTCGAAGGCGTTGTTGACGGCGCTCTTTGTGATTTCATGGAATACCACCCTGCTGAATGCTGCCTTGGTGGATTTCTGCAGTGATTCCTTTACATGCCAGGCTATGGCCTCTCCCTCGCGGTCGGGGTCGGACGCCAGATAAATGTGGCTTGCACCCTTTGCCGCCGCCTTGAGCTCCTGTATCACCTTCTTCTTGGTTTCCTGGTAGATTGGAATGAATCCGTTCTTTATGTCAACGCCCAGCGTGCGCTCAGGAAGATCCCTGACGTGCCCCATGGATGCGGTTACATAATATTCCGGTCCCAGTATCCTGCTTATGGTCCGTGCTTTTGCAGGTGATTCGACTATGACGATTTTTTTTCCTTCAGACATAAATAAATTGTTCCAGTATTAGATGTTTTTCCTGCCTGTGCCTGCAAAATGGAAAAGTGTTCATTTCCGCAATGAAAATCTTTTTCCTGGCAGCTGCGAAATAAGTTTTTTCATTTCCATTTTCATTAAAAGGGAGAGAAGTTTTCCAGTGCCCATCTCGGTCTCGGCGGACAGGGAATCGGCACTTGCATCTCCATTTTTCAAAAGAGCGATTATTCTGCATTCATCTTCGTCAAGTTTCAAGCAGGCATTGTCTCTTTCGTCTGCAACGTCCTTGCCATCAATAACTTTGAGATGGGCCAGTTTTGACATGTCTGGAAGAAACTCGAATTCTCCGATGATGTCTTCGAAGTTTTCCGTCAGTTTCGCGCCCTGCCTTATGAGGGCGTTGCAGCCGCGTGCCTGTGGATTGTCCGCCTGTCCAGGGACGGCAAAGACAAGCCGGTTCTGCTCAAGTGCGAATTTCGCAGTTATCAGCGCGCCGCTAGTAGTTCCGGCCTCGATGACCAGCACGCCTTTTGAAAGGCCGGAGATGATCCGGTTGCGCATCGGGAATGAGCGCCTGTTGGGTGCGAACTCCATCGGAAATTCGCTTATGACCGCTCCACCGCCTTCGATGATGCTTTTCGCCAGGGGGATATGGTCCTGCGGGAATATCCTGGCGAGTCCTCCGCCGAGTACCGCGATCGTCCTTCCTCCGGCATCAACGGTGGTCTTGTGTGCGACGGCATCTGTCCCGTATGCAAGACCGGAGACAACCGTCCATCCGGCGTAGACCGCCGAACGGGAAAGATGCTCCGCCATCGCCTTGCCGTAATTTGTGATCCTCCTGGAACCTACCACCCCGATCATGAATTCATCTTCGGATGGGAACCTGCCCCTGGAATATAAGCACAGGGGGGCATCGTGGACTTCCTTGAGAATGGAGGGGTATTTGTCGTCGGCCAGCGTGATTATTTCAACGCCGGCCCTTTCGGCGAGTTTCATTTCGGACTCGTAGTCCGTGTCCGTCCTCCAGCTGGCAACGGCCTCTGCAAGAGTGTCGCCGATGCCATTGACGGCCTTCAGTTCCTTCTTCTGCGTTTCTAGTATGTTTGCGACAGAGCCGAAATGTTCGCAGAGCGATTTCACCCTGGCCGGTCCTATGCCGCTTATGATGTTGAGGATTATATATGCTTCCCTGTCGGTCATTCTGCCCCCCATATGATATTTCAGGTTCGATAAAAGTCCTTAAGCTAGTTTAATGTGGTGCGTATTCCAAATGCATTGCCAAATATGTCGGAAGAATTTTATGCAGGGGGCGTCTTGCAGGCAAGACAGGGGTGATAGTCCAGTCGGTAAACAAATATGCCAGGGATCTGATGGGAAAGGAGCTTTTCGAAATAGAGGAGCACGGGCCCGGCGATATAATTGAATGCGTCTATTCGAAAACGCCGGGCGGATGCGGAAGCGATGTCCACTGTCAAGCCCATGTGTTTCATGATATCCACCGAGAAGGTCGGGGGCGTCGTGCTTCTGAGAATCGACGATGTGAAAGAATGGGATGTAGTCAAGAAGGACTTGCGGGCCGACATGCTCATAAGCGCTGAGGAGACGGTGAACGAAGCGGAAATAAAAATCAATCAGGGAACTCCTGGTTGATTTCAAAAGCAAATCGTCCCGCGCTTTTCGTAGTCCATCAGTGTCCGGATTCGTCGGCGCGCAGTGCAAACCAGTCCAGACGGATGCCATCCTCGACGTTTACGATCCGGACGGTATGGGGGCCGCTCGTCAATTTGAGGGAAGTCCTGGCTTCGACGACATGCCAGCGGCCGAAAACCTCGTCGGTAAGCACGGCAGTTGTGCTGCCGATTACAAACTGCAGGCTATTTGAGCAGCCGTCAATCCACCAGACACGGCCATAGAGCCTGTATTCGCCATCGGCGGGCACTGCTATGGTCGCGCTGGCTTCCCCCACGCCTTTGCCGGCGTTCTTCTGGATCGTCAACGCTTTTTCCGACACGGTGCCGCTGACAGTTGTCAGTTGGAATGGCGGCACGATATCAGTAACGGAGGTCGCCTCGACTTTCACTACACGACTGCTGGTGTCGAGGTCGTCGGATAGTGTCACTATGCGCAAGGGGCGGTCGACGGCAAATGATTTCACAAATGCGTTTCGGCCTCCGACGGCAGCAAAAGCTAGAGATGCCAGGACGCTGGCGGCCATGATCGCCGCCGGGATGGCAACAGTGCGTCGTCGAGATCCCCCGGATGACCAGGCGGATGTTACTGCCATGGACATCCCGTAGAGGGCGCCGAACCACACATCAGTGCCCCGTGACAGAAAGACACAGAACAGGCCGCCTGCGCCCCAGGCCATCAACGCCAGAGTCAGCATGCGGGTGTGTTCTGCGTCTTCCATTCGGCTGACCCGCCAGGAAGCAACCACTGCCCAGGCCAGCAGCGCCAGCAAGGCCACAGCGGCTGGTATCCCATCCTCCACCATTGTCAGAAGGAACTGGCAGTTGCTGTTGCGCGGAACCTTCTGATCCAGCGGATTGGGTATAAGGGGAACATATTGACGAAGCTCGTTGATTGTCTCACGATACTGCCCCTGTCCTCCACCGAAGAGGTGCAGGCGCGGTCCCTGCCAGGCGGCACGGGCCTCTATGAATGTGCGGCGCACATTGGCGTCCCCGTAGTGAGGATTCAATTGCGCCCATGTCCCGTTATCGCCTCCATGCTGCAGGCCACTTCCTGCAAGCATGACGAAAACGGCCGCCGCTGCCAGCCCCCGCGGAAGCAGTCTCAAGCCAAATCCGGCGGCGGCCAGCAATGCTGCGGCTATCAGGATCATTCCACCGTGACCGAATCCAGTCCCTATGGCTAACGCCAGCGCCAACGTGGCAAGTTCCCGCAACGGTCTCCGGAGGATTTGAATGCGCGCAAGCAGGAAAGGCAGTCCGGACAGCACCAGGATTGCGGATTTCGCATCCGACAGGACGAGCGGCCGGATTTCGCTGAGACCCAGCGCGTTGATCGCCAGCAGCGCGCCTGCAGCCGATGCCAGCGCATCTGTAAGCCAGCCAAACCCATCACGGCGTACCGCCCGCACCACCAGCCACGGTGTAAGAAGAACCGCCTCGGCGAGAAGGAACGTTTCCCGGACTCCGTCCTTCCAGGCACCAGCGGCAAGCAGGGGAATAAGGCCGAGACCTGCGGCCAGCACGAAGAAGATCTGCGGCCATGTGATCCAGGCATCCTCCCCTCTTCGCCGGCTGAAACACAATGCAAGGGCAGCGGCGCCCAGCAGGAAAAGAGTGGAAAGCGGCACGTCAAATCCGGCATGCGGCAGGTGCAGTCCTGTCTGTATCGGCGCTGTGATCAGTGCCATTGCGAGCAGTGCAGTCTCTCCATGTCCAATCCGGATATGTTGTTGAGGTGTGTTACTCACGTTTCACCAGTTTTGGCGTGCCGGCTTCAAAGGAGGCTCCCGCCGGATTGCAGCTTTCACCGCCGCCCAGCCTGTAGTTATCGTTGCTTGTATTGCCGAGTGTCAGGACCGTAAGCTGCCGCTGGGACGGATCAATGTTTTTTCCGTCAAGGGCCGCCCCGAGGTCAATCCGCAGAATTCCGCCTTTGATTTCCGTCTTGCCGAGCCAGTAACGCTGCCGGATTGTGGTCTCGGGGATCACCGGCAGGCGGAAGCATTCGCCGTGCTCGAACTCAGGCGTGAGCAGCGCTTTCATCTCCGTCAGAGGGGCATTGATTTCGACGAGGAACGAGCGTCCGGAAATTTCGAGGTGCAGATTTAAAGTTGCGCCGTTGCTGCCGAGCGCCAGGGGAAGTTCGAGTATGGGGGTGGCGGCGAGATCTTCCGGCGGTTCAATACGGCGCCGCAGGGCGAAAGCACCGGCCCCGACGTTCCTCGATACACGGGTTCGTCCGTCGGGCAATGGCTGCAGTGCCGCGGAGTCGGCCGGCAGCGGCTGCCACGGAGACTCCGTACGCTCTGGGACATAAAGCACCGAGGGATCCCAGCCGACGCGCTCGGCCAGCAGGGTCGCACGGGATAGGGCGAATCCGTTGCGCACGGTCCAAAATGCCACATGCCCTTCGTCTATAGGAGACGGGTCTGTGTATTCGAGCATCTTCGTCCCATTCAGATCCACCTGGATGTGGCCGCCATCCTTCCACACCGAAAACCGCCACCAGCGCCAATGGATCACGAGATGCGGGATTTCAGTGGGGAAGAGGAATTCCGGAGCGGATGTGCGCGCCACGACCTGTCCCTTGCGCAGAAGGCGGGTCTCACGGTTGTCGTTGCCGCCAAATACGACGGAGTATCCGGAAAGCGGGTTGCGTCCATCGCAGCAGAAGGAGAAATCGAGGTCGTGGCGGTTGTACCAGCCTTCGTGCTCGATGAAAAATTTCCAATCCTTGTCTGCGCTCGGATCATAGGCGAAGGAGGGATCGCCTGCGTCCCATGGGTATACGGGGCGCAATGACATGTAATACTCGAAAAACTGTTTTTCGCCTCGGAACGTCTGTTTGCTCGTCATGAACGGCGTATCCGGCGATCCGCAGGCCATGAAGTTCCACTGGTACTGGCACGCCCAGCGGCAGGCCATGCGGAAACTTCCCTCGATCCAAGACCAGTCCGAAGGCGATTCCTCAAACAGATCGTTGACCAGATTTGTACAGGAGATTCGATGATGTTCGGGACGCGGCATCTCCGGAGACGGACTGTTGTCGCCGCCATGAAAACCGATCATCAACCGGAGCGCTCCGGGCATGGCTTCGGTGACAGGTTTCCAGTCTCTGCCGGTCCACACGGTAATACGCCCCCCATCAGTTTCGCGGCGGCGAAGGCGCAGTTCGGTGCCGGCTGATTCCTTCACCGGACCACCGGAAATTCCGCTTTCGATGCGCCACCTGTTTTCTTTCAACCTCACGAGCAAGGCCGGCGTCCCTTTCCATGCGGCTTCCGGTTTCAGTTCAGGAGGAGCCATCGGTACGCTGGCAAAGCGGAACTCGTACAGACCCTCGGCAATTCGGCCCTCGGCATCTCCGGCGGAATCGCATGTGTAGGTGAAATCGCCCATAAGCGGTATTCGGTTGGCAATGACTGCCAGCGCGTCCTCGTCCATCACCTTATTGGTTCGCCAGCTGATGAATGTATCGGCGCCTTGAGCCCACTGGTTGAACTGGACAGGATCGTGGTCATTTGTACTTTTTCCTGCGAACTGCGAACTTCGCACAAACAGCAATGAACCTGGCTCGGGAGCCGAGTCGCGCGACCAGACGCGGATGTCGTCGCATTCGACAACCCCTTTCCCGCATTCAATGCCGAACGGGCCGGTGACTTTGCGGGGTAGGGGGGCTGACAGGGTTTCGATGCCATCCATGTACGCATGTGCGGTCTGTCCGATGGCGACGCCCAGGCCGAGTTTCACCCATGAAGTCACAGCCGGCCGTGGCCCTGTTTGCCTTGCCAGTTCACGCCAGTCTCCATTGCCTTCGCGCCAGAGAAGGACAAAACAGCGAGACTCGCCTCTCCAGCCGAATGCCACCTGTCCGGCGTCCGGCATCCCCTGCACTATGAGCATGTCCGTATTCACAGGCACGGTATTGATGTCCACCACGTTCCCCTCAACGGGAACGCCGAAATAGAAACGCGCCTCGCCATGGAAATCGAACCAGGTTTCATCCCCGAAACAGAGCTGGCCGTTTTGCTCGCCGACAACGGTGAAAGGATTGGCCGCGCGCTGGAAACCGGCATTCTGCAGTTCGTCGGTGGTTGTTGCCATGCCGCCTCCGTGCTGCCGCAAATGCCAGAGGCCCGAGGCGAGCCGGCATTGGCCGTCTTCGAGCGTAGTACGCATGAAGCCGTCGGCGAAAACGACATGCGGGTAGACGCGGTTGTGCGTGGCGGGAGCATCGGCGGACGCGCTCACCCAGAAGACGTCCCAGCCTGACAGACCGTTGGCGATGCGCCGACCGTCGGCGAACAGAGTGATGTCACCATCGGAGGTGAAGAGAAGTTCACCGTCGGTTTTGACAGAGCCGACCATCTGTTTGCCGCGCTGGATAGTACCGTCCGCGGAGATGTAGATGCAATCACCGGCAGGGTTTGGCGGCGCCCGCAGATAGAGAGCCGATGTCTCCAGCGTTTTCCGGTCAAAGAGGACGCTGCGAGCGACCGCGTCGGCAGGAACTTTGTAGACTATGCGGACCAAGGTCCTGTCGTCGGCTGCGAAGCGGTGTTCCAGTCTGGCGCCTGGTGTCCGGCTGCATCCGGCCACCACCAGAACGAGGACCACGATTAATGGCATGAAAAGGCGGAATCTCATCGTTCCGCCGTCCGCCAGAAAATCATTTGGTGTTTTATTTGCAATCAGCCGTTTTCCTTGTCGTTTTCTGTTTTGCTGAGATGCCTGCGCTACGTGTTCCATCGCCTATCGGAGCTTGTCCTGTGCGGATTTCAGTTTTTTGATGGCTTCGGCAGCGCCTTCTGGAGCGCGGAAGACAGAGGTGCCTGCGACGATCATGTTGGCTCCGGCTTCGGCGACGGTAAATATTGATTTCCCATCGATGCCGCCATCGACTTCCAGGTGGATTTTCTTGTTCAGCTTTGTTATTGCATCCCTTATCGTCCGGGTCTTGGGCATCATGTCAGCCATGAAGCTCTGTCCGCCGAAACCGGGTTCGACGGTCATGACAAGCACCAGGTCGATCTTGTCGAGATATGGGATGATCTTCTCGGCTGGAGTTTTCGGCTTGAGGGAGAGTCCGGCGGAACAGCCGAAACTGCGGATTTCGCGGATTGTATCTTCGATATTATCGGAACATTCCACGTGGAAGGTGATGCTGTCGGCGCCGGCGTCTGCGAAGGATTTTACAAACGATTTGGGGTTTGTCAGCATGAGATGCACGTCGAACGGGAGTTTTGTGATCTTCCTCAATGCCTGGACGACAGGCGGGCCTATGGTGAGGTTTGGGACGAAATGTCCGTCCATGATGTCGACATGTATCAGGTCGGCTCCGGCCTTTTCGACTCTGATGATCTCGTTCCCGAGTTCTGCGAAGTTCGCAGCCAGTATTGAAGGAGCGATCAGTATCTTGCTTGTATCTAGATTTGTTACAGGATTGCGTGTCATGGCAAATGGCTTTCTCCTAATATTTTAATTCATTGTAATAACTTATATCCTGCGGGATGAATTGTCGAATGGAAATTTATTCTTGTCAGCTTCAAAAGGAAGCTGCAAGATTAAATCTTCCGGCTAAAGCCGGTATCCGTGCGCCTGTGAGGCGCACATCAAGCGCGTTTGTTTTGCAGGCAAAGGCTTGTCGGCAGGGTAGAGGCGTTGTGGAGTACCGCCTTTAGGCGGAAGAATTATTTCGAATTATCCACCGACTGCCGATGGCTGGCGACCGGCAGCTATTTTCTATTCCGGTTTATGTCGAGCCAGCGGCGGTGGGCCCACATCCATTGTTCGGGGTATTGGGCGACGGCCTTTTCGATTTCCGTGGTATAGAGCTGGGCTGCGGCGCGGATGTCCGCCCCCCTGTCCTCGGTAGGCTTGTATATGATTGGGTCTGAAAGGATGACATTGTATTTGAAGCCGTCAGCTTCCTTGACTGTGGCGCCGACCAGGATCGGTATTCCCGTCCTTAAATGGAGAATGGCGGGGGAGGCATGAGTCCTGGCTGGATGTCCGAAGAAAGTTGTTTCAACGCCTTCAGATGTTCCGGCATGCTGGTCGGAGACAATTGAGATCGATTTTCCATTCTTCAGGGCGACATATAGGGATTTCAAGGCACCTTTTTTCGCGCAGACGCTGTGGTTCAATTTCACGCGGTGGCTGTTTATGTATTCGCTAATTTGGGGATTATTGAACGGACGCATGACCGAGAGGAGCGGGCGTCCCGAGAAAATGGTGTATATCATCCCGGCGAGTTCCCAGTTGCCCATGTGTGAAGTGACAATTATCACCTGCGACGATTTGCCAGGACTGAAGAAGAGTTCCTTCGACTTTTCCGAACCGGAGAATCTCACGTATTGGCTGATGTTCTCTGGAGTCACGACCTGGTTGGTCTTTGCGAACTCGACTGCG
>JBAQUG010000222.1:0-10496 GCA_049297395.1 Victivallales bacterium | reverse complement strand
GAGTCTCTCCTATATTTTCTGGAAACTGGAATTCGCCCGGAATCCGTATCGGGTTCAAATGCAGACGTGAAGAAGTGGGCTCTGCCACCCACTGGTCTGGAAATGCCAAAGGGGAAAGCAAGCTTCGAGAGATTTCCAGATTTCAGCACACTCATAGACATTGCAATCCATGAGAAGAGAAACGATGATGCCATCAGGTTTTACCGGCAAGGCGGCAGTTCCGCGAGCAGATATTGGGGTGGCGATTCTGCGAAAGTCGCAGATGCGGTCAAGCTCACACATCCGGATTTTTCCCTGAAGACATGGCGCGAACTGGCGGAGCAGAATATTTCCGCAGGCAATCCACGTGGATATGAATCGGCTATACCATACTTGAACAAAATCAAGTCGCTGTATGGAGACCTCAAGAGAACCGATGAATGGAATAAATATCTTGCTGAACTTTATGAGATCAACAAAAGGCGCCCACGGATGAAGGATGTTCTCGACAAGATTGAAAACAGGCGCTCTAAAATAATATAAAATTGGGAAATCATGAATAATAATGTAACAAAAACAGGTTCATCTCGTCCTTGCTTGTGAACACAAACATATAAGGAGATGAAAATTATGAACAAGAAAATCATGTTGGCGGTCGCTGGGATAGGGATTCTTTCCCTGATGGGGAACTTGTCCGCGGAGGAAGCTGCAAAGCCGGATCCACAGGAGAAGAAAGCCCAAACCGAATGTCCGATAATGGGAGGGAAGATAAACAAGAGCCTTTTCGTGGACGCACAGGGGAAAAGAATCTATGTCTGCTGCGGAGGGTGCATAGGAAAAGTCAAAGCCGATCCTGAAAAGTACATAAAGGAGATGGAGGCAAAAGGGATTGTCCTGGAGGCGGCACCAAAGGACAAGGCGTCCGCTGAAAAGAAATAAATGGACACTGAGGGTATTTTAACCCACAGGCACAATACGCCTGTATTGCATTACAGTTCGGAGCGTGGAGGCTGGTGATGAAGAAGTCTATTCTGAAATACTGGCGATGTTTGATGCTGATGGCAGTACCGGCCTCAGTTTTTCTTTCCGGCTGCGTGGGCCTAACGACCAAGAGCGAACGGGAGGCGCGAAGCGATTTCGGAACGCTTTCCAAGCTGTACCGTCCCGACGGCAATCAAGCTGCGCTTCCAATCCTCGACAGCAATTCAACGCTGACCGTGCTGCTTACCTACGCCATGCTCAAGCAGCCGCGTGTCGAGGCGGCTTACTACGAATATGCGGCGGCAGTCGAACGCATCACGCTGGAAAGATCCCTGTCCGATCCGCGGTTCACGTTCCAGATGGACATTACAAACGTAATCAATTCCATAATGCCCGGGCTGATGCTTGATGTACCGTGGCCGACAAAGCTCAGCGCCAGGGCGGATGTCGCATCGGCCGAGAGCCGGGCGCGGTATTACGCCTTTGAAAGCGCGGTCCTGCAGACGGCATTCGATGTCAAACGCCCCTATTACCAGCTTCATTTTCTTGAGGATCGCATCCGAATAAACCGCAAGATGCTGAACCTGATGAGCGAACTGGAGGAGATCGCCCGTGCATTGAATGAGGCTGGCAAGGTCACATTGCAGGACGTGCTCCGGGCGCAGATCGAAAAGGAACGGCTGAAAACTGAAATTGCCAACCTTGAGGATTCGCGCAACCCGCTTATGGCAAAACTCAAAACGGCGCTGGGCATGTCCGCGGATAAGCCAGACCCTCCCGTGCCGGCCCAATTTGAGTCAACACCGCTGGACATGGGCTACGATCAGCTTCTGGCCGCCGCCATGGCGCACAATCCACAGTTAAAGTCGATGGAGGCCGAAGTCCGCGCGGCTGAAGAGGGCATCAGCCTTGCCCGATTGAGCAGGTTTCCAGATTTCACTATTGGACTGGAAGGCGATGTAAAGTCCGCTCCGGTCCTGTGGAGGCCGAAATTTGAAATGACACTGCCCATCTGGCTCGACAAGATTGCTGCGGAAATAGCGTCGGCACAGGCGCGCAAGAATGCGGCCTCCTCCAGATTGTCAGGGGAGCAGATCCAGCTGGTGGTGGAGTTCGCCGACAAGTCCTTCATGTACCGCGAGGCCAGGCGCAACCTGCAGCTTCTCTCCGACAAGCTGGTATCCAAGGCGCAGATGTCCCTTGAAGTTGCGCGAAACGCCTATTCCGCAGGACAGATAGATTTCATAAACCTGCAGGAAGCCGAACGCACATTGCTTGTGTTCCAAATTGCCGAAATAGATTCCCGCATCCAATGTGAGTTGACCCTGGCCGAACTGTCGATGATAATTGGATTTAAACCGGAAGGCGCGCCGTTTCCAGCCGAAGCAGGCCAGGAGAAGCAGAAGGAAAGTGGCCAAGTGACCAAGTGACCAAGTGGCAGAGTGCAGAATTGAGAAACTAAAAAAACAATTTGATGTTTGAATTTGGGTAAGGAAAAGATTCTAAGCGGAGTGGAAAAACAATGAGAATTATTTTTACCAAAAAAGTTTCGTGCAGGCCATGGATTTATTCTTTAATGATCTCCATCGCCCTGGCTGCCGTCATGCCAGGATGCGGCAAGTCTGATTCCTCCCATTCCGGCAAGGGCGCATCCGCAGAAGTCAGGAAACAAAAATATCATTGCCCGATGCATCCTGCCTACGTCAGCGACCGTCCGGGCGACTGTCCCATCTGCAACATGAAACTGGTGCCCATAAAGGACAGCGGACAGACAGCCGTGAAGACCGACGAACATGCGGGCCATTCAGCTGCGACCGGCGTGCCCGGCCACACAGGAGTTGTTCTTTCGCCGGAAAAAAGACAGCTGATCGGTCTGCGGCTGTCATCTGTTGAAATGAGGGACCTGTCCTTCAGCCTCCGCACTACCGCACGGATCGAACACGACGAAACCCGTCTGGCGAGGGTATCTCCGCGTTTCAACGGATGGATACGCTCGCTCAAGGTCAACTTCACCGGTGCTCCGGTGGAGAAGGGACAGCCTTTGTTCACGGTATACAGCCCTGAAGTGCTGACTGCGGAAAAAGAATATCTTCTCACATTGAAGAACTATGGGAAATTCAAGGACAGTCCTGACAAGGAAGAGGGAATTTCAGCCCGGCGGCTTCTGGAGTCCTCGCGGAGGCGGCTCGTCTTGTGGCAGATAGACGAGAAGGAGATCCGCGACCTTGAAGAAAGCCGCACACCTGCGGACGAGATAATGTTCCGCGCCCCCTTTTCGGGGCATGTCGTGGCGAAGATGGCGGTTGAAGGCAAGTCTTTCATGGCAGGGGAGACCCTGTATGAGATCGCTGATCTCTCCCACCTCTGGCTCAGGGCTTCCGTCTTTGAATACCAGATGCCGTTGATCTCCGTGGGACAGGATGCCGCAATCAGCTTCCCCTATCTTGGCAGCCAGTCATTCCCCGCCAAAGTCACCTTCATTTATCCGCACATCGACGCCTTGACGAGGCGGGGCGAAATCAGGCTCGAACTGGACAATCCAAAGGATCAGCTCCGTCCCGACATGTGGGCCAACGTCGAAATAAAGGTGGCTCTTGGCAAAAAGCTGACAGTGCCGTCCAGCGCAGTGATCGATACCGGCATCCGCCACATCGCCTTCGTGGATGCCGCAGACGGGCTTCTGGAACCCCGCGAGCTGAAAACAGGAGCCAAGACCGACGACTACTACGAGGTTCTGGAAGGGCTAAAGGAAGGTGAGAAGGTTGTAACGCGCGCCTTGTTCCTGGTGGATTCAGAGAGCCAGCTGAAGGCGGCCGTATCGGGGATGAGCGGAGAATGATTAATGACTTTTTTTCGCACGGACATGCGAAAAAAAGATATATAAGGAATAAAAGTGGATAAACAATTCAAACCATCAGGAACCGGCGACTCCTTCATCGAAAGCGTCATAGAGTGGAGCTGCCGGAACAAGTTCATGGTCTTCATGCTTGTGGGCGCGCTCGCCATAGGCGGCATATACTGCATGCGCAACACTCCGCTGGACGCCATCCCCGACCTTACCGACGTGCAGGTCATCGTCTTCACCCAGTGGGAAGGGCGCAGTCCGAACCTGATCGAGGACCAGATCACCTACCCGATAGTCACAAAGCTCATCAGCGCACCAAATGTCCGGGTTGTGCGCGGCTATTCCTTCTTTGGTTATTCGTTCGTGTACGTGATTTTCAAGGATGGCACGGACATCTACTGGGCGCGTTCACGTGTCCTGGAATATATGCAGGGGCTGGCCGACAGCCTGCCTCCGGGTATCACCCCGACGCTTGGTCCGGACGCCACCGGGGTCGGCTGGGGATTCCAATACGCACTGGTGGACAAGAGCGGGAAACGCGATCTGGCGGAGCTGCGCTCATTCCAGCAATGGCATCTGCGGTACTGGATCCAGAGCGTGGAAGGTGTTGCGGAAGTCGCAACCATCGGCGGATTCGAAAAACAGTACCAGGTGGAGATCGATCCGGACAAGCTGCTCGCCTATAATATTCCCATCACTAAAATCGTGTCCTCCATCCGAAGCGCCAACAATGATGTGGGCGGACGCGAACTTGAACGCAACGGAACAACCTACCTTGTCCGCGGAAAAGGCTATATAACGTCGCTGGAAGACCTGCGTCTCGTGGTGGTCGGCACAGATGCGCGCGGCACGCCGGTACTGCTGGGGGACGTTGCACGCAACATCTCGTTCGGCCCCGAAATGCGGAGGGGCGCCGGCGAGTTCAACGGCGAAGGCGAAGCCACCGGCGGCATTGTCGTGGTGCGCTTCGGACAGAACGTCCTTCAGGTGATCGACCGCATCAAGGCCAGGCTGGAGGAGATAAAGCCGTCGCTGCCGGAAGGCGTGGAGATCGTCACGACATACGACCGGTCCGACCTGATAAACCGCTCCATCGGGACACTGACCCGCACGCTCATCGAGGAGTCGATCATAGTCTCAATAGTCATACTCATCTTCCTGCTGGACTTCGGCGGTGCGGCACGTGCCATCGTCACGCTGCCCATCGCAGTGACCCTGGCGTTCATACCAATGTATTTCATGGGACTGACAACCAACATCATGTCGCTGGCAGGCATCGCCATCTCCATCGGCGTCCTGTGCGACGAGGCTGTATCGATGGTCGAAAACGTGCATAAGAAACTGGAGCATGCCCCGCCGGGACTTGACCGGAAGGCACGGCAGGAAATCATCATCGGCGCCTGCAAGCAGCTTGGCAAGCCTCTCTTTTTCGCACTGCTGGTCATCACCGTCAGCTTCATGCCTGTATTCACGCTCGAATCCCAGGAGGGGCGTCTTTTCAAGCCGCTTGCATTCACCAAGACATTCGTGATGGCCTGGGCGGCGTTCCTTTCCATCACCATCGGCCCTGCGCTCATCGTCCTGATGACCGGAGCCAAAGTCATTCCGGAGTACAGGCACCCCATAAGCCGCTTTCTCCACAAAATGTACTATCCATGGGTGAGCATGCTTATGACCCGACGCATACTGTCCATTGCAATCGCCATTGCGGCAGTGGCTTCTTCATATCCTATCTACAAGAGGCTCGGGTCGGAATTCATGCCACCTCTCAACGAGGGAACCATCCTCTACATGCCGACTTCAATGCCTACAATGTCGATCACGGAGGCCACTAGGCTCCTACAGATACAGGACCGCATCATAAAGAAGTTTCCGGAAGTGCTGACCGTGCACGGCAAGGCGGGCCGTTCTGAAACCGCCACGGATCCTGCGCCGATGGAGATGTTCGAAACAGTCGTGCAGCTGAAACCGGAAAACGAATGGCGGCATGTTCCAAGTCCGCGCTGGTATTCGGGCTGGTCGCCGGAGTGGACACAGAAGTTTCTGAAAATAATATGGTCCGATTCCCGCCCAATGACCTGGGACGAACTGATAACTGAAATGGACGGAGCCCTGCAGATCCCCGGCCAGGTCAATGCCTGGACAATGCCGATCAAAGGGCGTATCGACATGCTCACTACCGGCATCCGCACACCTGTCGGAATCAAGATATTCGGCCCGGACCTGGAAGGTATCAGTAAACTGGGCACCCATCTCGAGTCAGTGATGCGGGAGGTTCCCGGCACACGCAGCGTATTCGCCGAACGCACAACCGGCGGATACTACATAGACATAATTCCGAAACGCGCAGAAATCGCCCGTTACGGACTGAATGTCGAAGATGTCCTCATGCAGGTGGAGACCTCAATTGGCGGGATGCCAGTCGCCAAAACCATAGAGGGGCGTGAACGATACACTATCAACGTCCGCTACAGCTGCGAACTTCGCGACGACGTTGAAAAGCTTAAGCGCGTCCTTGTCCCGGTCATGTCTGCCCCTCCGCTCCAGGAAGGAACAGGAAAAGGCGAAAAAGGGATGCCCTCCGTCCAGCAGGTGCCTCTTGGACAGCTGGCTGGCATCCGCACCACCAGCGGTCCGCCTCTTATCCGCAATGAGAACGGTTCCCTGACAGGCTGGGTCTATGTGGACATGGCCGGCCGTGACATAGGCGGCTACGTCGATGAGGCCAAGAAGAAGGTATCGGAAAAAATTGAGAAGGCGGGCCTGCTGCCTACGGGTTACCGCCTTGAATGGTCCGGCCAGTACGAGCATATGCTGCGCGTGGGCGAACGTCTCAAGCTGGTTGTGCCGATCACCCTGATACTGATCTTTCTGCTGCTCTACATGAACTTCAAGAGCGTTCCTGAAACCTTCATCATCCTGCTTTCAATTCCTTTCGCCATGACCGGCAGCATCTGGCTGCTATGGCTGCTGAATTACAATTTGAGCATCGCGGTCTGGGTCGGTATTATAGCCTTGGCCGGACTCGCCGCGCAGACCGGCACGGTGATGATCATATATCTCGATGAGGCATTCCATGCCTACCAGAGGGCCGGGCGGATGAAGACGCAGTACGATCTTTTCGAAGCCATCACCTATGGTGCGGTACAGCGTGTCCGGCCGAAACTGATGGTGGTTGGCATGACCACTCTCGCGCTGCTGCCGGCGCTATGGGCGCACGGCGCCGGCGCAGAGGCGATACAACGCATCGCCGCACCTATGATCGGCGGCCTGATCACCAGCACAATCCTCACACTTGAAATCGTACCTGCAATCTACTCGCTATGGCGCGGCCGGGAAGTCGAGTGGATCAAGGGTCCGAAACCTCCGCGCAAGAGCTGGGAGGAGATGAGCGCCCAGTTCGTCGAGTGGGAACGCAAGGAAAACCAGTCCAAGTCCCCCGATGAAAAGGCATGACAGCAAACGATCCTGCTAAAGCCCAAATATTCCGCCATGCATACATATCTATCAGCTTATCATATAATATCTTACGTCTTTGTCTCTATTATTTCTATAGCATAACTTGACATTACTCGCGACATTTGCTATAATATAAATGTTTATTATTTTGATAAACATGTAAGAGTATTGCTTTTAACATTGAGCTTACAACTAGGAATTATTGAAAATGAAAATTTATAAGATCACAAATATTTCAAAGAGATTGAAAATCTTAGTCGGAACTGCGGCACTTGCTGCGGTTGGAGAGGTTTATGCGGCCAACGAATTGATAACAAATGTGTCTTATGATCCGACACGCGAATTTTATCAGGAATTCAACACCGCGTTTGCAAAGTACTGGAAGGATAAGACGGGTAATACTCTTTCAGTCCAGCAATCGCATGGCGGTTCCGGGAAGCAGGCACGCGCGGTAATTGACGGCCTGGACGCTGATGTTGTGACACTCGCTCTGGCGGGAGACATCGACGCCATCGCCGAAAAGTCAAAGCTGATTCCTGCAGACTGGCAGAAGCGCCTGCCTGACAACAGTTCGCCCTATACTTCAACGATCATATTCGTTGTCCGCAAGGGTAATCCAAAGGGAATAAAGAGCTGGGACGATCTTGCAAAGCCGGATGTTTCGGTTATTACTCCTAATCCGAAGACATCCGGCGGTGCAAGATGGAACTATCTTGCGGCCTGGGGATTTGAACTCAAGAAAGAACTTGGAGATCTCGGAAAAGTAAAGTCTGCCCCTGATTCTGAAGAAGTCAAAAAAGCACAGGCAAAAGCCCGGATATTTGTCGAATCCATCTTCAAGAATGTCCCCGTGCTTGATTCGGGCGCACGCGGTTCAACTGTCACTTTCGCCCAGCGCGGCATAGGGGATGTCCTTCTCGCATGGGAAAACGAGGCATTCCTAGTTCTGAAAGAATTCGGTGCCGATAAGTTCGAGACAGTATCCCCTTCCATAAGCATACTTGCCGAACCTCCTGTGACCATTGTTGACAAAGTCGTCGGCAAGCGCGGCACCAGGAAAGTCTCCGAGGAATATCTGAAATATCTGTATTCTCCTGAAGGACAGGAAATAGCGGCGAAGAATTTCTACCGTCCGCGTCTTGCGGAAGTCGCAGCAAAGTATGCCGACAAATTTCCGAAGATAGAACTTTTCACGATTGACGACGTCTTCGGAGGATGGAAGAAGGCCCAGTCCGAGCATTTTGATGACAAGGGCGTTTTTGACCAGATATATAAACCGGTGAAATAGATACTCACTTAAATTCGAAACCCGAATATCGAAATTCGAAATAGTAACAGGAAAATTCAAATGTTTGAAATTTTAAAACTTTCATATTTCGAATTTCGTGCTTCGAACTTCGGATTTTAACATGATCGGATCATGAACCTGTGCAACAAGGCAGCCAATGAATCTTTCAATTAAACAATGGTCTCCTCTTCCGGGATTCGGGTTGACGCTCGGATACGGCGTGACATACCTAAGCCTGATCGTCCTGCTGCCGCTTTCGGCGCTGGTGGCGAAGGTCACGTCGCTGACCTGGATCCAGTTCTGGAACCTGGTCTCCGATCCAAGGGTGGTGGAGTCTTACAAGCTGACATTCGGCGTCTCGCTCGCAGCGGCATCGGTGAATGCCGTCTTCGGTCTTGTCGTCGCATGGACGCTTGTCAGATACGAGTTTCCCGGAAGGAAAATCCTGGATGCCATCGTGGACATGCCGTTTGCGATGCCCACGGCAATTTCAGGAATCGCGCTTGCGACCATCTATGCGCCGAACGGATGGATCGGATCGCTGCTTGCCCCTCTTGGAATAAAGGCGGCGTTCACGCCGCTCGGTATCACAATAGCGCTTATCTTCATCGGTCTGCCATTCGTGGTGCGTTCGGTGCAGCCGGCTTTGCAGGAGCTCGATGTCGAGCTTGAAGATGCGGCCAGAAGCCTCGGGGCGACACGCTGGCAGACCTTCCGCCGTGTAATCTTCCCCCTGCTCTTCCCGTCGCTGCTGACAGGATTCACGCTGGCCTTTGCACGGGCCCTGGGCGAATACGGCTCAGTCGTATTCATATCCGGTAACATGCCGATGAAGACGGAGATCACTTCCCTGCTAATCATTTTCAAGCTTGAAGAATACAACTACGAGGGTGCGGCAGCAATCGCGGTCGTGATGCTTGCGTTTTCATTCGCGATACTCCTATTTATTAATACGACGCAGTGGTGGTTCAGCAACCGCCACAGGAGGGCATGAACATGTCAAATTCAGCAAAGGGCGGAGATTCACCGGCAGTAAAATGGATGCTGATCTCTATTACAGTGCTTTTCCTCGGACTATTCCTTGTTGTACCGCTGGCTGCGGTTTTCGCAGAGGCGTTCCGCAAGGGGGCTTCGGTGTATTTCTCAAGCCTCGTGGATCCGATGGCTCTTGCAGCAATCAAGCTGACACTGCTTGTTTCCGCCATAGCCGTACCTCTCAACGTGATATTCGGGCTTTCCATCGCCTGGGCCGTAGCAAAGTTCAATTTCACGGGGCGGAATTTCCTGGTAAGCCTGATTGATCTGCCTTTCGCGGTGTCGCCGGTGATCGCCGGTCTTGTCTTCGTGCTTCTTTTCGGGCGTATGGGCTGGCTGGGTTCGTGGCTCAACGAGCATAATTTTAAAATAATCTTCGCGATACCAGGCATCGTCCTGGCTACGATATTCGTCACATTTCCTTTCGTCGCACGCGAACTGATCCCGCTGATGCAGGAGCAGGGAAGCGATGAGGAGAACGCCGCCATTTCTCTCGGTGCCAGCGGCTGGCAGACTTTCTGGCGCGTTACCCTCCCCAACATAAAATGGGCTTTGCTTTACGGAATAATCCTGTGCAACGCCAGGGCGATGGGCGAGTTCGGCGCGGTCTCGGTTGTCTCCGGGCATATCCGCGGACAGACAAATACGATCCCCCTGCATGTCGAAATCCTCTACAACGAATATAATTTCGCAGCGGCTTTCGCAGTATCGTCGCTGCTCGCGCTACTCGCATTGGCGACTCTCGCCATCAAAAGCGTGGTCGAATGGAAGAACCGGCAGATTATCGAGGAGTTTTCCGTGGCATCAGCACTTGAAGGAGAAAAAACATGAGCATTGATATAATAGGAATTAGCAAGACGTTCGGAAGCTATCGGGCACTGGACAATCTCAGCCTGAAAATACCGGATG
>JBAQUG010000221.1:0-76239 GCA_049297395.1 Victivallales bacterium | reverse complement strand
GGCCTGCCTCGCTCCCATTGCCCCCCGGATCTGGCATCGCAATTATTATGAAATGATTGTGCGTTCGGAGGAGGCGGAGCAGCAAATCGCCGAATATATCCGAATGAATCCGTGGCGATGTGTGCAGGAATTTGGCGGCGGGTTGCGGGGCATTGGAAATCCGGCGCTGTGGAACGGGGAAAAGCTGGGGGTGCTGTGCAGCCGGGGGGATGGGGCGAGGCAGGCCTCGCCCGTACGGCCCGAGGCCGATGTCTATTTCGGCGGCTGGCATTCTCCAAAAGAAAAAGAGATATTGGAGTGGCTGCTGAAAAACGGACGGCGGGTGATTGCCTGCCCGGCGTGGGGGATTGAGGATTGCGCGTTCGCGCCTGGTGTGCGCGATGCACTTGAGAAAAACCGGATGCTGATCCTGGAGATGCGCGATGTCGCTGGGAATTTGGCGGCGGCTGAGGCGCGCAACCGCTTTGTCATCGAGCATGCCGGTGCGCTCTTTACGCCCCATGTTGCACGAGGCGGAATGCTGGAACGACTGTTAAACGAATTATCAAAGGTTAAAACATCATGACTGAACAGAATCAAAAACAACTGGGCAAGACCCTCTGGAATATCGCCGACCAGCTGCGCGGGGCGATGAATGCGGACGATTTCCGGGACTACATGCTGGCCTTCCTCTTCCTGCGCTACCTCTCAGACAACTACGAGGTTGCGGCGAAGAAGGAGCTGGGCCGGGACTATCCCCCCATCCCTGCAGGCGATCCCCGTGTTCCTCTGGCGATCTGGTATGCAAACAACCCCGGCGACGTGGGCGATTTCGAGAAGCAGATGCGGCGCAAGGTCCACTACGTGATCAAGCCGGATCACCTCTGGGCCAATATCGCCAACCTCGCACGCAACCAGAGCGGCGACCTGCTCGACACCCTGCGTGACGGATTCAAGTACATCGAAAACGAATCTTTTGAGAGCACCTTCCAGGGGCTCTTCTCCGAGATCAACCTCGGCTCCGAAAAGCTCGGTAGAACCCACCCCGAAAAGAACAAGAAGCTGTGCGACATCATCAAGGAGATCGCCAAGGGGCTCGCGGACTTCTCCACCGACATCGACGCCCTCGGCGACGCCTATGAATACCTTATCGGCCAGTTCGCCGCCGGTTCCGGCAAGAAGGCGGGCGAGTTCTATACCCCGCAGCAGATTTCGACCATCCTCTCTCGCATAGTCACCCTCGACAGCCAGGAGCCCAAGACAGGTCCTGTAAAACATCTTGGCAGCGTCTTCGACTTCGCCTGCGGCTCGGGCTCATTGCTTCTCAATGTGCGCAAGCAATTGAAGAAACTGGGCGGGACGATCGGCAAAATCTACGGCCAGGAGAAGAACATAACCACCTACAACCTCGCGCGCATGAACATGCTGCTGCACGGGGTGAAGGACACGGAGTTCGAAATCTACCACGGCGACACGTTGACCAACGACTGGGATTTCCTCCGCGAGACTAACCCTGCGAAGATGCCCAAGTTCGACGCCATTGTCGCCAATCCACCCTTCAGCTACCGCTGGGAACCCAAGGAGGACATGGGCGACGACGTACGCTTCAAGAACTACGGCCTGTCCCCGAAATCTGCCGCCGACTTCGCCTTCCTCCTGCACGGCTTCCATTACCTGAAGGACCAGGGCGTCATGTCCATCATCCTGCCGCACGGCGTGCTCTTCCGCGGAGGCGCCGAGGAGAGGATCCGCACGAAGCTCCTCAAGGATGGCCACATCGATACCGTCATCGGCCTGCCTGCAAACCTCTTCTACTCGACGGGCATCCCGGTCTGCATCCTCGTCCTCAAGAAATGCAAGAAGCCCGACGACGTCCTCTTCATCAACGCCGCCGAACATTTCGAGAAGGGCAAACGCCAGAACGTCCTCCTCGAAGAGCACATCGACAAGATTGTCGAGACCTACCAGTACCGCCGCGAAAAAGAACGTTACTCCAAACGCGTCTCGATGGAGCGAATCGCCGAAGAAGGCTATAATCTCAATATCTCCCGCTACATCAGCACGGCAGTACAGGAACCGGAGATAGATTTGGCGGCGACTCACAGCGAACTGGTGAAAGCCCAGGATACCATCCGAAAGGCGACGTCCAAACACAATAAATTCCTGAAAGAACTGGGCCTTCCTTTGCTGCCTGCGGAGTGAACTGCCGCATAAACGAGCTGAGACATGACATCCTCTGGCAGACAGCAGCCGGAGAGGACAGGGATCTTGCAGATAAGGTTTCTTATCCGCCGGCCTTGAATTCACGGTCAATGGACAGGAAGCCGGGAAAGTTTTCAGCCAGATGCCTGAATCCCTTTATGTATTCGGCTATCTGCTCCCTTGAGCCGCAGATGCTGACCGCGCCGGCGGTCCGTCCATCTTCAGTGGGCATGGACATGTTGCCCAGTGAAACGAATCCGTTGAAATGCAGATCTGAAACCGGACTTATGAACATTTCCGCGTCTTTCAATATGGTCAGGCCTGCCGTTCCGACAAACTCGCCAAGGGTCTTCGGCATGAGATATCTGAGAATATGGTAGAACATCGGGTGAACTATCGCGTAGAGTTCGAACAGCTCATAGCTTTCGCTTTTCCCTAATCTTGTCGCAAATACACGCTGGTTGAACTCCCTCTGGTATTTCAGGAATCCTTCCATCCTGTTGTTTTCATTGAAGAACTTCCTTGGAAGCATGAAAATGAAGCTGATGTTCCGCTCCTTCGGATAATCCATTATCAGGGAAGTATCCACTGGGAAAATGAATTTCTTGTCCCGGAAATATTTCTGCTGGGCAAGCCCCCATATGATCATGCTTGAAACCGTGGCGGGTCCGCCCATCTCCACATAATATCTGTCATTTAGATATTTCCTGAACTTGAGCAGGCGCTCAAAGGATATATAGATTTTTGCGCGGTAGATATTGCCTCCGCAGAAAAACAATTCTGTCTTGAGCCCTCCTCCTGATATTGAAGGATATAGGACAGGACCCGCCTCCCCCCATTCCTTCTTGAGCTCCTGGAGCATTTCCTGCATGGGGATGCCGTCGACAGGCACGTGATGGTACTGGCACCAGAGATCCGCCTCGGAATAATCGGATGTGAACCGGCATACCATGTTGAGAAGCCCAAAACCGGGATGGCTGCATGCCCTCATATCAGGCGTAGCCATCCTGCTCTGCACAATCTTCTCCTTGTCCCCGGGCAGGGTCTGGAACTGAATGAAGGATGCGTTCATCAGCCTTCTGACAACATGCCTCAGTTCCTGATGTCCGTAAAAGGACAGACCCTTGACTTTGCGTGCCCATCTCCTGAGTTTCTTGTAGATGACCCACGAACGCGTATGGTCATCGACGTTCTTTGTCTTATTATATGCATCAATCAGCCTGACAAACACGCTCTCGATTATGTCATTTCCAACCAGCGGGAATTTCCTGTAGTTCCTATCGAAATGCGGAACAATCCTGAGGAGATCGCCATTACCGCTGAATTCTGCTTCGACGATATCAGTGAAAAAGGATTTCTTTCTCCTGGTCATGAAGAAACCCCAGTCAATCGTCCAACGGCAGTCCGGATTCCTGCGGATGAAGCCGGCAAGCCTGTCGATCAGGATCCCCTTCGCCTCCGCAGGATCTGCCAGAGGGCTGTTTTCCCCGAGATAGTTGATCCTGAAAGTAGCCAGGATGAACTTAGAGTGTTCCTTGCGGAGAAATATCCCCGTGACTTTCCTCCATCCGTTTATCTTCGCCTTGAAACCGATCTTCTTCAGGAACTGCAGGAATTTGATCAGCAGTATGAACAGGAAGGTCCCGAAGCTCCATCGGTCGATCAGCCTTCTCATCCTCATTTTCCTGATGGATGTTCCTGGATTCTTCACAATATCTGGCAAGACATCCCCTATTTTTTCCTTAATGCCCTTCTTTGCTGTTTCAGCCTTTGGAGCCGGACTATCCATCCCGGAGGTAAGACTGACCCCCAGGAAATCAGCCAGCAACCCCGCAGTTTCCAATGGCATTTCTTCCTGCGGCGAATGCCCGCAGTTGTAGATGATCCTGAGTTCGGCGTACTTCAAGTCAGACTTGAGCTTCAGTGCATCTATGAGATCGATTATGGCGTCATCATTGCCCCAGACAATAAGGGTTGGAATTGATATCTCCCTGACCTTTTCATGGAAGGATCTTATATTGGCTATGGCTATCTGCTGGGCTGAGGCATACAGGCATTCCTTCGCCTTCTCCTGCCGGAGAATGCCGCTGTATTCCCTTATGGCTTCGTCATCGATCCTCCCATGGTCATAATACGCCTGTTTCAACACAATAGAAACAAGAAGCTCCTCATCCGCCATCTTCACTATCCTGCTGCCCGGTGAAGCAGCGGCAATATCATCTATGAAACCGGGAAGCTTCTGGAAGATTCCTGCACTGTCAACAAGGACAAGCCTGCTTATCCTAGACTTCATTTTTCCATCAAACAGCGTGAGAAGGCTGATCGCTCCACCCATTGAATGCCCGACAAGGACAAGATCCTCCAGTTGCAGCATCCTGATGAATTCAGACACTATCCGGGACTGGTCGAAAGGGGAAAGATGGTCATCGCACTTTTTCTCGGAATGTCCGAATCCCTTCAGATCAATAGTGATAAATCTGAATCTGGGAGGCAGGTATCCTATCATCTTCATCCATGTATAGGATGACGAGGCAAAGCCGTGGATGAACAGTATCGGCCGTCCCTCTCCTCTGTCGGTATATGCAATCGAGATGCCGTTTATGATTATATGCTTGTAGCCGATCGAATTCATTGTCGTCCCATGGATGATTGGATGTAAATATTCACTGGACAGACATAGTTCAGTGAATATTTACGGCCGGGGAAACCTGCTGCCTTCTTCTTTCCGCCTGTTTCTTTGTTGTCGCCTCAAGAAGATAATATCTCAAATTATCACTGAATTCATGGCTGGAAGTGATCCCCATGTGCGCGGCAAAAACATGCATTATCACCTGCCATTTGACCGGTGTCCTGTCAAATGGCCTCCATGCCCCTCCTTCACGATCATCCATGCGCGCGCTTGAAGCCAGGACTTTCCCGTCGCCTGACTCATAATCAGTGACTTCAAACTCTCCTGTCCTGCGGTCGACCACGGCAGTCCTCCTGGTGGGTACTGCATCTCCCAGGAAAAGGTACATCGCCACGTCATCAGGCGGAACAGAGTCCATTCTCATGGCATCGGTAAACTGCCTGGCCCTTTTCAGGCATTTCTTCAGATGATCGACGGCTATGGCGTGCCTATCCCCGGGAGTCTTCACTTCTGGAAGAATTATTTTCAATGCTTCGTCCTGCTTCGGATCCGCAAGCCCCCAATTCATCCTGATCCATATTTCCGGATCGAAAATATCGACAGGATTGCCGTTCGGATCATCCTTGTATACCAGCGGACGGGTGCTGACAATGGGAAGCATCTGGTAGTAGGTCGGGAAAGTACCGATTATTCCTGGAGGGTACGCGGGAAGTTCGGGAGCTGGCTGAAGCCCCTTCTGAAGTTCGACAAAAGTGTCCAGATATCCGGCGTTGGGAGTTGCGACAACTACAAGTTTGTCGATATATTTGCTTCCACGCCAGTCAAGCACCGGCATGGAACCGTCCGCAGGAAGATCCTGGTTCCCGTATTCAAGATAGTAACGGGAAAGAAGTCCGCCCATGGAATGGGCTATGATGTCGAACTGGACATCGTAATCATCCAGTCCGTAGCATTTCTTGTACATCGTCTGCATATATGCCCTTTTCTGAAGGATGAATTCATTGAGCAAGGCTGCGTTTTCAGGCAGATCGCGGCGCCAGTCATAATAGAAGACGAACAATGAGGCGAAATTTTTATCTTCAGGAATGGCTTTATCTTCGGGAACATATCCTCCCCTACCAAGAATTTCGAGCATCTTGTCATATGCATCCATGTTGAAATGCATTCCCAGTATCCTGACATTGACATTTTGGAGTATCGAATAAGGGTGCACGTCGTTCTTCAGATCCCTGAGAGGCTTTCCGATTTCCATTGGAACGCTTATACCCTTCAACTGCTCGTTTGAATAACCCAGCATCTGTAATCCAGTGAAATCCCCCCAGATGATCTCATCGGTCCTTGTATTCTTCAGCCTGGCTCCGAGAAAACCGTGGACGACAATTACCGGATTGCGCTCAACACCTTCATATGCCATCGATTTCCTTGCGATTGTGCTGTAAAGAGGGCGATTATAAACTGCACCTGAATCATATGATCCGACCGAAGAGTCCGTTGAAGAACATCCCGCCATTACGATCATGATAAGAACAAGGACTGCGCATTCAATCTGTTTTTTCATTGTTTCATACTCTCTAATATTACTGGATGTTGACTGTTGATCTGGAAACTACGGTAAAACCGGGATAAAAGCAAGAAAAAACGGGATAAATCATGGAATGAAACTGGCGGGATTTCTGCCTGTGTATTTCCTGAAGACCTTGGCGAAATACTGCGAGCTTGTGAATCCGCTGCTGAAAGAAGTTTCCGTGACGGAATATCTGCCTGACGAGAGCATCTCCATGGCCTTGTCGCATCTGAGCCTGTTCAGATAATCGGCCGGGGTAAGACCAGTCTCCTCCTTGAACTTATCATTGAATCTGGAGACGCCTATCCCTACGGCTTCGGCAATCTCCGGCATCGAGAATGCACGCCTGTAGTTCTTCCTCATATATTCGATGGCGGGCTTGGAGACTGTAAGCATCTTATTGATATGATCGGTTGTGGAGAAAAGCCTGGCTCCCTCGCCGACAATCTGGAGAATCAGCAGGCGGTTGAGCAGAGGTGAAAAGGAATCCGTCTTCCCCCTTTCAGCGGCAACTGCCGAATTCTTGAGCTCCTGGAAGAGACTGCATATCTTTTCTGTCGCAGAAATCACCTTGTTGCCGGCATTCTTATATGCAGACCCAAGCTTCTTCAGTTCACTTTCAAATGCAGGAGGCACCTGCGTCTTTCCGGCAAGCTTGAAGTCTATGACTACCCAGAAAAGTGAACATGGCTTTATGATCTGCATTTCCCCGTAATGTTCGATCTTAGGCTGTATTACCGCCATGTCCCCTCCGCGCAGAACCATCTTTTTCCCATTCGCCAGAACCCAGGCCGCTTCGCCTTTGTCGATGAACGTGATCTCGAAACCGGAATGGCGATGGCGCATGAGAGCCCGCGGCCGCAGGAGCAGGTCGTATCCCCCGTGTGTCATCAATGGGAGACTGAACCATTCCTTCCTGAACTCTATCCTGCCGGGATTTGATGTCCTTGCCATAAAATTATGTTCCAAAGTCCTATAATCTGTGTAATTTTCTCCAGTATATAAAAGTGGACGAACTGTTAAGATACAAACCCTATGTTATATCTCAAACGGCAATTCACAGGTTACCACACAATTTTATGGAGGAATTTCCATGTCGCAGAGCCCGAAGGAAATAGTAAAGGCCGCCATTCAGTTCAAAAATCCGGAGCGGCTGCCGGTCAGGATGGGTTGCTTCAAATGCGATGATACCGCCTGGATACCAATACCTTCCGCCGACCGCATCGAGAACGGCGTCAAGTCCGACGAATGGGGCTGCATCTGGGAGCAGACCGACGTCAAGAACATGGGACAGGTCACAGGGCATCCTCTCTCTGATCTTTCCGAACATGGCAAAGTGATTCCTCCTGACTACAGCCAGGATTGGCGTTATAAGGACTGCGAGGCCGTCTTCAAAGCAGCAGAGAAGGAGGAAAAATACACCATGGCCGGCATATTCATGATCCTCTTCGAAAGGATGCACTCTCTTGCCGGATTTGAAAACACGCTCATGGGGCTCCTCTCCGACAGGGAGAATGCGTCAGCACTAGCCGACAAGATTGTCGACACCCACATCTCCCTGGTCAGGAACTGCCAGGAACGCTTCGGCAAAAGGCTGCATTCGTTCAGAATGACCGATGACTGGGGCACGCAGCAGGCCGCTTTCATATCAATGGACCTCTGGTATGACTTCTTCTTCCCAAAATACAAGAAGATATTTGATGCCATGCACGAAGGCGGACAGGATGTATGGGTGCACTCGTGCGGCAAGGTGAACGAAATAATCCAGGGGTATATAGACGCCGGAGTCGATGCTGTCAACCTCCAGCAGCCACGCGCACTGGGGATCGAGGAGGTCGGCACCCGTTACCGAGGGAAGATCTCCTTCGAATCCCTCGCCGACATTCAGGCCACTCTGCCAAAAGCACGTAAGGATCTCATAGTGCAGGATGCGAATAATCTGGCAAAGCACTGGATGTCTCCAGAAGGCGGATTCGTATTCTCCGACTACGGCGACGGCGAAGCCATAGGCACGCCAGCCGAAACAAAGATGATAATGTACAACGAATTCAGCAGGGTCTCCGAGGAAGTCTACGGCAAACCCCTGCCAAAACCGCAGGGCTGACAGGAACCAGAATCAATTTCCTGGACAGGAATCATACAAAAAAAATCCCGCCGGAAGGCGGGATTTTTAATTTATAAGAAATCTCAGATTTTTTATCTGGCGTAGAATTCGACGACTCTCATGATCTCGACGCCTGTGGGGTTTTCCTCGAGAAGAGGTTCCCTGATAACCTTGACCTTGCAGTTTTCCTTGTCGACTTCGAGATATGCGGGAACTTCGCAGTTCGCATTCTTTGCGACAGTCGCAATTGCAGGATCTTTTTCAACGTTTATTGAGAATACCTGTCCCGGACGGAGCCTGTAGGATGGGCGATCGACGATCTTTCCATCAACAAGTATATGGCGGTGTACGACAAACTGTCTTGCCGCATGGATTGTAGGTGCGAGACCGCTGCGGTAGGTTGCGGCGTCAAGCCTGAATTCGAGGAGGTTGAGGAGTTTCTGATCTGTCTGGGTCTTGCCCTTTTTGGCATCTACGAACGTGAGATGCAGCTGTTTCTCGCTAAGTCCGTAGTAGACCTTAAGTCTCTGTTTCTGCAGGAGGAGCTCTCCGAATGTGGAAAGTTTGTTCTTGGAAGTTTTCCCGTGCTGTCCGGCCGGATACGGCCTTCTCGCGCTCGGGCATTTGGCTTTTCCCCAGATGCATGCACCTAGGCGTCGGCAAAGTTTGTGTTTGGCTCGATCTTGCATGAGTTCCTTTTCCTTTTTTGTTTTTTGCTTGCGGAAAACAGGTGTCAAGCTTATTTATGGAACCTAGTTTTCCAGTTTCTATGCTTCCGCCCTTTCATGGGCAAAGCGGGAAAATCTAGCCGATATATGGTTTAATTCAAACATTTATATGTTTTTTGCATCCAAAAAATATTTCCATCAGCGCCGGCATGCCGGCATCCCTTCGCTCTTGAGTTCCAGAACCAGCAGCCCGCCTCCCGCTGACCGATCCTTTGAAATTGTCCACGTCATGTCTTCAAATTCCGCCGCCGTCGCCATGCCGGCCTCCTTACCGTTCCACAGGTCGGAAACCTTGAACAAGCTCCCCGACGGAAGATTTTCCACCACAGGGACTGGCATCTTGAATTTTACCTCCACGCCAGCATACTCGTCGGCGTTTCCTGCGACAATAAGCATCCGGTTCTTATCATAATACATATATGGGACAGGAATGGGCCTGTCGGATTCGCAATCAACATGCAACAGCGTCATAGCCTCTTCGCCCATCCGGAAAGGACGAATGAGCGAGGCTGCCCGTCTACGGATGCCTATCATTTTTTTCACATCCGTTAGCATCTCCTGCTTTTCCATGGCGGCAAGCTGATCCCATTGGATCCAACTGCCATACAGCCAGGTGCCTTTGCCATGATCAAGGCCGCCGTAAAGTTTCGGGGTAAGTTTCGGCAGAGGGACAAAATCGGCGTTGAATTCCTCCCCCGACATGAAGATCGGTATCGCCGGGGCGAACAGGAAAGCGTACCCGAACAAACACCGGCTGCCTTGCGCGAAATAGGGATTCTGACCGGCAGGGAAACCTTCCCAGCCGTAGTCATGGCTGCTCAGCATGATTGACAAATATTGTCCATCCTGTTTCCGAAGCGGAAAATTTAGCCGGAGCGTCGGTGCCTTCCCTTTGGCCCTGAGCGACCTGTCGCCTGTCATGCCAAGTTCCCAGCCGTATCTTTCGCCGTCATAGACGACGATATGCGAAATCTTCTTATCGATGCCGACGTTGTCGACACGCAGGATTCCGCCATGCTCGACATATGCCGATTCCTTGCACTGCTTCAGTTCCTTATACTCGCCCTCATAGGCCACGGCAAGCGCATTCAAATCCCCCGTATGGCTTTCCGCCACTGATCCATCCGCATAGGTTATCTTCACCTTATACATATTCAGGAGATTTCTCCTGGCTACCGCATCGCCGATAAAACCGGCAACGTCATCGGACAGCCTTCCTCCTCTGCTCAACCTGCATCCGTCCTGCGTAAAGTCCGTAACGCCGGCAGTGGCGGGGGCAAATTCAGGAAACACCACGATCTCATGTCCAAGCTCCAAAGCCTTTTTGCGAATCAGACTCCACAGGTCGAACCGACCGATCGCCACATCCAGCCGGAACCCGTCGACATGAAAATCCCTGACAAGTCCGACCCAGGTATCCACCCACCATTCGTCGAGGTCTCCGTGTCCGCCGCACCAGTCGTAATCCGTCATCCCCCAGCTGCCGCCCTTGAACCAATGGGGCTTCTCGCGGATTAGAGGGCTTTCGTTCATGACGCCGTGCGTGATCACATCCAGGACAATCCGGATTCCGCAGCGATGCGCCTCGTCTATCATCCCTTTGAAATCATCACGAGTTCCAAGGCTCGGATCCAGCATGTCGGGCCTGATGCAGGCATACTGGTTCCATATGCCGTAAAAATGATCCGGCTGGCTCCATTGGCTGCCGGTGAGCCAGACACACGTTATCCCGAGTTCCCTGAGATATTCCATTTTCTCCCGGAGCGAATTGAACGTGCCGCTTTCCGGGCCATTGGGAGAAGTGAACCCCTTGGTCGCAATCTCGTAGATAATCAGATCTTTGACCCAGGCGGGCGACTGCACGATTGATACATTTTTCATAACAGTAGTCTCCATAAATTTATTCAATGATTCCCCATCCGGGGCATGGCGATTTTTCCTGCAAGCGGAAATTTCCTTTTTCCGGGTCGAGAAACAGCGGGTCTGCAAGCATGCTCCCATGATCCTTGCCGGTTTCTGACTGGTAGAGTTTAAACTCTGTCGGTGCGTAGTCTTTACCGTTGATATGGACCAGCACTCTGCCTGTTGTCTGCCAGTAACAGTTGCTGTCTATGACGAACTGCTGTTCATCGGCCGGGTCGATGATCGAATAGATGGCTGCCCCACAGGGCGCCTCATGGAAAATATTGTTGCGGATATAGACATGGCCCCTCTGGCTGTTTTTAACAATCCGCCAGATGAAGACATGATGCCCCATCGGCTGCGGATGGATTTCAGACTGGCGCGGAGGGGCTTCCCCCTGCATACTGAATCCACCGCCTGCGTTGATGCAGGTATTCTGTTCAAAATAGACTTCCTTTGCCGCCGGTTCCCGGCATTCGTAGGCGGCCATGCCGCAATTGATGAAAAGATTGCCTGTGAAAAAGATCTGTTCCGGAATAACTGCGGGAGGTCCGCCCTGATGGGTCACCCCGGAATCATAGATGTCCTTGAACACACACTTTTCCACAAGGAGATTCCTCCCTCCTTCCCAGAACTCGATGGCATTGCCGAAGCGGATACGTCGTTCCCTGTTCCAGACCGCACCGCCGATGCAATGGAATTCGCATTGCCGGAGAGTGATATTCTCAGCTCCGACGGCATGAAATCCATGGACGCCGGAATTCCGGAAGACCAGATTTTCAATTACAATATCATGACTGCCGCCGGCCAGTTTACGATTGCCCCAGAGCGAGCATTCAATACTGGAATAGCAACTGCCCGGATTGCCGTCGGAAAAGATATAGAGGATGCCTCCGGCTCCTGATGTCTCACATTGTGATTTGCCGGTGGTTTTTCCGATAAGGGTGTAGTGCCATTCCCCCTGTTTTTTCAGATCATCAATCTGCCAGCGGAGGTTCCCGCACATTTCACCCCCATTGAAAACCAGATTGCACACTTCGCTGGGAAAGGCGCCGGTGAACCGCCAGACGGAAGGTTTTTCTTCAGCCCAGTCCGTAGGTAGACTTGCCGTCATTGAGCCGAGAAAAACCGGTTTTCCACCAGTGCCGTAGGCTCCATAGGTGATCGGCTTTTTGTCCGACCCGTCACATGTGTGCAGCATGTCGCGGATCACGCTGCCTCGTTTGAAAAGTACTGTGTCGCCTGGGAGGAACTGCCGACACGCGGATGTCTTGAGCGGTTCTGAAGGCGCTGCCCCGGAATGTGTATCATTTCCATCCTGCGGGTCAACGTAATATGTTGTTCCGGTCATGTCTTCACAGATGTTTTTTAAATCAATTGAAAAACTGTCCGATGTCAGCGCTTGGACTGTGGAGCGGCTTCCGTGCCGGCAGTCTCCGGCTTCTTGTCCGGTTTTTCTTTTTTGGCGTGGGCGATCACGAAATCGACCAGTTCCTGGCACTGGAACCAGCCGGACCAATAGTTGTGACCCTGGCCATTGACCACCTTGAGCGTCATGTTTCCGCCCTGCGCGGTGTACCTCTTCTCCAGTTCGCCCGAGTTCTTTTCCAGAGGAACCGTTGTATCGACATCTCCATGGATGTGAAAGATGGGCACCTTTGCTTTTGCCAGTGGAGCCAGGCGATCAATAGGATTGTGCTCAGCCAGATTGGCACCGAGCTGCTCTTCAGTCATGCCGTATGCGCCGCAGGCGGTCTTGAGTCCAGGATAGCTGCTGAGGTTGCAGACCGGATAGATGCCGGCTATGCAGGCCAAGGACTCGGGATTCTCCGCCGCCCAGTTATAGAGCATCAGCCCGCCGCGGCTTCTCGCCAGCAGGCAGGGCGTCTTCGAGAGTCCGCGCTTCAGGACAAGTTCCTTGTAGAAGGAGGAAAAGAGAGCTCTGCCGTTCGGACTGCCAAACGATTCACCTACATCGATCCCGGCGACCGCAATGCCGGCATCCACGAACTTCTGAAACATCCACTTCTCCTCCGGACCCGGCAGAGCTGGAAGTGTCGGGGCGTACCATACCCATGGTGTCATGTTACCGACAGGAACTTGTCCTGGCAGAATTATAAATGCTGTACAGCCATTCACACTGAAGACTTCTCCTGCGACTGGCAGCTTCTTTGAAGGTTTTACCACCGACTCCTCCTTTTTTAAGTCCTCCCCGCAGGCAAACCACTGCATGCCACAAAAGCAGATGATCGCAGCGGTAAACGAGAAGACCGCATTCAGTCCTAAAAAGTTGATTCCCCTGGAAAAAGGTTTCCTCCTCAATATAATTCCGATATTCATAAATTCCTCATTCGATTCTTATTTTGTCGATCAGGACTCCTGCGGACGGCGTGGCGTCCACGAACTGGAAGCCGATGCTTCCGATGCAGTCGAGATCGACAGCTTTCAGGAGGGAACTCAGGGGGATCGATGCCTTCTGCCAGCTCTCCTTGTTGGAGTCGACAGCCTTGCCCTCGATAAAGGGGGCTATGGCTAGATATGGGCCAGTCTTCCATTCGCCCTGCTCCGAGACGCGTTTGCCAAGGCAGACCTGAATGTTCTGCTCCCCGTGATGGAACCCAAATTCGTCATCGGATCCGTTGATTAAAAATGTAAGCTTTCCAGACTCGGCTAACTCCTTGGGCAGAGCCGGTGCGTTGCCACCGGGTATTGAACCCATCATGGTCGTGAAATGCGAGCCCGCCCATGCCTTAGCTTCCTTCGAGGCGGTGAACTTGAGGATTTTCCTCCCCTGGTTCGATGGGTCGTCGATGGCCGAAAGCGTGGCTCCGAACCAGTTGGCGAAAGTCCAGCCGTCCTTGACAGAGCCGTCGAAGAGGACGATATCCTGGACTGCCGCGACAGCCATCAGGCCGACGACGAGAATGGTTGCTGCGAGTGCTGATTTCATTTCTGTTCTCCTTTATCAAGGTGTTTCAATGGTTATTGCAACTATAAGAGGGATGCTCGGCCCGTTTGCGGATTCGACCGAGATGCTTTGCACGGTCTTCTCCGGGTGCGGACTAGTCCATTTGTAGGCGTAGAGGCCCCTGTTATCGGAGTTATGCCAGGCTTTTTTAGCCTCCAGCTGATTGGGAGTTTTGCCAAACCACCAGTCGGAGATCTCGATGTTGTTGCGGATTGGGACGACATCCTTGCCGCCGTCGGCATATTCGACTATGTAGCGGAAGGACTCGTTCTTGTCGCCTTCCCAGGCTGTGGCGTGCAGGAAGTAGATGGCCTTGACCTTGTCGTCGACCGGGATTCCTTCTACTTTCAACGGCACTCCTTTGATGTTCTGGGAAGCCAGCACAAGGCAGGTCCTGTTTTCATTCTGATCGAAGCGGATGAGGTCGAAGGGAACTCCGCAGAGCGTCGTGATGCCCCAGGGGACTCCGAAAAGGCTGTTTTCACGGCCCTGGTCCGTCCAGCCTCCCTTGCCGTCGCCCGGGACAGAGTCCTCGAAATGCCGGTTGACGAAGCTCCGCAGGTCGAGGATCCTGGTCTTGGAGAGATCCGCCTTGAAACTGAAATTGTCGTCCTCCAGAGCCTTTGGCTTGGGCAGGTGCGGCGTCTGAGCGAGGCGCTCGCGCAATTCCCCGACGGAGACGTGTTTTGTCCCGCCATAGATATTTGACATTTCCTCTGCCGGGCCGCAGACCGTCACGACTCGCTTGTGCGGAGGCAGCAGAAGGGAGATCGTTCCGTCAGTTTGCGGCAGCATATCCTTCGCGAACGGATCGATCGCAATGAAGGCATTCTTGCACGAATTGAGCTTCAATTTGGCGAGTTTAGGATAGGAATCCCAGTTGTAGAGGAAGACACCGGTCCTGCTGCCGCGCTGAGCCACGTGCATTTCGACGTTGGGCTCAAGTTCGCCGCTGTTGGCGTCCATCAGGAGACAGGGTTTGAATACACCCTCCTTGAGGAGGATTCCTCCAAGCGCACCTGCCAGCGAGTAGTCAGGCATCTTCGCGCCGACGAAGTAGATGCGCCCCTTGCCGAACTCACGTTTCAGAAGGGCGGGCGCCCGTCCGACGCTGCCTATCTTCTGCCAGGCGCTGCCGGCATTGATTTCACTTTCAATTTTGCATTTGAGTTGTCCGGGCAGTTCCGGCGGCTGTGGAAAGTCCAGCGAGAGAGTGGAGACTTCCGCGCCTATGGATTTCCCAATACTGAGGTCAAGCTCCTCCTCCCAGTTTTCGAGTGGATTGCCGTGTTCGTCGCAGGACATTGTCGCGGCACCGAGGACAAGCACTCCTCCCCTTCTTACGAAATCGCCCACATATTTGGCTGTCTCAGGGAGGATGTTGGAGACACCCGGGACCAGAAGGACTTTGCAGCCATCAAGGCGGCCTTCCGGCAGCTGCTCCTCCAGGATGACGTCATAGGGCTGGTGGCTGAAGTCCAATGCGGCGGAGTAGTTCTGCGGAATCTTGTGGTTGGCACCACCTGTGGCTATGGAGTAGCGCATGGTCGGGAAGCTGATGAGCAGGGAGATCTGCGGCCTGACGCGGTTCTCCCTGGGCTGGAAGAGATCGTCGATCAGGAGATACTCCCGCTTGAACTCCATTATTCCCGGCATGGCATCCGGTTCCACCGCATAGGGATTCAGCATGAGGTAGCCGAACTTCTCGGCGACTTTGCGCCCGCCCTTTTCGGAGCCGGCCGGCTGCCAGCCGTGATCCCAGGAACGGCGAGTCCATACGAAAAAGTAGGAGGCGTCGAGGCCGCGTATGGCCTCAAGCCAGAGGGTGGACATCAACGACTCGCGTGTGGTGCCGGAATACATCTCGCCGTCGTGAAGGGGCTTGCCTTTTGCGAGGGAGAGGTAGAAACGCCGTTCGAGAAGTCCGGACGGCACCGACTGCAAGGGAGCTGTGTCGATGGCATGCGTGGCCGGCGCGTCCAGTCCGCGTGTGAAGCCTATACTGCCGCCGGTAGGTGTCGATACCGTGTCACAATGCAGTCCGATCTTGTAGAGGTTGATATTGGTTCGGGGGATGGACAGAGAAGCCCCTCCGAGCGCCTGGACGCAGCAGTGGGCCGACGGATCAATTTTTCCGACCGTCTCCACTCCAAACTTGCAGAGATCCGCGAAGGAGTCCTCCATGAACTTGCACCATTCGACGAAAAGTGCCGCGTTCTCGCCCTGGGACTTGAACTGTCCGACGGCTTCGAAGTCTGCGTAGTTTGAATGCCAGTCGGCGTTGAGACTTTCGATGGAGCCGTAGCGCCCCTTCATGAGATCCGCGAAAAGCTTGCGGTTGTACGGACTGCGGTCGTTGTAGGCCGGCTCGTTGAAGAGCTCGTAGAAGAGAGCCTTGCCGCCGGACTCCTTGATGTGTTTGGCGCCGGAGAGCCAAAGCTTCTCGTAGATGGCGCGCCCCTCCGGCGAGCTGACGCTGTAGGGAACCCAGTGGTTGCCCTCGCTGCTGGAGCCGCCCTCGTTCAAGGCCGCAGGAGGAACCAGCTTCATCCCGGCGAGCTTGCCGTGCGACCATGGGAAGCAGGTGAAGTCAACGTAGAGCGGAAGGTGGATGTCCGCGATGAAGTCTCCGATGTCCTTTTTGGACCAGGCCGGATTGACCTGCTTGCCGTCGGGCTGGAACATCCAGTCCTCGACGGTGAAGTAGCCGACGGAGTCGAAGCCGATGCGCTGGGCGTTCCGGTAGTTCAATACTTCCTCGTAGAGCCAGGCCTGTTCCTTCGGGTAGCCTTCAGTGGGGGCAATCCCCGGTTTCAGGTATTCTGGTATCTGCGCTCCGATTAGGAAGCGCGGTCTGCCGTCCAGCAGGTAGTTTCCGGAAGGAGAGATGGAGACAACGCCGTTCTCAGGGAATGATACAGGTGGCATTGCGTCACCAGCCATTCCCAGGATGGAGCCTGCTGTCAGCGCAACCGCAACTACGCCCGTCCCGAGCACCAACTGCAATAGTTTGGAGTCTCTTAAAAGATGACTTCCAGAAAAATTTTGCCTAGCAGTCATGTGTATCTCCTTCCATTTTGTTAATTCTTCGTTTTTATCTTATCAGTCATTGTACTGCCCCCAATAGTTGCGTCCAGGAGCATTCACAGGGTCAAGGCTGATGTCGCTGCCCTTGCGTAGTTCGACATGGTTGTCGAGAAAAAGATTGTTGGCGGCGCGGGAATGGCGGAACCCGATGTCGCGCCAGTCGTTTCTGACAACTGGATCGCTGTATACGGTGGGATTGGCGTCGATTAGCAGTAGCCTGCCATCGGGGTTTTTAACCCTTGCAATATAGCGGCACTCCGGCATCCAGTCAGACACATATATATTGATACCGTAATGCCAGAACCTGGTGGCCGAGGAAATCTCGGTCTGAGCTGGACAACGGAAGACCCCCTTTGGAAGGATGCCTCCTTCCAAGTAATAATTGTTGACCGTTACATTCTGTCCCGGATAGACGTAGCAGAAAATCATGTCCTGCCACTTGGCGTAGACCGGTTTGACCGATGTCATCCCGTCATACATGGGAAGGTAATTATTGTAGTCGTCGGCGTAGGACAACAGGCCTGTTCCGCATTGCCTGATATTGCTTGTGCATAAAATTCTATTGGCCTGATCCTTGGCGGCCTTCAGCGCAGGCAGGAGCATGGCCGCGAGAATTGCGATAATCGCAATCACCACGAGTAGCTCGATAAGTGTGAATGGCATGTTACCTGTCAAACGGTACGGTATGGACTTACATTTACTTTCCTGTGGAAAGTAAATATCAATCGGTTGTTTTTCATTTTTCATGCCGCCCTCCTTTTTTTAAATTTACCGTCTCTTTTATAAGCAGACGTGTCGGGACAGAAATATTTTTCGCTTCCCATTCTGGATTTCCGATCATCTCCACCAGCAGATTCACCGCTGAATTCATCAACTGCGTCAAATCCTGCTTTATGGTAGTCAATTTTGGACGATAACTCGCCCCCCAGGCAATGCCGTCGATGCCGATAATGTCGAAATCATCCGGTACAGATCCGCCGATATCCTTGAGGGCAGCAATCATTTCCATGGCGGAGCTGTCGTCAAACACCAGAAACGCTTTCGGATGGCCGGACTTGATAATTTCACCGGCAATTTTATTCATTCCGCACGGGCCCGCTTCCTGCAGGTATCTTACCGCTTCAATATTGTGTCTGCCGCAGACGGATAAGAAAGATTCCTCCTTGTCGTTCCATTGGATGCCATGGAAGCAGTATCCAATCCGGGTATGTCCATTTTCCGCCAGCAGCCTTACCGCTTCATCCATGCCGGTGCTGTAATCTGGACATACAGAAGAAAGCCCGTCCGCCTGATAGCCCAAAAGCACCATCGGATAATGTTGCTCTATTATAAATTTATAAAGTTCATGCTGTCCGCCCAGGGGGCACAATCCGCCCACTGCGCAGATTATCCCGTCAACTTGTCGCTGCAACAATAGCCGAAGTGCCTTGCGCTCCCTTTCTAAATCCCACCTGGTGGCGGACACCAGCATGTAATAGCCTCGTTCGTCGGCAGCCTCCAATGCGGTATTCGTCAGTTCCGCAAAGAATGGTGTCTCGATCCCGCCGACAAGCAGCCCCAGCATCATAGTTTTTCCGGTGAACAGGGATTTTGCGACAAACGACGGCTGGTAATTTAACCTTTTCACAATTGCAAATATTCGCCGCTGGGTGTCTTTCCTGATTCGGCTTGCAAGAGGTTTGCGGTTTAGTACCAGCGAAACCGTTGACTTATCTACGCCAGCCTCTCTTGCTATGTCTGAAATTGTTGTTCTGCCGTGCCGCATATTGCCATATCCTGTCAATTATCTGTTAAACCGGTTGAACACTGAGACATTATATCTATTTTCTTGAATATTGTCAAGCGGTTTCATGAAAAAAGTAGAAATACTTTGTCAGGCGTAGCCGAAAGCCTCGGATGCGATCTTATAATCGTTATTGATGACCAGATCAAAAAGCTTGTCATAGGAATTCATCACCCAATAATAAATTCCCAGATCGCAACAAAGGTCTACAACAAGGCTGTTCCTGCGGACAGGCTTTAGGATAAGACAAAAAAAGTTCTTATCTGGTCAAGCAGTTCAAGCCGTAATTCGGCGGTGGCATTGCCCGGCATAATCTTATCTTGAAGACTTTTTAAAGTCCAGGATAAATCATCCGCAATGATTTGGGGCAGGTTTATTGATTTTCCTTCCTAAAATCACAGTGTCAGAGTGTCAGAGAAAAACTTTGATGCTTTGACACCCTGATACTTTGTTTCCGGCTACGCCGGGTTAGGATCAACCCAGATGTCTGCCCGTCCGTTGGAGTTGCTGGATGGATCCGGGTGACATTGTGCCGTCCTGATAGATGATAACATTAAAGGTCATGGGGGCCGAGTGCCGCCGGCAGATGTCCATAAAACGATGGAGTTCCTCGTCGGAATAAAGCGGACCGCCGGCTTCGGTATCGGCTTTCGCGTGAACCCAGTCGCGGTCATCCAGGCACGTCCAGCCATGCCATTGCAGCCCATTGGCCATATATCGCACCGCCGGCGGGTTATTGAGATCCACCAGCTCCCCCGACCAGTAGTCCTGGTGGGAGGTATAGAGGAAGGTTTCGTTGACACCGGCGTTGAACGTCACCAGCCGCTGTGGATATCCCGCCTTGGCCGACTGGCTGTATGATTCCCACGGAAACTGGAAGCCATGCAGGTCGGTCGTCACTGAATTGTGCGGACCTCGCGGATCCACGGAATATGAACTGTCGAACCACCACGCCCTGACCTTTTCACCGTATCTTCGCCCCATCCACGCGACAATTTCCTGAAGATTGGCCGCGAAACGGCTCTTGTCGGCATCGTGATAGCCGACCGCCTGTTCCCACTCGGCATCTCCCTTCTGGTTGCAGGAGTGGTTGTAGTACAGGATCAGGTGTTTCCCATGTCGGGCAAGACGATCAGCGAGTTCCATGAGCAGATCCCGGTCGCAGGTGCGTCCGGGCAGTATCCGGTCCACCACTGGATTTGGCGCGGGAATCATTTGAAGCGCGTGCGTGACTGTGAAGATGAGGTAGTCCGCGCCGCTCTCCAGCATCTGCTCCAGGAAAGCATCCACATTGAATTGTCGAACGGCTTCCTGGAAATCCACTGCCGCGCCATGCCGCGGCATGCTTCTGGCCGTCCAATGCACACTGATGCCGTACCGGCATTTCGCCAGCCAGTCCGTGTTCGCCCGGATGTAGGCCATATCGGCAGTTTCATCTACAGGGTTGTCAACTTTTCCAGGTATTCCTTCATGTTTTTTCATAGCAACTTTATCCTCGTTTGTTTTCGTCCCTATTCTAGGAGCCGTACAGAAATAATTATTTCTTTACGGCTCCTTAATCATACTTCCTGATTTGCCAACAGCCATTTGAATGCCGGAACAGCATGGACTTTGACTTTCCCGTCGCTGAATTCCTTTTCCTGATTCAAGGTAATGATATAATTTTCTGAAGTCCCGAAATATTTCGCAGTCGCAAAAAGAGGTTCAAGCTCTCTTTCAAGAGTTTCCGTGGAGCTTAGGTCCTGGCAGACTTGGATGCACGAGCGGGGTTTGCCGGAGCTGTCAAGCGGAATGAAATCAATCTCCTTCCTTCCGGTTTTGGTGAGATAGAAAAATACCCTGGAGAAGTTTCTCCTGAGATGGAGATAGATCATATTCTCAAGGGCACGCGAGCATGAGCCATCCCACACGGTGCTGTTCCTCATGGAAAGCGCCCAGTCAATGCAATATACCTTCTTGTAGTTCCTTTCCTGTTCCTTCCGTGAAGATGACATTACCGGGACAGTAAATAAAAGCCAGGCGTCCTCGGCCCAATGAACATAGTTCCTGAGATTGTCCTTGCTGGTCTTATATCCGGACGAAACAAGGAACTTATAGGCGGCCTGCAAAGTGTATGGCCCTGCCATATTTGACAGCAGGTATGAGTAAAGCATGATGCACTGCTTCGGGCGGCTGACATTGAAACGCTGGATTATGTCCTTAAGAAGCATGGTGTCGAAGTATTCCCGGATGACAGATTCCTTCGAAAACTCGTCAAGATTCGCGATTGCGGGATATGCGCCCCATTTAAGATATTCGTCAAAATGCCGTCTTAGTTCGGCCTGTCCTTTTGTAGATTCCCTGTCCAATGAAAAGCCACGGAAGTTCAAATACTCGCTGAAGGAGAGGGGGTAGACAACGGAGGAGAGGGATTTCCCTCTCAGCGAAGACGCGATTTTATCCCTGAGCATTTCCGATGATGAACCGGTAATGATGACTTTCCAATTTTGATTCCTTGAAAGCTCTATGGCATATTCCTCCCATCCGCTTATCCTGTGGATTTCATCCAGGACGAATATCAGCTTTGTCTTCAGATCAAATTCCGGATTCACTTTAAGGAAAATCTTCTGGATGAGCGACAAGTCGGAAGATTTCATCTGCGACAGAACCGGATTGTCGAAATCAATCCGGCAGATATTGGCGGCGGACTTGATGAATCCCGACTTGATGAATTCATCGGCTGCCTGAAGAGCCCTATAGCTTTTTCCCGTCCTTCTGGCTCCGATTATGGCAGTTATCATTTCGTTGACAAACGGGACTCTGTTTTCCCTCGGAGTATATGCAGGTATCCCGAGTTCCTTGAAGTCAGCTATTTTCCTTTGGATTTCATCTTCAAACATGACATTGATCTTTCATCGGCTTTGAGCTCTGCAATTGGTTTTAATAACTGTAATTTAGTCGTATAAATAGCAAATACAACTATATTTTAGTCATAATCATTGCATTTTCAATCCGCGTTTGGCGGCCTCCTCCGTGAACGCCTTGAAGATTTTCTCCGCAATCAGTCGATGTCCCCGGTCGTTCGGATGCCACTGGACAGGGGGCGGCGGCAACGGGATGCCGGGTTTCGGCTCCCATCCGCGATTGGCCGGATCCGCCGCAAGATCCATGAGCGGGACGAAGGGAACCCCGTGTTCCTTGCTGAGCTCCGCCATTATATCCGGAATCTCTTTCCAGAACCCGTCCATCACACCAGGCATGAGGCCGTCATCTCCATGGTTTGCCGACCATACCCCGGCGCAAATGATGAATGGTTTTTCTGGATCCTGACCGAACAGCCCCAGAAGTCTTCCAAGGGTCGCCCTCCAGCCTTTCACACCACCGATTGCCGGGTTCTCGTGCTCTCCATGCTGGATGATGACGAGGTCGTATTTCTTTTCCGCAAATCGTTTGAGCTGCGCAAGCCGCTCATCCGGCGTACCCTTGTAGGTAAAGCCGGTGAAAAACAATGCCAGCTTTTTGTCGGGAAGTGTTTTCTGGATCATTTGCGCCAGGATATGGACGTAGTCCTTGTCCTCGCTGGTGGCCGCCATACCGGCGGTATGATCCCATTTCAGATCCCGGATGGTATCGGCATTAAAGCCGCTCCTGCTGATGCTGTTTCCCACAATCAGGATTTTAAAGGAATCCGGACTGACAGCGGCATTGGGATCACTGTAAGCCGGGAATTCCGGTTTATAGAAATCCGTCGAGTTCTTCTTTAGCGCCTCGCGGATCACCTTCCCCCTCAGCGTTTCCGTTTTCGCCAGTTTGGGTTGCTCGCCTTTCCAATGTCTCCAGTAAAAACCATCTTCGTAAGGCAGGCACCAGCCTTGGAAATCCGCGTAGGAGTGATAATCCCAGGACCAGCCGTTCTCTTCAAAAATGGAAATGACATCGGTAAGATAGGCCGCCGCACTTTCCGGAGGCGCCCAGGAGATGACACTGAATTCGCCGACATTGATCGGAGCCTTCCACTTTTTCTGGAAATCAAGCACCGGCTGCATGCACTTCTGGAGATAGTCCTTATTGAATGGAATGCCACCGATCACGCCTGGATAGTGAATCTTTTTTTCTTCGGGGCCGTAACCTTCGTCCCCATAACCTTGAAGTCCTTGATGAGTAAATGCGTGCGGACTATACATGTGAAACTCGTAGATGATGTGCGAATCGGGAAGAGGCATCAAGTCCCTGAACCCGCTTGGATCGGCTCCGGGCCCAGGCTCATAGACAATCCATGTGTCCTTATCAACGCTCCTGATCGCCTTGATCGCCTTCACAGCCAGGGGCGGCCACTGTTTTGGTCCAAATGGCATCTGGTTCGGATCGTAGGGCTCGTTCATGAGATCATACGCCCAGATTGTGTCCCGGTAGGGCAGAAGCCGCTCGGCGACGCTCTTCCAGAAAAAACAGAGCATTTTTTCAAGCTCCGGATGATCCCAGAATTCGTACATCTTCTGGTTGATATTGTTGGCTGAGTCCGCGATGTTTCCCGTGATGTTGGGTGGACGCACCACCCCGCCGTTCAGGAGCAGAAGCTTTACGCCGGACTTCTGGGCGTTCTTTACGATCTCCTCAAGTTCGTCAAGATACACCTTCATGTTTTCCGGTTTCACGAGATCGGACTTGTCTTTGAGCGATTGGTAGCTTTTTGTAACCATTAGGTATCGTGCGACATTCGCGCCCCATTCCTGTTTCATTGCAGATAATCGGCCCCCGCTGGCAGTGAAACCGCGGACTATGGGCGGATTGGGGCGTTCGCGCGCCAGCACGGCGACATCGGTGAATGATTCAACTGGAGAGCGCATGCGCTTGGTCTTCATCACCGCTTCCGAGGGTGTCGGCGACACGACGGGCATCGCAACATCGCCCACAAAAACGCCCGCACCGAAGACGTCGGCCCGCATCCATGAGAAATTACCCGTGTCAAGTGCACTCCACGTGATCTTTTTCTCACACCCTTTGCCCGCATCATTGTCGCTGTAGATGATGTTGATCCCGATGGGCAGGCCGTCAAAGGGGTGAATTTGAAATATTGTATTATCCAAGGGGATGCCGACTTCTACCCCCCAGCCGCCTTCCACCGCCACTGGCTTGGCAATGAGCGGAAGGCGTCCCTTGACCACAAGCTCCTTCATCGTTTGATCCTTGTACGTGATGAAAACCTGCATGGATGTGTCATCATGCCTGTCGGCCCGGGTGAACAGAGGGTCGAGGAAAACCTCGATCGTGTCGTTCCAGCAGACACCGGAGGAATTGCTGAACACCAGCTTGTCGTCATGGGCCAGAATTAGCAGCGCCAGCATCCTGTCAGTGGCGGACATTTTGAATGTGACACCGGCATCAGCAGCATTGGTCGGCGGCGAAAAACTTTCGCAGTTGACTGCAAGCGTTCCGGTGAATGGCACGTCATTCCAGTCATTTGTGTTGCCGTCAATCTCTATTCTAACAGGATACAGGATCGGTATCACTGCGTTCGGTTTCATAAGAGCCGCCCCTCGTTCCGAAGCTGTTCCGGCGGGCGCTGGAGTTGTCCCTTCCAATTTCTTCAGCTCCTCGTACCGCTGAGCTACATCGGAGATTGACTTGACGGCCGTTGCCCGATCCACAGCAACGGAGACGGCTCCGTTCGACCCGGCGGGTCCAAGTTCTGACGCATTTTTCTTGTCGATGGCCTTTTGCTCCTGCGCACATCCGACAACGATGATGCATGCAAGCGCAGTCACGAGCGATAACATTTTTAAAAGTCGAACAGTCATATAATATCCTCCTATTTCAATTGTTTTAACGTTTTTCACTTGCAGGCGGCGGCGGCGCGAGCGATTCCAGCGCAATTTCCACCCATTGGACTTTGGCAAGAGCTTTGGCTCCTTCCGCTTTTACCACAAGCAGAAGCTGCCCTCCAGGAAAATCAAAGGCCTGCTCGTCCGAGCGGAAGTCTTTGCCGGAGAGATTGACACGCGTAAATATCCCCCCCTTCTTCAACCAATCAAAATCTTTGGCGACAAATACAAGTACTGTACCTGCGCCGCTTCCCGACAAGCGGTACTTGCCGGCGCGGAGATTGAGAGAGCGGTAAATCTCAGAGTTCCAGTCCGCCCCCTGAATCTGGAGATGATCCCCGGATGGCGTCACGGTCGCCCCCTGGGTCTTGGCCCATCCTTCCATCGCATTATCTCCCTCGAATGAGAAACGGTAGGTGTTTACCTTGGGCAACGATTTGCCTTCAGCATCCTCCAGCAAGCTGATGTCATCAAAGCACACCTTTCCCGAACCGTTGAGGTCAATCCTGAATTTGGCCGCATCCGGTTCCGAGACGAACCCAATTTCAAACTGCTGCCAGTCGGGTGACAGGTGGATCGAAAGACCGCCAGGAGAACCCACTTTGCCGGCGGCATCGAATGTCTGCACCGTGATGGAAGCGTTGCCTTCCCCTTTCGCCCATGCCGTCAGTTTGTAGGCCGTATTCCCCTTGGCTTCGATGGAAGAAGGGCTGAGCCATGCGCCCGAGCCTCCCTCGATCATCACGCAGCATTTCCCCGTATGCGCCTGCTTCTGGCCGGTGACTTCGTCGTTCAAATACACCCCCTTTGATGGCTTTTGATCTTTTGCGGTGACCGGAGAAAAGACCCAGCCCGAAACATTGCCCTGTCCCGGATCCTCGAACGAAGGATTGGGTATCAGATTTTCACTCCCGGGCGCGGCATAAGCTCCGAACGCAAGTAAAAATAATACGACTGACTGTAAAAAGTTTCTCTTTTTCATTTTTCAGATCTTTCTTTTTTTTGTTAGGCAATTGCCGGCAAACATCTCTTCAAACTTTCATTTCCCAAAGGCCTTGCCCAGTCTGGCCCCATACATTACTGTGCTGTCCGTCCAGAAATCTCCTTTGCGATAGGATTCCACATGGCCGTCCAGATACAGCCAGTTGCTTTTGGCGGAATGCCGATACCAGTCAAGATAAGTAATATTAGTTCCGGCCGTCCATGCCCAGAAACACCATGCCGAATTTTCATAGTCGTAGATGGCAGCGGAGCCTCCGTTGATGGTATCGGCAACCGCCGCCGCCTGATCCGGCTTGGCTATTTGGTTCATTTTATAGTGGAACCGCCAGTAATTGTAAGTGGTGAAAGGATCCAGTCCCCTTTTCATGCATAGCACAATCTGCGGGGTGACACATATTCCATAGTGAATCCAGTACTGATTGTCGACCGATGAACCACCTGAATACAATTTCCCTTTGTCGACCGCAGGATCGGCGAAAACGGAGTTTTGCTGCTTTAAAACAGAATAAGGAGACGCCATGAGATAAGGCAATGTCTGACTTATCCAACCCTGGCCCCCGGTGCCGGCTCCCGCAGCATTGGTACCTTCCGGCGGGACATTCCAGTCGTTATGGTCGGAACTGTAGAAGGCAAAAGCCTTGCCCTGACTGCCAAGATTGCCGATGCAGACGATGGATTTCGCCGTATCCTTCGCGTTCTTCAGGGCCGGAAGGAGCATGGCCGCGAGGATTGCGATGATCGCAATCACGATGAGCAATTCAATCAATGTAAACGGCATGTTACCTGTCAAACGGCGCGGTATGGACTTATATTTACTTTCCGGGGGAAAGGAAATATCAATCGGGCATCCTTCATTTTTCATGCTGACCTCCCTCCTCTGTTACTGCAATTATACCTCGGATAAATGTTGTATGAAAGCACAAAACAGCCAAAATCCTGGACATTGCAGCCAAAGATCCAAGAATCCACTCATCCGTCATCCTGTGGGATGACTCTGCTTGCAAGTCCCTTTTTTTATCTTATAGAAGACTACGCTTCCCGGCTTGATTGAGAGTTGCAGATTTACCACTCCCTGAATATCACCTTTTCCCAGGCGTGATCCAAATTCTTGATGGTATTGTTGAAATTAACAACTGCTGCAATGGAGTTCTGATTCACGGCTGGAGTCCCTTAGTTTCACGTTAAAAAGTTTATAAATATCAAAAATCCTGGTATGCTTCGCCTGCCCACCTGTAGTCAACGTCTTCGAATTGGATCTTTTACGATTTGTCATTTGTCCATTCCCAGCGCCCGGCAGATTTCCTCGGTGAACAGGAGATGCCCGCGCACATCCGGATGGTTGAACCCGTTGGCAAGATAGACCGGAAACGGGATGCCCTCGCACCATAGGTGCTCCCATCGGCCTGCCATGTCCGCAACACCAACGCCTTCGTCGTTGCGCCCAATTTCGCGCAATGCTGCGACGTACTCTCGGGTATCCGGATCGCGGAACGAACCCTTGCGCTCCCAGTTGCGCTGCGGAGTCAGCAGAAGCACTTCCGTCCCGATGGCGCGCAGCGGGGCGATGATTTTTGTGCGGTAATGCAGGAGCGCGGCGGCTTTCGACAGCCACTGGTCGTTGACGAACTCCACCACCACCAGGTCGGGTTTCGCATCAAGAATGCGCTGGAAGCGCGTCTCATCCCTGCGGTGATGCGGTTGCGCAGGCGACGGGTCGGGGAGCCACTGCAGCGACTGGCTTCCCCCCACCGCCATGACCTGTACGGTCGCCGCCGGGTATTTCGCCTTGAGCCGTGCCGCGAGCTGGTCGCCGTAACGCTCGCCCGGCCCCACATCTCCGCCCTCGGTGACGCTGTCGCCCCAGCAGATGATCTTCACGGCCTTTCCATCCGTCATCTTTTTCACGGTCGCCGGGATCTTCTCCGGTCCGGTGGTGGACGTCGGCGCCTTGGAGGCGTCGGCCATGAGCGGCAGCACATCGAAGACGCTGCCGTCGCTGTGATAGTCTACGAATACGCGGGCGAGAAGGGTGTCTCCATCACATATTGAGGGCAATGGAGGATTGATGAGATGCGGTGTTCCGGGGCGCACGCGCTCCCTTCCTTCGCGGTCGCGCACCAGCGCATCGACCCGGCGGGAACTGAGCCGGTAGGAGACTTCAACCTCATCCTGTGGATTGAGAACTCCGCCAGGAGCGAGTCCGAGTCCGCCCCATACCAGGTCGAGCAGCACATCGGTGCCGATGGCGAAATTACGTCCGCCGAACCGTATTTCCACGCTGTCGGGTTCGAGTGAACCAGGAGCCAGGCGTTTCATCCCCTTCAATCTTGTCTTCGCGCCCCACGCATTCGGCGCCTCGGAGCTTATGCGCATCTTCTCATTGGATATCTTCTCCTGTGACGACGGCATCACGCCGCCAGCCGCCATGATCCGTTTTTCCCACACGTCCTCATCGGCGCTGCTCCATCCAGCAGTACCTGCTTTCGCTTCGGAAGGGATGGATTTGCCGGGATCCGGCATGTCCGCCGCCCCGGCCGAATTCTTCTTTAGCGCCTCCCGGATCACCTTCCCCCTCAGCGTTTCCTTCTTCGCCGGTCTGGGCTGCTCGTTTTTCCAATGTCTCCAGTAAAAACCATCTTCATGGAGCAGGCTCCAGCCTTGGAATTCAGCGTATGCGTGATACTCCCATGACCAACCGTTCTCTTCAAAGATGGAAATTATATCGGCAAGGTAGGCCGATGTGCTTTCCGGAGGCGCCCAGGCGATGGCGCTGAATTCGCCGATATTGATCGGTGCCCTCCATTTTTTCTGAAAATCAATCGCCGGCTGCATGCATTTCCTGAGATAATCCTTGTCGAACGGAATACCACCGATCATGCCCGGATAGCGAACCTTCTTTTCCTCGCTTCCATAGCCTTCATCCCCGTAACCCTGAAGTCCCTGATGGGTGAATGCGTGCGGCATGTACATATGAAAGTCATAGATGATGTGCGGATCCGGGAGGGGCATCAGATCCCTGAACCCCGACGGCATCCCCCCGGGGCCTACCTCGTAGTCAATCCACACGTCCTTGTCAACGCTCCTGATTGCCTTGATCCCCTTCACTGCCAGGGGCGGCCACTGTTTCGGGCCATATGGCATTTGGTTTGGGTCGTAGGGCTCGTTCATGAGATCATACGCCCAGACCGTGTCCCGATAAGGCAAAAGCCGCTCGGCGACGCTCTTCCAGAAGAAACAGAACATTTTTTCGAGCTCCGGATGATCCCAGAATTCGTACATCTTCTGATTGATGTTGTTGGCTGAGTCGGCAATGTTCCCGGTGATGTTGGGTGGACGCACCACCCCGTGGTTGGCGAGCAGAAGCTTCATGCCGGCCGTCCGCGCATCCTTGACGATCCCCTCCAGTTCGTCGAGATACGCCTTCATGTTTTCCTCTTTCATGAGTTCAGACTTGTCTTTGAGCGAACTGTAGCTTTTCAGACCCTGCATCTGGACTCGCACGACATTCGCCCCCCATTTCTTCATCTCGGAAAAAAGCTCCGGCGAACATCCCCCGGACTGGAAACCGCGTACGACGGACGGATTGGGACGTTCCCGCTCCAGCACCGCGACATCGGTGAACGATTCAACTGGAGCGCGCAGGCGCTTGGCCTTCATCACCGCTTCAGAAGGTGTCGGCGGCACTACGGGCATCGCAATGTCGCCCACAAAAACGCCCGCGCCGAAAACGTCGGTGCGCATCCACGAAAAATCGCCAGAGTCAAGTGCGCTCCATGTGATCTTTTTTTCACGGCCTTTACCCGTGTCGTTGTCATTGTAGGAAATATTGATCCCGATGGGCAGACCGTCGAAGGGGTGGAGTTGGAAGATTCTATTATCCAGAGGAATGCCAACCTCAACCCCCCATCCGCCTTCCACGGCAACCGGTTTGGCGATGAGCGGTATGCGTCCGCTGGCGACAATATCCTTCATAGTCTGATCCTTGTACGTGATGAAAAGCTGCATGGACGTGTCATCATGCCTGTCGGACCGGCTAAACAGCGGGTCGAGGAAAACCTCGATCGCGTCATTCTGATAAACAGCGGACGAAGCTCCGAATACCAGCTTGTCGTCATGGACCAGAATGAGCAGCGCCAGCATCTTGTCGGTGGCGGCAATTTTGAATGTGACACGGGCGTCAGCGGCGCTGGTCGGCGGCGGGAAGCTCTCGCAATTGACCGAGAGCGTTCCGGTAAATGGTATGCTTTCCCAGTCCCTGGTGTCGCCGTCAATCTCTATTTTAACAGGATACAGGATCGGTATCACTGCGTTCGATTTCATAAGAGCCGCTCCTCGTTCCAAAGCCTTTCCGGCGGGTGCTGGAGTTGTCCCTTCCAGTTTCTTCAGTGCCTCGTACCGCTGAGTTACCTCGGCGATTGACTTGACGGTCGTTGTCCGATCCACAGCGACGGGGACGGCTCCGTTCAACCCGGCAGATCCAACTTCTGACGCATTTTTCTTGTCGATGGCCTTTTGATCCTGCGCACATCCGACAACGATGATGCATGAAAGCGCAGTCACGAGAGTCAACATTTTTAAAAGTCGAACAGGCATATCATATCCTCCTATTTCAATTGTTTTAACGTTTTTCACTTGCAGGCGACGGTGCTGCTGCGAGCGTTTCCAGCGCAATCTCAACCCATTGGACTTTGACAAGAGCTTTTTCTCCCCAAGCCTGTACCACAAGCAGGAGCTGCCCTCCAGGGAAATCAAAGGTCTGCTCGTCCGGACGGAAATCTTTGCCGGAAAGATTGACCATCGTCATCCGTTTCCCGGACCAGTCTTTGGCGGCATAAACCATCAATTCACCCGCACCGCTTCCCGACAAGCGGTACTTGCCGGCACGGAGATTGATGAAGCGATAAATTTTAGAATCCCAGTCCGCCCCCTGAATCTGGAGATGATCTCCCGATGGCGTCACAGTCGCCCCCTGGGTCCTGGCCCAACCTTCCATCGACTTCTCTCCCTCAAATTGGAAGTTCCAGACATTTACCTTGGGCAATGATTTGCCTTCGGCATCCTCCAGCAGGCTGACGTCATCAAAGCACACCTTTCCTGGACTGCTGGAATTGAGGTCAATCCTGAATTTGGCCGCATCCGGTTCCGAGACGAACCCCATTTCGACTTGCTGCCATTCGGACGACAGGCGAAACTGCATGCCTACAGGACCTACTTTGACTTTGCCGGCAGCATCGAATGTTTGCACCGTGACAGACGCGCTTCCTTCCCCTTTCGCCCATGCTGTCAGTTTGTAGGCCGTATTCCCCTTGCCTTCGATGGAAGAAGGGCTGAGCCATGCGCCCGTGCCGCCCTCGATCATCACACAGCATTTCCCCGTATGCGCCTGCTTTTGGCCGGTGGCTTCGTCATTCAAATATACCCCTCTGGATGACTTTTGATCTTTTGCGACCATCGTAACAAAGACCCAGCCAGAAACATTGCCTTGCCCCGGATCCTCGAATGAAGGATTGGGGATCAGATTGTCACTCCCGGGCGCGGCATAAGTTCCAGATGCGAGCAGAAACAATACGACTGACGGTAAAAAGGCTCTCATCTTCATTTTTTCAGTCTCCCTTAGTGTCTTTATTTCACAGTTCTATGTCTTAGGCGTATATAAAATCCGAAACAAGCTCGAGAAAAAAGAAAATCTTAATTTTCAAAACAATGTTTGAAACATTTGAAATTTAATTAATTTCGAATTTGTTTCGGATTTCGAGTTTGGGTTGCGGGCAGAGCCCGCCTTAATTTAACGTATAGGAATTTCAAAGTTTAATGATTATCAATAAAAATCAAGACACAACTAAAGTTCTGAACTCCAACATGTTAGATATTTGGCATTTTTCAAAACTTTGTGCCGGAGTTTATCCCGATTCTCTTTTGGACATCGGGATGCCTTTGCTCCTCTGTAACTATTCTATAAGAGTTGCGGCTCTTTGGCCGCCTAATTTAAATCCCAATAGGCAGCACTGCTCGATCGCACCAGCGGATCTCTGAATTCAGAGTTGGCGTGTCCATCCAACCAGAGTACGTCAGTCGTCCGTCCAGGGTGGCGAAAGTCAACCCGATAATCTTCCAATGCTCCCCATCCTGGGCTCCAAGGAGGAGGACGCACCTGGGGATTCCATGCGAGCCAATTGCTGTCATAACTTGGATCTGTAGATCCTAAAAAAGTGAGATCGCTTGAGTCGACTGCCTTGGTTTGATCCACAATAAAGAGAGTTGCTTCAGGTTTCCGTACTTTGCCTGACTTGACCCACAATGCACTATTCCAGCCCAAATAAAAATAGTTGTGACCATATCCGAAACGCGTTGGTATTTCTGGACAGATGTACACCGGCATCTCCTGCGCGGACTGGAAGTTGCTTGTACCGGAGTGTCCCATATAGCCGGCGAGCAGTCCAGTCCAGTTGTTGGGGAATTGCGCTCCCAGCCACGGATTGGTAAAACACGGACAAATGTAGTCTCCGCTGTCCATGGAATAGCTCTGTCCGGCCAGGCCGATCTGCCGCAGGTTTCCGATGCAGCTGATGGATTTCGCGCTGCTTTTAGCGTTCTTCAGAGCCGGAAGCAGCATGGCCGCGAGAATTGCGATGATCGCTATCACCACGAGGAGTTCAACGAGAGTGAAGGCCATGTTATCTGTCAAGCTGTGCGGTATGGACATATATTTACTTTCCTGCGGAAAGGAAATATCAATCGGGCGTTTTTCATTTTCCATGCTGACCTCCCTCCTGTTTTGCTGTTATTATACCTCTGATAACAGTTGTGTGAAAGCACAAAACAGCCATAATTCTAGACATTGTTGCCAATATCATCAGGCACTCACTGAAGAACGGTATGTATTCAGTAAACTATGTCGTTTACTTAATCCGTACTAAAAAGATGTAAATATTCACTGAACGAACATAGTTCAGTGAATATTTACCCTCCGCATCTCAGCACCAGTCGCCCCACAGGTACGTATTCAGTGAGAACTTAACCGGCTTTGCCGGGACTTGATTTGACGCGAAGCGTCTAAGGTAGGGCGCGTTCTCCGTAACGCGCCGCTTAAGAACGGACGGCTACGGAGAGCCGTCCCTACCCAAGACACGTAAAATACAATTTTCTATACGATATATTTACCTCCACAGGGCAACTGGTGCTGTGGAAGGATCAGTTCGCCTGATCCGCAACATCCGCGATCTCCTCTGCGGAAAGCACGCGGCTGTAGACACGCACCTCGTCCATCAGCCCGCCGAAGTACTCTCCAAGGAGGGCATTGCCGCCAATGCGGAGTGGTCCGCCTGAGACCGGAATGGAACCGGACTGCGCCTCCGTCGCCACAAGCTCGCCGTCGACGTAGAGCCGTATGTTCTGGCCGTCATAGGTTCCCGCCAGATGCGTCCACCGGTTTGCCATCAGCTGCACAGTCCCCGTCGCCACCTGGTATTCGCTGTCAGTCCGTGCGCCGATGACAGGAAGTTTCGAGTCCTCGTTCGCGTACAGGCAGTACACGGAGCTGTCTGCGCCGTCATCTTTCACAAGCACGGTGCTTCCCAAGTCCATCTGCCCGGCGGGGCAGACCCACGCTTCGAGCGTCATCTCCGTCGTCAGGTCGAGCGCCGCGTTGTCGGCGACCGTGACCATTCCGGACATGCCGTTGAATTCGAGCGCCTTTCCGCCCCTGACTCCCGCGGCGTTCGGAATGACTCCGCCGCTGATTGTTCCGTTAAGCGCGTTGCCGGACACGTCCGGAACCGTGGAACTCCCGATATTCTCGAAGTCGTACCATGCGACAAGGCCTTCATCGCCGACCTTGATTTCGACAAGTCCCGAGGACGAAAGCTTCCCGTCGCTCACCTTCACCTTCAGCACATATGTGCCCGATGTAAGGAAGGAGACCTCGCTGGACTTTGCATTTGGGACTGCGAACTTCGCGGAGCCCGGTCCGGAGACCTTGCTCCAGGAGTATGCCAGAGGCTTTTTGTCCATACCTATAGCCGTCGCGGTCACCGTGACCTGCTTCGCCTGTGACAGGTCTATCTCGTAGGTGCTTGCGGTTACCGTGACGAACGGTGCGCCGTTGGCCGCCATGCTTTGTGTGCTGGCCGTAGGCGCGCGGTTGGCGGTGATGCTGGCTGCCGCAGATTTCACCTGTGCCGGCGAGTTTCCGGCACCTGACAGAAATTCAAGTTTTACGCTGTCCACATAGGCAGCCGTTGTGCCGTTTATCCAGCCGAAGAATCGCACGCTGACCTTGGTGGCATTGGGAGCTGTTGTAAATGTAATGGTATGATATGTCCAATCCGAGGAACCAATAAGCTTGCTCCCTTTTGTGCCGATTGCCTGCCAACTATTATTTGTTTCATAATCATGCATGCACAGCTGCCCCTGCGTCACCTTGACCCATGCCGATAATGTGTAGGTTGTGGATGGCTGGACGATTATCCATTCCTGCCTTAACCCGTTCCCGTACCCGGTTGTTTGAAATTGCTGCGAACGGCTTCCTTCCTTGGCATCACTTGACAGTGTCTTCATGCTCGCCCCGGTGATTGCCCAGTTGTCAGCTATGTTGTTATTGTCGGCATCAATTTCAAAGGAATAGTTTCTGACCGGATTCACCAGCATGCTCAATGTGTCTGTAGCAATGCCGCCCCCGGCATCCTGGACTGTCAGGGTGACCGTGTATGTTTTCGGACTCGCATAGGAGTGGGTTGGTTTCACTCCGGTTGCCGTCGTTCCATCTCCAAAGTTCCATGTATATGAAACGATGCCTCCGAATGAATTGGACCCGTCAAAAGCAACAATATCCCCCGGCGCAGCACTTCGATCCGGCCCCGCATCCGCAGTAAGAGCCCTCACTTTGATGCTGGCGGTATCGGTTGCCGTCGCTCCAACCGAATTCACGACGGTCAGTTTTGCTGTATATGTTCCAACTGAATTATAGGTGTGTGTAACTATGGAACCACTCCCGTCCGGAGTTCCATCTCCAAAATCCCATGTGTATGAAGCAATGGTATGTCCAGGGACACCGTCGTAGGATTTCGATCCGTCTAGGGTCATGCTGGTACCGACCTTGGCCGTCTGGTCGACCCCGGCATTTGCGACGAACGCATAAGCCTGGACAGTAACTATTACGGTGTCGAACCCGCTATGCCCATTGTCATCTGTCACAGTGAGTTTTGCCGTATATTTCCCTGGGCCGGCATACGCATGCGTTGGTTTTGCGCCACTGCCCTGTGTTCCATCAGCAAAATCCCAGGCATAAGAAACGATGTTGCCGCCCGAATCCGTTGTGCCGGATCCATCGAATGTCACAATATCGCTCACATGGACTGTCTTATCTGCGCCCGCATTGACAATCAATGGATAATCAACGGTTATATTTACAGTATCAAAACTTTTATGCCCGAGATTATCCGTCACGCATAATGCCACCGGATAGGTTCCTCCATTGGTATAAATATGGCTCGCCGACACGCCGGTCCCTTTTGTTCCATCGCCAAAGTCCCAGGCATAGGACGTAATCGTGTTGCTGCTGTATGAATGCGAGGCATCAAATGCGACCGGCTGATCCCGGCTTACCGTTTGGTCGTCTCCGGCATGCGCAATCAACGAAATAGCTCCGGTCATTTCAATGGTCACATTGTCTATCAGGGCAACGGTTCCATCCGCCGCTCCCGTAAACCGCAGGTTGAGATGCTGCGCCTTGGGGTTTGTTGTAAATGTTATATAGTGCCTGCTCCAATTAGATGCGCCGATCTCTTCGTAGAAGCACGAGCCCAGCCAGTTTCCGCTCGAACCCGTCTCCCCGTCCCAGACACCCAGCGCGCCGCTTGACACCTTTGCGTAGAATGTCATCTCGTAGGTCGTATTTGGCCGCACCCCAAAGACGTTCGAGGCTATACCGTCCACGTTAATACCTTGGGCCTGGAACAGTTGCGAATACGAACCTTCCACGGCATCCGACGACCTGCTGCACTGCGGAGTCCCCATTACGGGCCAACCATCTGCAATCCCGTCATTTCCCACATCAACTTCAAATGAGGAGTTTGAAATCATGCCCTCCTCCAGTTTCACATCATCAATATACGCAACCGTGCTTTCCGACAATCCTCCAAAGAGCCTTACGCTTAGCAAAGTGCAGTTCTTGTCGGTTGTAAATGGTATCATGTGCCTTGTCCAGCCGGAGACGCCTATTTTTTTATACGCCCTGCTGCCAATGAACCTCCCCCAGTTGCTTGTACATTCACCGTCCAATATTTCAAGGTGGCCCTGCTCTACCTTCACCCAGGCCGAAAGGACATATGAAGTAAATGGTTTCACCTTGATCCATTCCTGGACCAATCCTGCATAATTCTGCCTGTTCGCAGAATATTTTATGGAATATACGCCGTCTTTTGCATCATTTGACGGGGTTGCCGTGCCGGTCTGCACCTGCCAGTTCTGCGGTATATTATTGGACCAGATCTCAAATGATGGATTCTGGACATTGCATCGCGTAAAACTTACATCATCGACATAGGCAAGCGTCGTGCCGCTTGTCCAGCCGAAGAATCTTACGCTTGCCTTTGTGGCATTGGGAGCGGTTGTAAATGTGATGGAATGGTATGTCCAATCCGAGGGACCGATAAACTTGCTGCCTTTTGTGCCGATTACCTGCCAACTGTCGTTTGTTTCATAGTCATGCATGCTGACCTGCCCCTGCACCACCTTAACCCAAGCCGACAATGTGTAGGTTGTGGACGGCAGGACGCTTATCCATTCCTGGCTTAACCCGTTCCCGTACCCGGTTGTTTGAAATTGCTGCGAACGGCTTCCTTCTTTGGCGTCACTTGACAGTGTCTTCATGCTCACCCCGGTGATTGCCCATCCATCCGCTATGGTATTGTGATCCGCGTCATCCTCGAAAGACGCATTCTCAAGCATCCTCACCTCAATCCTGAGCGTGTCCTTGCTGATCTTTCCCTCTGAATCACTGACCGTAAGCACCACATCATAAAACCCAGGTGTAGCATAGGCGTAATTGACCGTCTTTTGACTGCTTGTGGCGCCATCGCCGAAAGCCCAGGCATACGATGCCACCGTTGCGCCGGATGATGCCATTGACGCGGATCCGTCAAAAGATATGGATTTGCCCACTCTCGAAATTTTCGTGGACGAATTTGCCACAGCTATGGGCATGGAAGAGGCAGAGCTTCTTATCTCCAGTACCGTGGCTGAATGCGCGGGGAATGTGTATGAAAAAGTGGATCCCGTGGTTGCAAAGACTCTCTTTTTAATGCATACGTTCTCCTGTCTTTTATTGTCAGAGATGATGTCAGATCCGTTTAGCGTCCATGCAGTGGAATTCTGGCCTGGTGTAAATCCGGATAGTGCTATATTGGCGGATATGTCCTGGGCGCAGGCGATGTCGCCATGGGTCATGCTTTTGTTTATCACCAGGATATAGACCGTGTTCCCGTCCGTTGACTTTGTCGCATACGCTGTCAAAAGCGGATAGTCTCCCGCAAATACATTTCCGACATTTCCACCCCAGTTCCAGGAAGCAATCACCGGATTGAGATGGAAAATTGGCGAATCAGCAACGGTTGTCTGGATATACGTGGAACCAGAATGGTTCCCCACCAGGTCGAGGGCGTGATAGGCCGGGTTTCTGACCGCGTCTTTCGCCGGGCTATCCTTGGCACCATATACCGGGTCGAACATTTTCCATAAAAGACTCGCATGCATGCCATGCTTTGCGGAAACACCAGCCATTTCAGCTACGCCAATCCCGCTGTAGAGATATGGCAGCACAGTTGCTGCACAGTCAAGTCCATACTCGGTCGCGCTTATTGATATGCTTTTCCCTGGCGCATATTGTGTGATCAGGTTGCGGATATACTCGACGGAAGCATATTTTTCAGCCCAAAAATATGGATATATCATTTGCGCCATCATATGCGTGCTGCCATCCGCATAGATCATTTTATAGCCGTAAGGTCTTATCATGGCAAAATCAATATAATCCTTTGAGTCGGTTAGAACCGTCTTATTCCATTGATCATACCCGCCTGTTTTCCAACAAGTCGTTGCATCTACCAGACCCGCTCCAATCTTTATGTTCGGATCAACCGCCTTCATTGCGGCTGAATAACTATTTACCCGCGCGACATAACCGGCCGCTCCGCCAATCTGGGAGTTTGCATATAATTCATTCCCCATTTCCCAATATAATACATTGTACGGCGCGGGATGTCCGCATGATCCATCCAATCCGCCATTTGCCCTTTTGCCAGCCCAATATCCCACCGTCTGCCAGTCATAGCCGTTTTCATCCACGCCAATCACTTGTGTATTCGCCGGATTGCCATTGCAATATGCAACCCATGCCGCCGCCTCCTTTGCCGTATCCGTAGTAAGAGTCGGGACAAGACTTGGAGCAGTGCCAATCTGTTCGCAGAATTTGAGGAAATAGTCTATGTTCTGCAGGGATGGATCTGTCCAATGTGCTTTTGGATAATACCTCATCATCTTGGCGTTGGCCATATCCTGCGATGATAAAACATCCTTGTTCCATTGAGGATCGCCGCTCGTCAGATTTGAGCCATAGATATAAGGGCTCACCGGATGTACTTCAGCGCTTACATCGCAATTTATAGTTGTCGCCCCGACGCTGGCGCAGGTGAAAGCCACGCTGAGGAGAAGTGATGCCAGTAATGGTAAATGTAACACAGTCCGCCGCGGCGGATTGCCTGTGGGCTTAAAATACAATTTAATTAGAAGTGCTGTCAGCAATTGCTTACTCATACATCTTTCCTTTCCATGGATACTTTTTTAAGACTTTGTTTCTGATGCCGTCCCGGCGGGGTTGTGGCACTCCAACACAGACTTCAGTTAAATACTGCCCTCCTTTACTTTAGGAGCCAATTGCAAGACTCCATTTTTTTAGAATTCCGCAGCTGACTTTCCATTGTGTTTGTATCAATTGGGCGGCCAAAGAGCCGCAACTCTGAATATCGAACAGTCGAATGACGAAGGGAAAATAATCTGAACATGCAGTGGAGTGGATTTTTGATTTACGAGCGTGACAACGCTCCGTGGAGTGCGGTAACTTGTTACCGCCTTGTTTCGCGAAATTTATTTCGCGGCATTTAGATAGGACGGAATAAATTCCGTCATTAAAGGCGGCAATGAATTGCCGCACTCCATGTACGAATTTCACAATTCGCAGAAGATGAAGTTCAAAAACTGAATGCTGGATATTCATAAACTTTGAAATTCCTATACGTAAATTTATTCGTAAAAACAAAAAAGGCGCAACAAGACGAGTTGTCCGTGATTTCCACAGACATCCCACCACGTTGCGCCTTCCACTTGTCCGCCCGTGGCGGACCCGCGAATCGCCCCTGAATGTTCGAATTAAGTAAACTGAGCTGATTTCATAACTCTGAATGCGGGGAGGTGAAAACCTTTTAAGGAAAGGTTCTTCCCTTGTAAATATTCACTGAACTATGTTCGTTCAGTGAATATTTACCTCCCGATTGCCCTCGATAGTTCCTTCTTTATCTCCATTATCTGCTTCGACTTGAAACTGCTCTTTGTCCTTTCCAAGTCCTCTACCGCCTTTCCGATCGCCCTCTCAAGCTCGGCCTCCCGGACCTCTACCGCCTTTTCGATCGCCCTTTCAAGTCCGGCCTCCCGGCCGCCACCTGGAATTCCCCTCTGCGCAGCGGTGCCGGTTGAACCGGAATTGCAGAGCATGTCATATATGGCGTCAATTTTCCTGCTCAGATTTTTCAGTCCCTGCGTCAATTATTTTTCCTTTGTGAAAAAGTAAATATTCACTAGAAGGACGGGGTTCAGTGAATATTTACATCTCTTATCATGGCATATTGTATTCGTCCACGAATACAATATCCTTCACAAAACTGCCAGTTATTAGCATTTTGTTGCCAAAATCATCAGTCACTTACTTCAGAGGTAATTGCACAACTCCGGACGCGGCAAGCGCGTCCCTCCATTTTTACGCCCGCTTCGGGCGCGGTGGGTCGGACTTGCGCTCCTTGCCGTAGCCCTTGGGCGAAGGCAGGTCCGACCGGAAATTGGAGTTTTACAATTACCTCTGAAGAACGGGATTCAGAGAATGCTATATTCATACCATCGACAGAAAACAAGTTCATCCACATGCAGGTTCGTGCATCCCCGACACCGAAAATCCAACTGGCGTCCACAGGGGCTTTTGTCCTCATCAACGCCACTATCTCATGGCTTCCGGCTTTAAGTTCGACATCCTTGAAGTGTCCGTCTCCAGCCCTGTGGAAAGACGGGATCATCCATCCGTCCCCTCCAAAGAGACACTTCGCATCAAGGAAAAGAGCCCCATCCAAACCCGTGCTCAACATTATTCTCGCCTTGAATTTCGTTTCAGCGCTGATTCCGTATCTTACCGCGATCATCCTTCCTTTATGCACCTCTTTCGGGACATAGGCATAATTGCCGGGAAAGACGACGGTCTTCATTTCGCTCGAAATGCTGTCAAGAATCTCTTTCGTGCAGTTTTCCAGGCAGCAGGGAGTTCTTCCGGCGTCGACATAGCATATCCTGGCGTTCACAAGAGGAGGTTCGGCGCCATATTTGGATTGTTTTGGGGAATCAAGTTTTTTTCCGAGATCGAGGATCAAATCCGTGAATCCGTCCAGCGTGGGTGGATGTATGATGCCGGTAATCTGCTTGTTGAGCACAAGATTCCTGCCGATCGGTTTGAGCCACTTCTCCCCTATCCGGTCCGGATACAGGATGCCAAAGACTGCGCCCGCTGTCGCTCCGGTGCAGTCGGTGTCTTTCCCGCAGTTTACAGCTACACAGACGGTTTTTCCGAAATCACCGCCGCCGGCAAGGAGCCCGAGTATTGTGAATCCTATATTCTGAATGGTGTCTGTGAAATTATGATGCCCGTATTTGTCAAGGATCATTGACCTGACTTTTAGCCAGTCTCCTAATAGATTCCACCATTCCAACGTGTCTATGGCGACATTCCTGACTTTGGAATCCAGCGGAAGATATGATGCGGATTTGACGATTATCAGTTCAAGATCTCTTTCCCGGAAACAGAGGGATTCCATCACCGAAAAGAATATCTCCGCCCATATCCCGTCGCCGGAATGATCGGTGCAGGCATCTTCGTATGCGTAATAGGCGGCCCGTGAAGGATTGCCAGGGGCGAGACAGGCCCATATTTCGCTTCTTATCGCCGCTCCCATTCCATTGTAGAACCAGTTGTCGCAGATTCCGGAAAAGGGTGGCCTGATTCCATTTTTCAGGTTGCGTATGCACACACCATATTCATCCCAGGGGAATTCAACATGTTTAAGCCATGCTTCTCCCATTATGTCCTTGTCGACCTTCGGCTCCTTCATTTTGTCCATGACACACGCCCATAGCACCTGGAGATCCAGATCGTCGTTCGGAAGCATCGTCGTCGGAACCGGGCTGTAATATTCAAGATCCAGCGGCCCGTCCTTGCCCTCGTGGGGCATTCCCAATGTTCCTCCTGCCGCCTTGCCGAGCCAGCAGCCCAGCACCTTCTTCCTATATTCTGTCCTTCTTATTTTTTTCATGTGTGAAATCCTTTCTTTGTGAGATAATCATATCCGTCCGCGGATAAAATATCCTTCACAAAAAGGCCAATAAATAGCACATTGCTGCCAAAATTCGGATTTCGAGTTTGGGGAGCTGGCTTAAGGCCTGTCTACTATACGCATTTTCTGTACAATCGACATCCGCCGTCAGCAGAGGGCTTACAATCCCCTGCCAGCTTGACTGGCAGGAAATAAAGATTGCCAGCTATATTGCGTTTGACTGACCAACACCATCCCTCGCCTTCGCATCCGGCGGTGCAACCACCGGATGCGAAGACGGGACGGCAGTGCGATTCTCCACTTATAGCCTGGATAATCTCCCGCTCCTGCCAGGCAAGCTGGCAGGGGACGGGGAATGTCCAGAAAAACCACTGTAGGCATGATACCGCAAATATGCGTATAGTAGACAGGGCTTAAGGCTGGATCCCGAAGTTTGTCTTTTTCCTGAATGTGTTCGGTGGAAGGCCGGTGCTTTTCCTGAAGATGCGGGAGAAATAATTAGTATCATCAAATCCGCAGGAGGAGGAGATCTCAGAGAGCGGCTTGTCGGTTTCGCGGAGGAACTGGCACGCCTTTAAAACCCTGATTTTAAGGAGGTACTGTATCGGCGAGTATCCTGTCGTCCTCATGAAATATCGCATGAAGGATCTTTTGGACATGCTTGCCAGCGCGCAGAGCTTGTCGACATTGATTTCCTCGTTGAAGTGCCCTTGGACATAAGATAGCGCTTTTTCCATGTTGGGCCAGAGGCTTCCGTTTTCCACTTCCTTCAATTCTGCAAACCTGCAGGCCGTTATCAGGAGTTCGGTAGTCAGGAGGGACTGCATCTCATTGGAGGCCGGCCCGGATTCGAACAGTTCTCTTTCGATCTTGTTTACAAGAATGAGGCATTCTTCCAGCCTTGATGCTCCAAGATTGGGAGGCCGGACAAACGAACCGGATTTATCATGCGGGAAAAGAATGTCGAACCCCTTGATGCTTGAAAGCATTTTTTTCATGTGGTCGAGGAATCTTTCCTGGACAAGCACATTCACGAGTTTAAGGGTCCGGCAGTTTTTGTATGCATGCCTTGTCCTGTTGTCTATGAGGAAGAAATCTCCGGGTCTCATCTCATATCTCATCTTTCCGACTTCATGCACCGCCGAGCCGCTGAGGATGAATACGAGTTCGGTGAAATCATGGCTGTGTATGAGTGTATCGGTCTGGTCTACCCTCTGGACTATGACCAGGGACTTCCTTTCCCCCATGAACAGTTCGTTGAAACAGTATTTCCTGGCCAGCGGAACTTTCCACGAAATAACTTTTAAATTTGTAGGCATTTTCGAACACCAAAAAACTGATTGTGTTCTCCAATGATACATCTTCATAGTTTCAAATTCAAGATTCAACTTTTTCGGATATTTGTCCTGTACTCCGTAGTTCTAGCATAGGAGGATCTGTTTCATGGTGATATATTCTGACCTATGAAATATTCTGAAAAATTCAAGAAGCTTTCTGATGCGGTACGGAAACGCCTGGAATCTGCACCGGGCTGCCACGACTGGGAACACACCCGCCGCGTGCTCCATAACGCCCAGATCATAGCCGCAGGCGAAAAGAACGCGGACATCCAGGTCGTCGAGACCGCTGCCGTCCTGCATGATATCGCCCGCCCCGAGGAACTTAAAAGCAAAGGCAAGGTATGCCATGCCGTCATCGGTTCCGAGATCTCCGATAAATTCCTCCGGGACTGCGAATTCCGCAACGAGGAGTTCATCAGGAAGGTCTGCAACTGCGTTAAAACCCATAGGTACCGCGGCGGCGGACGAAGTCCGTTACTTATAGAAGAAAAAATTGTCTATGATGCGGATAAATTGGATTCGATCGGAGCAGTCGGAGTTGGGCGTGCCTTCCATTTCGCCGGCAGGATCGGCGCGAAACTCCATAATACCGAAGAAGAAGCATTAGCATCCGATTCATATAGCTCGGAAGATTCAGCTTACCGCGAATATCTCGTCAAACTCCGCCACATCCATGGCAAACTCTTAACGAAGACCGGCCGCAAAGTTGCAAAACAGCGTTCCGACTTCATGCACGAGTTCTTCAAGCAGATCAACCGCGAAGTCTACGGATAAATTTTTTGGACTAAAAATTTATAATTTACAGTGAATTGTGCATGTCCCGGATATTGCGGAATTTCCTTATACCTTCCAGCGGCGTGATTCCATAGAGTTTCCTGTGTTCCATGCAGAAATGGGATACATGCCTGAATCCTGTGCGGTATGAAATTTCCTTCACGGACAACGGACTGTTCGCGATAAGCTCCATCATATATGTGCCGCGTTTCTGGTTCCTGTAGGCGAGCGGGGAGATATGGAATCTTTTCTGGAACAGCACCCTCATATGATCCGGAGACATTCCGCAGGAACGGCTCAGTTCCTGGATGGATCTGGAAAACGTGGAATCCTCATCAATCAGACGTTTAAGTTTTTCTTCCGGCGAGAAGCCCAGAGTGTCAGGCAGCCTGTCCACCATGAAGCGCAATATGTTTGTTATCCCAAGCCGGGCCCGGAAGGAGTTCAGCGGCGTCGGGCTGAGCCATGCGTCCTGGATGCGGCGCATTTCCATCCGCCACCCTTCAACCCGTTCATCAGGAACCTCGACGTAAAAAGGAATCCTGAGCCATTCGGATCCTTCCTTTATTTCAGCGGATTTACCATCGGATGACGATCGAATCGGGACATTTTCAAGCATCATCACCCAGTTCTCGCGTCCATCCCCAAATTCAAAGTCTATTTTCATCCCGGGAATTTTCACGGCAAAGCAAGGCTTTTCATCAGAACCCGCATTTCTTATCAGCCTGCCATCAGGAAGATAGTCCCTGCTGTATTTCAAACCGCTTACATAAAAGCTGATCCATGGGCATTGGACAATCTGCATGAATCTTTCTGCCTTACCGTAAACTCCGACATGTGCAATTAAAAAATCCAGCATATCCAATTATCTCTGATATTTATAATGTTTCTATCTTTTACGTCGTTGCCAGACACAAATATGCGGTGGTATAATCCGGTGTTAATATATAATTATTTAACAGGAATACCAATGTATCCTGCGTTGCAAGGTTTTATTTTGACTCTGATAACAGGCCTCATCTGGGGCGGAGTTGGTATAGTTTTCAGCCTGGTGATCAAAAGAAACATGGATTTTTCCTCATTCATGCTTCTGGCGTCAGGCCTTATTTTAATATCCTCCCTGGTCATTATCCCGGATTACACGGCTATCATGTCGGGAGATGCAAATTCCAGGTTTTTCGAACTCCTCTTCGTGATGCTTGCAGTCGCTGTCACAGCCAATATCGGCTTTCTGAAAATGCGGGATGCGATGCAGTGCGGACATCATGGATTTGCTTGGGCAATTGCACAGTCGGCAATGATCCTTCCTTTCATATTTGCACTGTTGTTCTGGAAGGAGAAGGCTGAAATCTCAAGAATTGCCGGTGTTCTTTTAATCTTGACAAGTTTCGCATTGCTTTCCCTGAAGGAGATCAGGCGTCCGATGAAAACAATTAATTTAAAATGCGGAAGTCCGGGAACCGGATTGACCTGGATTTTATTTTCGATATCCGCTTTCCTGCTGATCGGAACCTCCCAGATCTTCAGCATTCTGCCTTCACACTGGGGCGACTGGTCGGACAAGGGGGCGCTGAGAGTGCCGCTAATGTCCGGATTCACTTTCATTTTCTGGACGGGATATCATTTACTGAAAGGCGGTAAGGTTCCATTGAAAGGAACTTTACTATATTCATTGATTTATGCTTTCCTGGTACTGTCCGGCCAAGTTGTCCTGTATAAATCCCTTGACATAATGGCAGTCGCCAAAATATCATCGCTTGTCTATCCGCTGGCAGTAGGAGCATGCATAATGATGGTGGTGGGCTACAGCGCCTTTAAACTCAAGGAGGAATTCGGTATTTCCGGGATTGCTGGAATTCTCATGAGCCTGCTTGGAATAATATTGATTTCAGTTTGACCATGGTAAAAAATAATGGTTTTAAACAAGGAGTTGTCATATGAAGAGTGATAAGGCGGAGAAAGTATTCGACACGGACAAGCGCATCCGGCTTGGCATATGGGGTCTTGGCAGGGGAATGAGCTTCTACAACACCTGCAAGTTCCTCAACATGGATGTCGTTGCCGGCTGCGACTACAACCAGCACATGCGCGACAATTTCCTGAACGTAAACCCCGGAGCCTTCGCCACGGCAGATGCGGACGAGTTCCTGAAGCAGGACTTTGATGCCGTGCTGCTCGCCACGTTCTGCCCCTCCCACGCCGGCGACGCCATCAAATGCCTTCAGGCAGGCAAGCACGTGCTTTCGGAAGTAACATCGTTCTTTACGATGGCCGAGGGAGTAAAATTGGTTGAGGAGGTTGAGAAACGGAAGCTTGTCTATAATCTTGCGGAAAACTATCCATTCACAGCCGCCAACATGTGGGCGGCAAACCGCTGGCGGGAAGGATTGTTCGGCGAACTCATGTATGCCGAATACGAATATGTCCACGAATGCCGGATGCTGGCCTACACCTATATCGACGGCATTCCCGTCAAACCCGGACACAATGTCCACAATTGGCGGAGCTGGTTCAACTTCCATTATTACTGCACTCACTCACTTGGACCAGTCATGGTCATCACCGGCACACGTCCGACGATGGTGGAGGCCTTCCCCGTCCGACAGCAGATTGCCGGATATCTGGGGAGGAACGGCGAAGGAAATGGAACGATGACTCCTTCTCTAATCAGCATGAGCAATGGGGGAGTAGTCCGCAACCTCATGGGTGCCACAACAAACGACACCCATAATCAGCGCATATGGGGGACGCTCGGTGCTTTTGAGAGCGGTCACGACGGAGTTAATCTGCGCCTCGGTGCGTCCGGTAGCTCACCAAAGATGCAGGTTAATCCCAAATGGGAAGGATTGGGCGAACTCGCGGCCACTACCGGCCACGGTGGTGGAGACTTCTGGACGCTCTACTATTTCGCCCGCGAGATATTCACCGGCGAAAAGGGGCCTTTCGACATCTACGGCGGCTGCGATGTCACCATCCCCGGCATCCAGGCGCTGCGAAGTTCGCGCGAAGGCGGCAAGCCCATGGAAGTGCCCGATTTCCGAAAAAAAACCGACCGCGACCGCTACCGTTCCGACGATTGGCAATTGGAGCGCTACGATGTCAAACGCGGCGTCTTCAGAGGTGTCTCTCTCAACGAGAAGGCCTCCAACTTCACCACTATCATGAAAGACATGGTTTTCTACGCGCCCATCTATCGCGCCTATGCGGATTGGAAGAAGGTGCTGCCGTCCATGGCGCGTCCGGAAGAATTCCTGCCGGTGGCTGAAAAGCTGCTGGACAGCTATGGCAAGCTGGTTGCGTCCTACAAGGATGCACGCTCGATTGTGAATGCGTATCCGAAGTCGGATGGTGCGCGGGTGCTGTCTGAAATGCTGGAAGTGGGAAAAGAAAAGAAGGTGCTGTCTGCCGGCTTCCTGCCCGCTCTCAAAAAGGACGTGTCCGCGCTCCGGAGGAAGTTCGGGGGAGGATCTTCCATCCTGCAGAAGTTCACGGGTTCGGCCCTGCTGCCGGACAGGATGCGCATTTCCTCAGTCAAATATCCGAATAAGACCCTAGTTTTCTCCGCGCTGGAAGATAACAATGGATTCAATATCGGATTCAGCGCATTCGAAGACAAGTGGCAAGCAAATGCCCTGTTGGCGCTTGACACCATCGCCATGAGGCCGACGAAAGGGATTCCCGCTTGGCTTCTGAACGACATGCAGTGGTCTCATCTGGAAACGCTCTCCGGCAATCCGCCTGGCAGCTACGAGAAGGAACCTATCCGGGTCTACCGTGAATTCCAGCTGGAGGCCGGAGCCTGTTTCATCGACCAATGGCTGGCCGAGAACCCCCTGACCATGAAGGATCATGGTTACGGCGAGAACACCCAGCGCGGCGCCACCACCGGTGCCGAGGAGATCATCCGTGACGGAATGCTGATAGATTCGCCCGAGGCCGCCATTGAACACATGGAGAAAGTCCTCTTCCCACAATGGGAGAAGTGGAAGCGCGACCTCGAAGTGAACGAAAACGGGCGTGCCCGCGATTTGATTGCCGGCGAAGTCAAGATACAGGAACTTTTCGGCATGAACATGCTGAAGGGACCGTATGGCGGCTTCTTTACCTTCCCGGGTTTTCTATATGGACACTACGGCTACGCCAACTACTTCATGGCCTATGCGCTCTATCCGGAGATTATCGAGCGGGGTTTCAAGCTCCACGCCGATGCAGCAGAGGCATTCAACCGCATCTCCGCACGCGCCATAATCGAGGGCGGCCTACCGCGGTTGCTTCGTCTGGATCATGACATGGCAGATTCGCGCGGTACTCTTGTTGACGTGAAGACCCTCGACAAGATATGGTTTCCGCACTTCGCCCGTTCGATCCAGCCGTTTCTCGACGCTGGCATCCGGCTCATCTGGCATTGCGACGGTAATCTGATGCAGATGGTGCCACGCCTGCTTGATGTCGGCCTCGGTGGTTTCCAGGGGTTCCAGTATGAGGATGGCATGGATTACGAGAAGATCTGCAGGATGAAGACCAGGGACGGCGACGACCTGTTCATCATCGGCGGTGTATCAGTTACTACCACTTTGCCCCACGGCAAGCCTGCGGACGTCAGGAGCCAGATGGATTGGATTGTTGAGAAAGGCCCGAAAGTCGGACTGATGCTCGGATGCAGCAGTTCCATCGCACCCGGCGTACCACTGGAAAACATAAAGACTTTGATCGAAGGGCTTGCTCACTACCGAAAACATGGACGCAACTGAAAGGATACGACATCATGCAACTGCAATACAAACCGGACTGGGAAGAGACAAAACAACGCTACCGCGTCTGGTGGGCGCATGAATATTTCGGGCGCTGCGCAATTCACGTGTACGCACCGCTGGACAATCCACCTGACAGGCCGGAACCGTCCGAAGCGACAAACATTCAGGAAAAGTGGTACGATCTGGATGCCATCAGCAAACGGATCGACTATGGAATGAGCCGGACATTCTACGGCGGCGAAGCGCTCCCCGTATGGTATCCGGGTCATCCCGGCATCGCCTCCATACCAACTATTCTCGGCTGCCCTTTCGAGCTCGACATGGAGACGGGATGGCACGACCCCATGCTGACCTATACCGACGGATTTGATGTCCGCGCGCTCCACATCGACAAGGAGCATCCGGCTTATCGGTACCACATGAGTGTATTGAAGCGCGGAGTTCGCGAAGCGGCCGGCAAATCACTGCCCTCCCTCGGCGCCTTCTACCATGGCGGTGACACATTGGCGGCCCTGCGCGGCACCGAGCAGCTTCTGTTCGATTGCATCGAGCGCCCGGAGGCGGTGCGCGACGCGGAGATGTATCTCATGGACATGTGGTGTGACTTCTATGATGAAAGTTACTCCGTGATCCGCAATGCCGCAGAAGGCTCCCTGTGCTGGATTGGCGTGTGGGCGCCCGGCAGGACCTACGCTGTCTCCAATGATTTCTCATACAATATTTCCCCGCAAATGTTCCAGTCTCTCTTTCTCCCGGCCATCAAGAAGCAGACGGAGTTTCTTGACTATTCCATCTATCACGTGGACGGAGTCGATGCGTTCAAACATGTGGATGCGCTCTGTGAACTGCCCAGGCTCCATGCGCTGCAGATTCTGCCCGGTGCCGGCAAACCCAGCCCGTTGCATTATCTGGCTGTGCTTAAAAAGGTGCAATCCTCCGGTAAGAACCTGCACATCTCGATTCCGCCCGAAGAGGTCAGACTGGCATTGGAGCTTCTATCTGCACGAGGTTTGATGATCTGTACACGGTGCAGGACCGAATCGGAGGCGCGCGAACTGCTTAGGAATATAGAGCTCTGGTCGGTAGACCGAACATAAAACCCAATAGGAAAACTTATGAAGACAATGACAAAACTGAATCTTGTCATCGTCGGCGCCTGCGGACGCGGCGCCAGTTTCAAATCGGCCTGTGATGCGCTTAAGAAGAATGTATCCATCCATGCGGTTTGCGACATAAACGAAAAAGATCTGCCAGCCGCACGTGAACGTCTTGGCGCACGCGAACAGTATGCCAATTACGAAGAAATGTTGGAAAAATCCGAGCTGGACGCCGTGATTATAGGAACTCCGATGCATTTCCATGTCCCGCAGGCAATAGCGGCGCTGGAACGTAATCTTCACGTGCTGATCAGCCAGGAATCCATTGCCATGGGCGGCGCGTGGCTGCCGGTTCCGGATTCCCGTGAATGGACTGGAGCTGTCAGAAAAAATAAATTGAAGGTTTGATTGAGAAATGTAAACAATTCAAAGAAAGGAAAGTCTATGAATAAAAAAAACAATAAAATTCGAGTTGGAATAGCGGGGGTTGGTGCTTTTGCACAATGTTTCATACCTCTTTTCAAGGCGCACCCGCTTGTTGAAAACGTCGTGCTGTGCGATCTTGATCGGAAAAAACTCGATGAGAATTCAAAGAAGCACGCCATTTCCGACACCTGCCCCTCTCTTGACAAGCTCTGTGCAATGGATGTCGACGCGATTGCCATCATCACCCAGCATCACCTGCATGGACCGCAGGCCGTGCAGGCGCTCAAGGCGGGCAAGCATGTCTACTCGGCGGTTCCATCGGCGATTTCGCTTGAGGAGATCACGGCGCTGGTAAAGACAGTGGAATCGACCGGAAAGATCTACATGATCGCTGAGACCAGCTATTACTATCCATGTGCGATCTACTGCCGGGAACGGTTCAGGAAGGGGGATTTTGGACACATTGTCTACGCCGAGGGGGAATACTATCATGACTACGTACACGGCATGTATGACGTGGCGAAGTGGAGGCATGGAAAAGACTGGGAGAAGTATTTCGGCATGCCGCCGATGTTTTATCCGACGCATTCGACAAGCATGATCGTCTCGGTTACGGGAGCGCACGCCACCCATGTGTCCGGCATGGGGTTTGTGGACCGCCATCCTGACAACCTATACGCACGGACGGACAATGTCTGGAAAAATCCGTTCAGCAACGAGACCATGCTATGCCGGATGTCGGACGGCAGCATGGCGCGTATCAGCGAATTCCGCCGGATCGGACATCCGGGAACCGTTGGCATGAGCATGTATGGAACCGAAGCGAGCTATGAAGAGCAGGTAGGAGGCCAGATGTGGGTGACCAAGGATCGCGCGGCCTGCAGGGATGTCTCGCAGCAGCTCTCCTGCAGAGATATTCCAGCCGGTAGCGACCAGGGACTGATGGCGAAGGTGCAATCTTCAGACGGCACCCACAAAGGGGTGTCCGAAGTGCATCCAATCCATTTGTTGCCAGAAGAATTTGTCGGCCTTGGGAACGGACATAGCGGATCGCATCAGTTTCTGGTACATGATTTCATCTCTTCATGCGTGACCGGTGCAATTCCGCCGAATAATGTCTGGCAGGCCGCCAGATATCTCATCCCCGGACTCGTGGCGCACGAGTCAGCCGTCCGGGGCGGAGAACTGATGCCAGTACCAGATTTCGGAGATGCGCATCAGAATTAATGGAGAATAAACGCTCAAAATAAAACAGAAAGGAGTTTTGCAATGAAACGGAATGACAAAAAGATCGGGCTAGGACTCGTGGGTACGGGGATGGGATCGCTGGTGATGCAGGTCAATCTCGATCCGGATACCAACATTCGCGTGAACGGTATTTATGACACGGATTTTCAACGAGGTCATCATCGCTACGCCGTTGGGAAACCGCTCAAGGAACTGGCGGCGGAATACAAGGTGGAATATATCACCGGCGACTACGCGGCGCTGCTCGCACGAAAGGATATCGACTGCATCGGAATATTTTCGCCCTGTCCGAACCATTTCGAACAGATCAGGGCTGCGTTGCTCGCAGGAAAACATGTCATGGTCACCAAGCCGATGGTCGTGTCGATCGAAGAAGCGAGGGAGATCGTCCGGCTGGTGGACCAGACCGGACTGAAGCTTCTGGTGGCGCAAAGCATGCGCTGGAACGGAATGTTCGTTGCCATTCACGACCTGGTGGCATCGGGCAAAATCGGACGCGTCATGCTTGCCGAAGCATATTATGTACACGACATGCGTCCGGTGCTCGATGTATCGCCGTGGCGCTATCAGATGCCGCAGGACTATATCTATGGCGGCGCCTGCCATCCGGCGGATTTGTTGCGCTGGTGCCTCGGCGAGGTCGACGAGGTCTTTGCTTATGGAAGTCACGGCGGACTGGAAACGCGCTACCCCGAAGACAAGCCGGACAACTTCATCATATCGTTGCGCTACCGCAGCGGGATTACCGCCAGGATAATGGCGGCCTTTGACCTGGTGCATGCGCCGAACCTGTGGCGGCTTGGATCATTCCACGGCGTGGGCATCGGATTGTACGGCACAAAGGCATCGCTTTTTAACGATAGAATTGTCTACGATTATTACGGTACCGGAAAGCCGCCGGTGGAAGAAAAAATCCTCCCGGCCGGCAATAGCGCCGACCATGCGGGCGAAGTGCTGTCATTCACACGGCATTTTGCGGACTGCATCCTGAACGATCGCAAACCTCTGGTGGGTGTGCGCGACGGTGCTCAGATCGTTGCCACATGCGCCGCCTGCTGGGAATCCATCCGTACAGGAAAAGCGGTTAAGGTTTCAAGAGAATTTGACAATGGGTAAATAAAACAGGTTCCGATTTCACGTCCGGATATCCCGATGATGTCCGCCACTCATTGGAATCAATCCTGAAAAATGCGGAAAAACATCTTCTATAAAAATTCCGTTCCGGAATTTTTATTGTCAATCTATCGTCAACCTGCCGTTAATCTTATTGTCAACCACATGACTGAGGAGTATCCTGACCGGTTCTCCTGCATTCGTGATGTGCATCCTGATATCGGGATTGGCTGTCATAAAGACCCTGAACAGCTCGTCGGCGAAGCCCTGTCCGATTGAATTTACGTCCTTGAAATCAAGAACCAGCTCCTTGAACTTGTCAAGCCCGGAGATAAGTCTTTTAGCCTCAGATCTGGATACATAATCCTTATGGAAAAGCTTCACCAGAATCCTAGTCCTGTCAAATTTGTAGTCAAATTCTTCAGGAGCAAATTGGCGGAAGCATTCATCAATCTTCTTCTTGGTGAATCTGCTCATTTCAAAATTAACCTCGGTCCCTTCGGTAAACCTTTTTTTCTGAATGAACACATCCTGTCTGATATTATCAAAGACAAGACTCAATCCATGAGATCTGAATGAAACAATATCACCCAGCTTCGATGTAAAAAATATCCCCTCGCCAGTATGACGTTCCTTCATTGTCGTCGTCTTCCCCTTTATCAGTTCTCCAATGGCCGAATTTTCATCCGGAAGTCCGAGATTCTTATATATGGAACTGAATATTCCAATTCCATAATCCCTGATGGTGAACTTTATCTTATATCTGTCCAAGGATATGAATATCCGGCATTTTTCAGAGTTGGAATGGTCTATGGCATTGTTGAGCATTTCAGTGAAGGAATAATAGAGCATGTCATAGATGTTCTTGTCGACCGCCCTTTTGACATTCAAGACAGCGTTTATTTCTCCAAACACCTGGTCTTCATGAGTACCCTGGAGACTTATTACCCTTTGAAGCTTTTCAGCTGAACTTCTTTTTGCTTTGGAATTGATCTGATAGACGACCCCTCTCGTTCTTCCCTGCTTGACGATACTGCCCGCCTCAACAAGGGCTTTGACATGCTTGTTCAATGCTTGTCTTGAAAAGCTGAAAATCCTGCAAAGCTCAAGCCCTGTCAGGTATTCAGCCTCATTTAGCCTGTTTATAATTTGTCTTTTAATATCCATTGTCAACCTATTGTCAATGGAGAGTAAATATAATTGTCAACTATGGAATTGCAAGAATGATAAATTTTTCGTATTCGAAAAATTTATTTTACTGGAGTTTTTCTTCGCCCTGGACTGCAAGGTCTGAAGAGGCATAATATGCATTCAGTAGAATAAGGAAGAAAATCCAGAGCACAGGAGACAGATAGACGAATTGTTTTACGTCTGGAAATTTAAATTGAAAAAAGGAAAAACCAATAAAACACAGGAATAACGCCATCACTTCTATAACAATTTGACTTTGAGGGCTGATTATTCTCGCAATCAGCGACAATATCCCGAAAAGCGGATATAGGAACAATGGAAAGAGGGCTATCGTATAATTCAGCGGGCATGAAAACCTAAACAGATACACTTGATACCTTATCTCCGGCAGATATGGGGAAATTGCAAACATGAAATACGTAAGTCCAAAAATGTAAATACATAAAAACGCACTTATCATAAGGCTTGCAGAAAGAACTAATACTGCTCTGTCCTTTCTGGCACAGGTTGAAAAACATTTGTATTTAAACAGATGATGGGTACAAGCTCCGCATACGACGCCTGCAAGAATTATGATAGGAAAGAAATAGTCATCATTCTTTTTATTTTCCATGAGATATCCCAATAATGGAAAAAGCAGCAATGGCAACAGGACAAAAAATATTCCAATGTTCTTCGTTGACGATATCCCGATGAAAAAAGGGAGTTCGTATATCACGCCAAGAGAATTTCTAATACGAGAGATACTACATTTCTGGAGGCAACTTAAAAAGTATTGCTCAACTTCACAGTTTTCGGCTTCTTTATAAAATCCTGACTTTTTCTTATTGAGGAACAAATAGGCGTTACGCAGGAAATCTCTTTTATCAAAAGCTTCCCAAAGCAGAAAAAGAAAGGCAAGTTCGATCAGGAACGTCAACAATGGAAACCGAACAATGGAAATATTATAAAACACCGTTAAAATATTTGCGGCTTCGCGGGGGAAAATCAGGAACAATAAAGACGGGATCATTACTATTTTAAAACTTCTATAAAACATGTGGCCTACGGCAACAAGCAACATAATCCCTGTAGGTAGGAGAATCCAGGCATTTGCAAGTTCTCCGACAGTCATGCTTCCCCTGATTAGAACAATGGAGACAATTAGGAACATAAAGAGAATGTTGAAAACTATGGCGGATGTGAAAATGAACTTCCTTGATTCCTTCATAAATGACGGCAACATGAAAGTGAAAGGCTTCTTTAACAATTCCACTATGGGCACAAACAAGAACATGCCTGCCCAGATATTCGTTATTAAAATAGCGAATGTCAAATCCCCAACAGATGTTTTACCATGAAAAATAGAAATTGAACATTGTGATCCTGCTACAAATAAAAACAGAATTATATACATCCATCCAAACCAAGAGCTTAAAATCAGTTTGAAATTTCTAATCAGCGGTTTCATGGTCATTTCCCCTTGGCCAAAGTCATTATTATCTTGTAGATTTCTTCAAGGGAAAGATGCCGCAATTCTATTTTGCAGGACAGGGAATCCTCAAGTTCGCGGATTTTGGCTGAGCCGATATTTTTTACTGTCAGAACCGCCCGTTTTTTGTCCTTTTTGCATGAGACAACGCCTTCAAGTGGAATTTCATCCGGCAGCCCAGACTCTGGTGAAGTTGAAGATAATGTCAGTTTAATGAATTCCTCTTTGAGCTCATCAAACCCACAGTCGCGGATAATTCCGCCCCTGTGCATCAGGACGACATGGTCGATTATCTTCTCGACATCAGTGAGAATATGGGAGGAAATAATGATTGTCCTGTTCGGGGTCTGTATGAATTCCATCAGGGTATCAAGAAATTTCATTCTCGCAAGAGGATCAAGGGCCGCCGCAGGCTCGTCGAGGATTAGGAGTTCAGGCTCGTATGCTATTGCAATCAGGATGGAAATCCTCTGCTTTTCCCCCGGTGACAGTCCGCCGATTCTCCTGTCCATGGGTATTTCAAAGTCCTTGACAAACTTAGCCACCAGATCCTTGTTCCAGTTCTTGTAATAGCTTGACACATAATCGATAAGATTTGACACCTTCAACCAAGAGATGAGATCACCGTCCTGGTGGACATATCCTATCCTGGAAAGAGTTTCCGCATCGAGATCCTTTGCGGACTGCCCCAGCGTCTCACATCTGCCGCTGTCGGGGAGATAAAGACCGACAATATTGCGCAGGAGTGTACTTTTGCCGCTTCCGTTTTCTCCAAGCAGTCCGATTATCCTTCCCGGCTGGATATCCAAGTTTATTTTTTTCAACGCTTCAACTTTGCCGAATTTCTTAGTAAGGTCGGATATTTTCACGATGGGCTGAGATGTCATGATATCACTCCTCCATTTTGCTTTTATATTTCCTGTAGTGTCTGGAGAAAATCTTCAAGGCGGTATCCTCATTGATTCCAAGCTGGGAAATATTGACAGCCGCAGTCTTGAGGATTTCCTCCGCGAGTTCTGTTTTGACCGATGAACTTTCTGAAGTTTCCATCTTCTTCACAAAAAGTCCTATTCCTCTTCGTCTTTCGAGGTAGCCTTCCGATTCCAGTATGGAGTAGGTCTTGCTGAGGGTCATGGGATTTATCTTGAGTTCGGCGGAGAATTCCCTGATAGGAGGCAGCTGTTCGCCGGTTTTGAGCTGTCCAGTCAGGATCTGCCGGCTTATCTGGTCTAATATCTGCCGGAAAATAGGCATTCCACTGTGCGTGTCAATTGTTATAATCATTGTGTATTAGTGTAATAATACACATATAACACGGCGATGCAAGCCGGGAAAAGAAAATTTTATTATTTTTTTGAAAAATCTTTATTTGGTGCAATATTATGTACAAATAATTGTACGATATAAGCGAGAAAAATCTTATGAACAGGATACTTTTAAATGAGGATGTCTATCCCTTGTCTAAGTTCAGGGCCAATGCAACCGGACTGATAAACAAAGTCAAAATGACAAGGCGTCCGATTGTAGTGACACAGCACGGAAAGTCAGCTGCTGTCCTTCTCGGGGTTGACGAATACGAGGATCTCATCGAACATCTTGAACTCGTGGATGATATTGGAACAGCGAGAAAACAGTTTGCAGACGGAAAGGGGATGTCCCATGAATCCGCGTTAAAGACCGTCATGGATAAGATCGTGTCATGAAGATAACCTGGTCTCCACTGGCAATTGACAGAGTAGCTGAGACAGCTTCATATATTTCTCAGGACAGCAGCGCCGAGGCCGTAAAGTGGGTCAGGAAGATTTTCAACTCCGTCAAACGGCTTGAAGCTTTTCCGGAAAGCGGACGGATTGTTCCTGAAATCAATAATTCCGCAATCCGGGAAATAATACATGGAAATTACAGGATCATTTATCAGATTGCCGACAAGGGGATCGAAATTCTGACCGTCAGGAATTTCAAAATGAAAATAGACATGGGTGAAATATCGGCGACTTCAAAACTATGATTTTGACTTTCAATTGATAACGTCTTATCTTTAAGCTATGAATTCAAAATTTCCAATCATCGGTAAAATATTGCTGTCGTTCCTGCTTTTGGTGTCCACAGCCGTGGCATCCATGGCGATAGACTGGGAGTTCGCCGAGGTGTCGCTTTCACCGCAGCCCGACGGCAAGGCGACCGTCGTCTACCAGGTTGCAATCAATCCCCAGGGCTTCAGCCTGCATGGTTTCTATTTCGAGGGTTTCACCGGCCCCCCATTTCGACATGAGCAAGTGCTATGCCTTGGATTCCCAGAACAAAAGGTATGATCTTTCCATCAAGCCGGTCAGCAGCTCGAAATACGACGTGATCCTGTCCCATGGAGCTTCCTGGCAACAAGGCCTCACGCGAAGACCTTTCGAAAAAAATCCTGACCGAGCAATGGATGAATTCGAAATATAAGATGGACTACAGCAGCTGCCATGGCTACCGTAGCAATTTCCAGCAGGTTATGCCTGATCCTGTGCCTAAGACAGTCCAGGGCAATGAAAAGAAGTATTACAAGTTCATGCTGTCCCAGACGGAAAGAACATACGATCTAATCCTAGAAACCATTGCAAGATATTGATTGTCATGAACTAAGGGCCCGCTAAAAAATAACTTGGGCATTTGACGGGAGATACAGGCGGTAAAGATTCACTGAACCATGTTCGTTCAGTGAATCTTTACATCTAATAAAACGCGAAATGAACAGTTCCTCATATTTTATTTGGAGTACGGATTCAGTAAACAAGAGTAGTTTACTGAATACGTACAATGCATGGATTCACGTCCCAAGGGGCTGGCGTTCTTCCGGCCGCTTATCACGTTGCTCAATCGTCAAATATCTTTAGATATGTTCCTCTTTCGCACCATGATAATCCATCCGAAATCTTCGCCAGCAAATACCCAAGTTATTTTTTAGCGGACCCTAAATGTTATCAAGGGCATTTGACTCTTCAGGGTAGATCTTGAAGTAGGCTCCGAGCCCCATCATGTCAAAACCGGCTTTGATTGTCGGAGAAACATTGCAGAAGATCATGACGGCATTTTTCTCCTTGGCTTTTTTCCCGGCGATGATGAAGGACCGGAAAAACAGGCTTGACATCCTTGTCACGTTTGCGATGTTTATAATGACTTTCAGCGATCCTGAATCAAATGCATCAGAAAGGATTTTCGTCATTTCATCGGCAGCCTGCGGTTCAAGCAGCACCGTATTCCTGATTCGCAGGATATTGACGCCTTTTCGCTTTTCCTCTATTATCTGAAGTCTTTCAGCCATTTGCCACCCCTGTTTTTTTTGTTAGAATAAAATGATTGATTCCATTGCTGTGATAATATTCCATGCCGTCCGTGAATTTCCTGATGAGTGGAACACCCATTCCTCCGATCTTTCTTTCCTCGATAGGGACATTCAAGTCGGGTTCGGGAAAGGCGGTGGGATCAAATACCCTCCCGCTGTCCACCAGTTCCACCGTCACATACTCATTCTTCCGGGCTATCACGATTTTTATATCGCCATCTTTGCCGGAGTATCCGTGAAGTACGATATTTGTGATGGCCTCATCCAGTGCCATCATCAGTTCCTGGCGCTTGTTCTCCGGAATATTGAATTTCTGCAAGGCCAGATCGGAAAGCGTGCTCAATTCTTCAATATTATCGGTAATCGCTTTCTTCTCAATTATGCATTCGCTCATAATAAACACTGCCGTTAAAATTGCCCGATATCATAAAAACAACACAAGGAAAACTAACCATGCAAGCAGGTAAAGTCAAGGATGGAAACCTCTGACAGGCATAACCACTGCTAATCGTCTCATAATAGTTTCAAGGTGGCTATGTCCTTTCTGGAAACCTTTGAAGGAGCCACCCCGTAATAATCCTTGAATGCCCTGCTGAGATGAAATGGATTGGCATAACCAAGCCTTTCCGACACTTCTGAAACGGAATAGACTCCGAGATCAAGAAGGCTGCGGGCCTGTTCAAGACGGATCCTGTCAAAATATTTTTTCGGTGATAATCCGGTCTCAGCGGTGAATGTCTGACGGAAACCTCTCTCGCTCAGACATGCGATCTTCGCCATTTCCCTTACTGGAAATCCTTTCCGTATCCTCTGGTGCATGAGAGCGATCACACGTTCAAGAGCCTCTTGTGCTGGCGTGGTTTTCCTGTCCCTGTTCCAAGTTCCGATCCATTCATAGACGATGCCTGTGAAAAGAGCCGAAGCCCTGCATCTAAGCATATAACTCTTATGCAGCAGGTTCAGGAAAAGTCCCCTTAATTTCTTTTCCTCGTCTGATTCTTCCTTTACATGCATCAAGGAATAAAGAGGAAAGGGAAGGGAACCGGAAACTGTAAATTCAAACCACCAGAAGCGCCATCTTTCTGCGGCGCAATGATAGCGCTTGATTTTGTTCGCCTCCACGACAAGCAGAGAAGTTGACGGCATATCGATGATGCCCGAGTCCTTTATATATATCCTGCCAGCGCCTTCAAGCGTCCTTATCGCGATAAGCTCCCTCTGGCTTCCCTTGTCGCAGGAGCAGTCATAGGACGGACCTTCATCGACCTTCCATACGCACTTGAGGTTCATTGCGCTTATCCCTGCGGGACCCGGCGCCATTGAACATTCGTTGTTTCCTGTGGGCAATGATGGCTTTTTCATAATATGCCGAATTATATATTCTTTATGCCGTTTTGTCTATTCCATTTTAATGCATAAATGATTATTTTCGTGGCTGACACAAGGGGCAGGCATATCTTTAAACTCTTTAACAATGGAGGATATTTATATGAAGAATAAGATTTTGGATGGAATACATGGGCTTCTTCCCGAGGAAAAAACAGTACCCGGCGCGAAGAAGCTGCGCGCCGCCTACAATATGGTTCCGGGAGCTCCGCTGCTCAGGCGTGAATTCGGATTCTACTGCCTGGAACGCTGGAAGGAGCAGGGAATGCCGCAGGATGTCCCCCTGGAAAAGCTATTCTCATATGATCCACAGGGTAATCGCGGACTTGGCCAGCTCGGCTGGTGTGAAGCCCAGTTCTTCCCTATCTTCGAAGATAAGGTAATTGAGGACCGGGGTGAATGCGAGGTTGTGCAGGATTACGCAGGCCGCCATGTCCTCTTCTTCAAGGGAAGGCGTTCAGGATATATGCCGGAATACATAGACCACCCTGTGAAAGATTGGAAGACCTGGGAGCAGAATGTGAAATGGAGGCTCACGCCGGACACCCCCGAGCGCATCAAGGCAATAGCAGATTCAATTCCAAAGGCAATAGGTGCGGCAAAGGAAGGATATATCATTACGCAGAATCTCATCGGAGGCTTTATGTTCCTGAGAAGCCTTATCGGTCCCGGTGAATTGCTTTTCATGTTCTACGACACGCCAGATCTCATCCATGACTGCATGAAGACATGGTTCAACCTGGCGGATTCAGTCATTGCTAGGCACCAGAAGCATGTTACCATCGATGAAATTTATTTTGCCGAGGACATCTGCTACAACCATGGCCCGCTGGTCTCCCCGGACATGATGAAGGAATTCCTGACTCCATATTATCAGCAGCTCGTTTCCAACCTCAAAAAAAGGCAGATCGACAATGAGCGCCACCTGTACGTCCAGATTGACACGGATGGATTTGCAGATCCTGTCATTCCCGTTTATACGGAAAAAATTAGAATGGATGTGATGAGTCCGTTCGAAGTAGCATCGGGATGCGATGTCGTCAGGACAGGCAGGGAATACCCGAATCTTGTCATGAGCGGAGGCATGGACAAACGGATTCTCGCAAAAAGCAAGAAGGATATAGACGAGATGGTGGAGAGAATCATTCCACCTCTACGGGAACGCGGCGGATATATTCCGACAATAGATCACGGGGTTCCGGAAGAAACACCCTATGAGAATTATCTCCATTATAGGAAACGCTGCATCGAGCTCGGAGGATGAAGGAAGGAGTTCTCAGTTGACTGTCCAAGGAAGTTGGATGCCACGGCGTCACATGTATACGACCTTATTCCAGAGTCATCCCACAGGATGACGGATGGATGGATTGTTGGATGAATGGGTTTGAGTTCAAAGAAAATCTAAAAGGGCTATCCTGTATGCAAAAAACGGAAAAGTCATTTTGCGAATTTGTTACAGGATTGTTCTATTCTTATGTCTTTGATACGCAACCATCCGGCAATCCATTCATCCATGGGACGGCAGTAAGTGTATAATATAATGAATATGAATGAATATGGTGCCAGACCCGAATGTCGACTATTGAGATGAAGCGAACAAAAAGCAGTAAGATATTTATCAAGGTCTGAATTGCTCACGCTATCCCTCTATCGTTTTTCGAACGTTTTGTTGGCCCTTTCCTTTCATAGCTCCATATACTTCTTCGGCGGTGGCATTCTCAAACACCATTTGCGCATCCCTGCGGGTCAATACCGTGTCATAAAGCCCGATGTCTTCGCCCTCGTGCTTGTTGATGCCGGTGTAACTCAAACTGGCATCCTCGTACCGTTTAAACCCTAATACCGCCTCATTCATCTTTCCGCTATTGAAGACGTTAATACTCAAGAGCAACTCACAGTCCTTCATGGTCAATCCGGTGACTTTCTTGAATAACTTCGGCTCCAATTGCGTGATAACATCTTTCAAGCATCGCTCGCGGTAGTCGGTCAGGTACATGAAGATTGGTATCCGCGTGGCAAACTTGATGAGCTTCTCCTGAATCTCCCTTCTCTTGCCCTTGTACTCTTTCTCTTCCTCGGTCAGTTCCTTCTTTTCCTTGGCGGAAAGTTCTTCGTCATTGGCTTCCTTCCGCGCCTTCTTTACCGCTTCGGACTTGTTGATGATGGTCTCGATGTCCTGGTTCAGATTCCGGAATCCCTCGATGCTCCTAAGGGCTTCCATGGCTTTGGGATTGTCCATGAGGCGTCTGAGCGTGTCATTGTCCACATTCACCAGCAATGCACTCTCCCAGCGCCGCGCAAGCAGTGTGGCGGTTGTGCCGCTCATGGCCATATCCAAAATACCGGCGGCGTCAATCTGTTTCATGGAACTGCCGTCATAGGCTAGGACGGGCAGGAAACTGATGAACTCCTCAACTTTCTTCTCGGGATTGGACTCGTTGACATTCAGACGGCAACTGTAATCGGCGATCTGCCGCAATGCCCGGTCAGGCGCGAAGTCAAAGACGTAGCACTCCTCCTTGATGATCTGCTCCTGATTCGGCGAAGCGCCGTCGGGATTTCTGACTGTCCAAGGGGACTGCACCCGGAAGGCAGCCTGGAAGTAGGTTTCAGGTGAGGAGGAATTACGCAGCATGAGAATACCGGTCCACGGCCTGACTGTTACGCCTGTTGTCAGCTTCCCGCATGACAGGGTGATCGTCTTGGTCTTTAGCGGCTCGTCCATACCCTCCAGCACGGGCGGCAGTGCCGCAACCCCGATGCCAGCGGCGCTTCCGGCCGCCACAATCACCTTGTAATCGTGATAGAAGCGGTTATGCTTTTTCTTCAGTAGGTTGCGCATGGCATAACACGAAGCGACACTGGGCAGGAACCAGAAGGTGTGAGAAAGCACGTTCAGCAACCGCACATCCGAAAACGGCATCGGCGGTTTCTGCGCGCCGAGCTTCAGGTTATCCACGCTAGTCGGCATGAACGAACCCCGGATCAGGTCCAGCCACTTTTGAACTTCCTCCTCGTACTTGAACTTCGCCTTGTCGCCCAAGCCTTCTGCTGAAAAGAAGACGTTCAGGTCGAACTCGTCGAACTCGCCCTGCCTGGCGATTTCCCGAATCGCATCCGGCATTTGATAGGTTAACATGACCATTCGCGGCAGTGCGGCGTAGGGATTGTTTGCCCCTTTCCAGTCCTGCTTGAACCGCTGTTCATCTGAGTAAGTCCAGTTGAATATCTGTTCCTCAATAAACTCGCCCGTCGCAATAGCCCGGAACGGTGTGCCGGACAGGTAGAGATAACCGCCAGTCGTGATCGGCATGATCTCTTCGTCAAAGACCTCGATGCCTTCCCCTTCGCCGAACTCTACTTCTTTCTCGTCCTCCGCCTCAAACAGCTCCTTGGAGTTCTCGCGCCACGCTCCATAGTGATACTCGTCAAGAATCACGCAATCCCAGTTGGTCGCATGTACCCATTCGTTCTTGGTCTTGATTCCGCCTGTACTTGTATTCCTGCCGAGATAGTCCTGAAATGAGCCGAAGCATACGAACGGCGGCTTTGCGTGAGGCGCACCTTCAGGAGGCAAATCGCGCGAGGAGATGAACTGCCAGCCCTTGAAATCGACATGCTGATTCAAGTCATCATTCCACGCATTTTGCACCGCCGGCTTGAATGTCAGCACCATCACTTTGCGCCAACCCATTTTCTTTGCCAACTGATAGGCGGCAAAAGTCTTGCCAAACCGCATCTTGGCGTTCCAAAGGAAGTGTGGCGGCTTGCTCTTGTTCTCTCTGCGGGAACTCTTGAAATAGACGATGGTCTTTTCAACCGCCGCTTCCTGTTCCGGCCGCATCTTGAAATCAAGTGATCGGTTTTCTTCGTTCAGTTGCCCGGTCCGTACCGCAATCACCGCAGCCTTGACCTGTTCCGCCTTACAACAGAACCACTCGCCGTCCGGATTCTTGACGCCAATCATCCGCAAGTAACGATGCACATCATGATCCGTGAAGCCCGACCCGTCTCCGCACATGGCCGATTCTTCCAGGACGATCCGGTATGGCGGTTTGCCGGGTTTCAACGTGGGGTATTGCTGAGCCACACGGGATTGCGCATCCGCCGTGGTATAGCCGATCTTTAGCAACCCGGCATACTGCGGGTTGGTGTCATCGTAGGCGTAAATCGTAGGGCTCGATCTTGGTCGCAGTGGGAAAAACTTATCTGTGCTCATCGTATTTCCTTTTTATCCGCAGATGTTTTTTTCGATTTTATCTGCGCTACCCTGCGGATGATCTTCCTCTGAGGCCGCGTCGATCAGCTTACGCTCTTTTTCGATTTCCATGCGAAGCTGCTCCTCCGTCGGCAGGCAGAGCATGTATTTGGAGGCGAAAATCTGCTTGCGATCCTTCAGCACCGAGTATCGGGCAACCGTTTCATTTTTCTCCGTGCAAAGGATCAGCCCGATGGTCGGATTGTCATCCGGTGCAACGAAAAGGTCGTCATACATCCGAACATAACCATCCATCTGCCCCACATCCGCATGGGTCAGCTCGCCCACCTTCAAGTCTATCAACAGGTAGAATTTCAGGCGGCAGTGGTAGAAGACCAGATCAATAAAGCGATCGTCATCTCCGATGCGGATGTGCTTCTGTCGGGCAACGAAGGCAAATCCATTTCCCAGTTCGAGCAGGAACCGCTGTAAATGAGTTATGATGCAACGCTCTAAATCCGACTCGCGAAGCGCGGCCACCTCAGGCAACCCAAGAAATTCCAGCACATAAGGATTCTTCAGTTCGTCTACAGCCGCAATGGCGGAAACCGGCAGATTGCGCCCCTCGGAAAGCATCTTTTCCGGCTTCCGGCTCTTAAGAATGCGCTCGTAGTAGTACGAATGGATTTGCCGCTCCAGCGTCCGTTTGTCCCAGTTACCCGCAATGGCTTCTCGCTCGTAGAAATCCCTCGTATCTCGATTCTCCACACGCATCAGGGCACGGTAATGCGACCAGGAGAGCTGGGGCGAAAAGCCCTGCGTCAATTCGTCACCCGCTGGGTGACTTTTTGGCACGGGTGCTAATTCCGCACCCGTTGGGTGGGGAATTTGGGCGAGTGATGATTTAGTACCCACTGGGTGCTGAATTTGGCCATGGATTAATTCTCTTCCCAATGGGGAGAGTTTTCCGATATTGGCTAATTCTCTTCCCGGCGGGAAGAGAATCTCAACCCTGTCGCAATACGTCAGATAGAATTGCCTAAAACTCCATAAGACCGGTCTGGAAAATCCCTTTCCATACCTTTCCGTCAGTCGCGCCGAAAGGTCTTCGATGACCTTCTCTCCATATTCCGCTCGCTCCTCGCCACCCTGAACCTCCTCCACAATCTCACGCCCAATCAGCCAATATGTCAGCACCATATTCGTGTTGACCGCGCGAACGACATTCTGCCTGGCCTGCTCCAGGATCGAGACCACACGGTCAAACAGCGCACCCGGAGCCTCTACAACTTTACGCTTTGCCACCTTACTCATCGCTGGCCTCCATCGGGCGAACTATGGTTTCAATGAAGGCGATCTCGTCTTTTGTCAATTCAAAATGCGCGTACAGCTTCTCGTCCGTCCATGCTTTTGACATGGGCAGAGCCGGAACGAAGGAAAAACGGTCTTTTGTGATGTGTTGAGTATTCTTCCGGAGTCCCACTAAGAAGCGAAGAAACCTTGTTCGAAGATAGGCGTCCAAGTGTCTTGCTTCGGTCTCGGTTTCGTAAGCCCCAATAACAATATATGTCTCCGTACATGCACTTTGAGGGGGAGCGACAATGGGTTTCCCAGTAATCATCCTTGGATATTCCCGAGCTTCGCCACCTTCACCATAACCCATTGAGATCAGAACCTTCCATAAGCTCAGCATCTCTATTCCGGTGGTGATGGAAGACTTTGCGATCTTCCCGACAGCCTTATTCGCAAATAGCATTATGTCCCCTTGCTTTTCTGGCCTAACAAACGTTCGTAATCCAAAAGGTTTTTGAGTGGAGACTTGGCCACTCATCGAGGGGTATTTCCTAGTAGCAACCTTCTCCAAGATTGAAATGGCCTTGTTGAACCGCACAAATGTATCGAACTGATCCAAAGGTCGCGTCATCGTGTCGGCCATATCATTCATGTGTGTCGTTACTCTACATGGCCCCTGATAGTCCCGTTCCCAGAGAAAAAAACAGACACCACCAATGACCTTGACGCCTGGGAAAACATCCGAGGCTATTGGATAATCAGCCAAATTGGATATATGGTGGTCATGTAGCATCACATCGCGAAAATCATCCAACCCTTTACCCCCGGCAAACCAACGCGATGGTATGATCATGGACAAATAACGCGGATTGAGTTTCTTGGCTTGTTCCACAAAACAGGCATCGCCCTTTTTTCCAAGTATGTTCTACCCGCTTGAAGCGAATATTGCCTTGTGGATCTTCGAAGGCCTCGCAGGCTGAATACTTCCCATTTGCGGTTTTCGAGCAATAGAGAGAGCGGCGTGAAAGCAGGGAGGTCAACTCCGTGATGGCCAGCCCGAACAGTTGATTCTTGAAGATGTGGTTGAGTCGCGTCTGCCGGTCGGGGATTTGCTTCTCCAGTCCCGTGTCGAGGCGCTTGGCAATCTCGCGCAGGAACACGCCGGACTTGCAGCCGGGATCGAGGAACCGTGCATTCTTATCGCTCCAGATTTCCTTGGGGAGCATATCCAGTATCTGGTTCACCAGTTGCGGCGGCGTGAACACCTCGTCACTACTCAGGTTCGCAATGCAGGATAGTACGTCCGGGTTGTAATTAGCGCTTGTAAGCATTTGCAATCTCCCAAAAGACGGTTAGGGGGTAGTCATCTTTTAATGAAACAGGAATGAATCCTTTGCACCCGTCATCGCGATCAACAATCCCTCTTTGCTCTGAAAAAAGGTTGTTTTCTTGCGCATCTTCAGGCGGTGTCAAATCGTGAAAGGCAAAATCATGCCGTTTGAACTTGCTTCCGCTGACAAGTTTCCACTGGGAAAAGACGATTGGCTTCGGATTGTCACCTTTAGTCTTGAGTGTAAGTGCATCGCCGTGGATGATATTCAGATCAAGAATGAATCTGATTGCGGCTCGGCAGTTGTCTTTCGCTTTTGTCTTGAAAAGGCGGGTATATGACCCATCAAAGATGTCGAAAAGTCGCTGACGGCACTCCTGAACATTGTCGGACTGAATATCAATCCCATAAAGGGACGACACGGCACGCACGGCATATAGTTCATAATCTCTCTGGCTTTTCTTGTATTTATTCTCCACACGCTTCAATCTGCGTGTTAGGATTTCCGTAAGGAAATTGCCTGTGCCGCAGGCTGGTTCAAGAAAAGTGGAATCCCAATCTTCAGTTTGGGCCTTCACCAAATCGAGCATGGCGTTGACTTCCCGCTTGCCGGTCAACACCTCGCCATGATCGGCGACCCGCTGTTTCGATATAACCTGTACTTCCATCAGTTCCTTATCTGTTTTTTTCCGAGGGCGAGCAAATTATTAAATGGTTTTCTGTTTAACGCTCAAACACGTTTGAAAATTACGGGCGTTGCTGGGGATTATCAAGAAAAAAAAGAGGGTTTCATGGATTATTCATTTTTCATTGCCATGGATTCTGCTGGAGGAGACGGATTATTTCTCCCTTAGTTTCTCCCATGCCCTCATCATGGTGCCCACCTGGGGTCTGGGTGCCCACCTGGGGTCTGGCACCATAATTACAGATAATTACAGTGATTTACACTCATGATTTAACTTTTTATTATAATATTGCAGCGTTATATCAAGTATCCATGCGAACGAATGTTCATCTGGAGAAAACCCAGACACTGTCTGGGCAAAGAGCTGGGAAAATATATATTGGTTCCTTCTTGGACTATGATGTTCATTATTGTTGTGATTTGCGTGAATAGTTCACACAATCAGAAATACATTCCCTCCAGGGATTTGTTTATCCCAGGCGCGCCGAAGAGAGGTAAATCCCTAGTACACATCACGTTCCCGAGGTTTTTGACCGCCTTCTTATCGAGTTCCTTCAGACTTCCGGTGGAAATCCCTTTCAACATGGAATTTGCCGAGCTTTCCAGAAGTTCGACCGTCAAAAGCGTCCAGTAGATGTCTCCTCTTGTCATTGTCACCAGCCCATGGTTCTCCATGATGAAACTATTGTACTTCTTCAGGAACGGCGAGAAGTTCGCGGCAAGCTGCTGGGTAAGAGGTTCTGCATACGGGACAACCGGTACCGGACCGACTTCCGTCGTTGTTTCCGGATAATACGGCCGCATCAGATAGTTCTTTCCCTTCATGATCGCAAAAGCGCAGACACACGGTGGATGACAGTGAAGGACCGACACGATGTCTGTTCGGTCCTCGAAAAATTTCAGGTACATCGGTTTTTCACCAGTTGGCTTCCTTTTACCCTCGATAGTGTCTCCCCTGCGGTTTATGAAGACAACGTCCTCATCTGTTATATCGCCCTTGTTCATCTGTGTCGGCGTTATGAGAATGACATCATCCTCCAGTTTCCAGGCGAGATTTCCACCGAACGCGGTTACATACATGTTCTTCGCAAGCCTTCCGCAGACTTTTACGAACAAAGACACTTCCTTCTGGTATTTCGTTGATAGTTTCATTTTATAAAATTTTCTCCGAAAATTTTATTACTACCTTCATGGCTCCAGAAGCAGGATTGCCCTGAACTTCCACAGCCTTGTTGAAATCGTCAAGCCCGAATTTGTGAGTGACAAGCGCGTCGGCATTGATTTTCCCGGATTCAATAAGATCTCTTGCTTCAAGATAATCCTTCTGTACGGAACTGTTCGCCCCGTGGACATGCAGTTCGAGATAATGGATGAGATTCAGATCTATCTGTTCGACGGGATCCGATTTCGGCATCCCTGCGAAGATCGAAAGATGCCCTGATCTTGACAGAATCTTGAATCCGAGGGGAACTATCGATTTCACAGATGCCGCGACAACGACAGCATCAACTCCACGTCCGCCTGTCTTCTGCTTTACCCATTCGACCGGATTTATCTTTGCGGTATTCACAAGATTGTCGAATGGAAGCTTCAGCTTCCTGTGGAGCTCCAGACGCTCCTGCGAGACGTCCATGATTGTGACTTCCTTTGCTCCACGAGCCTTCGCGACGAGAGCATTCAGAACTCCGATTATCCCACCGCCGAAGACGACGACGTGTCCGCCGTTCTCAAAAGGTATGCACCTCATTCCATTGACACAGCAGCTCAACGGTTCAATGAGGGTTCCGGCTTCGGCAGACATCTTCTTGGATATCGGTATGAGGCATCCCTGATCTACTCCAACCTTCGGCATGATCATGTATTCAGCGAACCCGCCGTTCCACTGGTATCCTATCGCCTTGAATCCCTTTTCACAGAGATTTTCCTGATGAATCCTGCAAAGGGGGCATCCTCCGCAACCGATCACTGTCTGAACAGCATATCGCTCACCATTCCTGATCCCTTTCACACCTTTGCCTGATTCAACGACTGTTCCAGTTATCTCATGTCCGACTATAGGAACGTCCACATGTTTTTCGCCTTTTAAAACTCTCTGGTCGGTACCGCAAAGAGCACATGCCTCGACCTTCAGCAACACTTCCCCGTCAACCGGCTTCGGAGTCGCAACGTCTTCGACAACAATTATTCCCGGCTTTTTAATAACAGCAGCTTTCATTAATAACTCCTTAGATCATCCATTTCCCATTTCTAGACGACTCATAAATCATTGAGTAGGCTTTTTCTTCTCCGGCAGTCCTCAACTTGTCTGCGATACATTTTGTCACCGGAGGAAGACCCCCGACAGATTCAAAGAACTTGTTTTTATCAGATGTTCTAGTTCCGAAAATATTTTCCGCCTTGCTTCCCAGATAAGTGAAATCTGCGAATCTCGCAAGGATTGAATGTCCGACCAATATCCTTGCACCCTTTAGGAATGTTCCCTTGAATTCCTTGAGGACAGTTCCGTTCAAGTCATCGCAGAATGGCTGTCCTCTCTTGTTCATTTCCGTTCCGATGTTCAATGGAAGATTCATTGAATCAGCGACTTTTATGATCTCCCTGAGATTCGATATCTTCTTTTCCCTGGTCTCCGGATCCTTGATGTTCCAGTTGCGGTCGGGAATCAGGTTCAATGCGGCGGCTCCCTTTGACACGGAAAGTTCGAGAAGTTCCTTCGGATTGGATTCGCCTGCACTTGTACCGTCAAGCCAGGATTCCATCGGAATCGCGCCGCAGGATTTCACCCATGCAAAGAATTCTTCCACCTTTGGGAAGGTCGTCGATGCAGGCTGCACATATCCGAATCCTCCCCGTTTTGCGAATTTCGCACGGAGGTCTTCTTCGAGGGTAGTTCTGGTCGCGAGCAAATTTTCTGTCTCTTTTTGAGATTTCCCTATGGTTTGAGACAGAAAATTTATTAGACTGAGTTTATCCTGGAAGACAGTTTCCGCTTTTCGGAGATAAGCGGAAACGATATGGCGTTCTGTAGCTGAATCCGATGGACTCAGCGGAAGAACGTCATTTTCATAGTCAATTGCAATCTCGGGGACATTCGGATTTATCCTGGATATGAGCGCGATGTTCCTGTCCCTGGCGGTCTTCCTGTATTCTGCGAGTTTCGCAGACTGCAGGAAGGTTTTCGGCAACACCCTTGTGAATCCTGATCCGCCGACATAGCTGACACCCGGTTCTCCAGGAGAATCTATCTCCCTGTCGGAATATTCCTTGAGGTAAGCACGAGTTTCTATTCCAACATTCGTCCTGATGCCGAGAACTTCTCCGGCTTCATAGAACTCCAGCATGCCGTCAAGAACATCAAAATCTATGATGGCGGCGGCATAAAGACCTTTTTCATAGGCCTCCCAGGCTATCCGGGCAGGGGACCAGCCTTCTGCATTATATGAGAAGAAGCTGTGAACATGCATGTTTACATTATCGCACTTCTTTTCCGGACCCGAACATATGCCCGCCAACTGGTGGAGCGCCTGCTGCCGTTCCTTCAAGTCGAAGGAGTTCAGCTTTTCTTTAAGATTGAATATGTCCTTCATATTTCAACCATGGCCTTTACGACGCCGTCCTTGTACTCGGCTACAAGATCAAACGCTTTCTTGGTGTCCTCGAACTTGAACCTGTGTGTCACCATCTTATTGGCATCGAACAAGTTACTGTCTATCATGTCAAGCGCCGGTTGAACGCAATGGTTCTGGCGTCTGACGTTCTGGATGCAGATTTCCTTCCTGCGCGCAAGATCGACGTTCAGGGACCAGTATTTCATAGATGGGGGTATGCCAATAAGCATGATCTTGCCGCCGGGCTTGACGATTTCGACGGCCTGTTCTAACGCCTCCTGCTGACCACAGCATTCAAAGACAGCATCAACGAGAAGAGGTTCCTCCTTGGTGATTGTCTTTACGATGTCGTCCTTGACTGGATTACCAGTCCGGTCCGCGCCCATCTTTTCCGCAAGCTGGAGCCTACCGTCGATCTTGTCTGTCATATAGATTCTCTCGGCACCTTGCGCCTTAGCCGGAAGAAGAACGCTCAGCCCTATCGGACCTGCACCGAGAATTGCGATCTTCGCACCTTTCATAGGAATTGACTGTCTGACTGCATATACCCCTATCGCCAGAGGTTCTGAAATTGCTGCTTCCTCAAATGACATCGACTCCTTTATCTTGAAACAGCATTCCGCTGGCATGACAAGATATTCGGAAAGGCATCCATCGGCCTGTTTCGGACATCCAAGGAAACGGAGCTTCCTGCATGTGTGAGGACGTCCAGCCTTGCACTGATCACAAACCCAACATGACATGGCAGGCTCTATGGCTATCCTGTCGCCGGGTTTCACATTTTTGACGGCAGACCCTGTTTTTTCAACGATGCCTGCTCCTTCATGTCCGACAGTAAACGGATATTCGACGACCTGGCTTCCTATTTTTCCTCCGACATAGTAATGCACATCAGATCCGCATACTCCTACAATCTTCATCCTTATGAGGACATCCGTCGGATTCTTTATCCCGGGGCCAGGAACTTCCCTCATCTCCATCTGCCGTATCCCAGTTAACTGCATTGCTTTCATTTTCTATATCTCCATTTATACTTTTCCAAGGTAATAAATTTTTCCGTCCGGAAAAATTTATAGATCGAAGATCTTCCCCGGATTAAGTATACAATTCGGATCCAGGGCTTTCTTGATCGATTTTATCACGTTCATATATTCTTCAGAAACGACTGTCCTCATGTATTTCTTCCTCTTGTGGCCTATCCCGTGCTCACCTGAAATCCTGCCGCCGAGGCTGGATGTGACTTTGTAGAGTTCTTCAAGAATCAGAGGGAGGGTTTCCTTCCATTTCTTATCGGACCAATCTGGAGGAGGGGATATCCTGGAGTGCAGGTTTCCATCTCCGGCATGTCCATAACATGGAATCACAATCCCGAACTTTTCAGAGAGTTTTTTGAATTCGGTGACAATTTTAGGGATCGACGCAGGAGGTACGACAATGTCTTCGCCGCTCTGCCTCTTGGAAAAAACGCTGAACGCCTCGGGAATGTTCCTCCTCACCTTCCATATCCTTTCAGAAGTCGTGGGATTGTCGGCGACATAAACCTCAATTGCTCCTTCCCTGATGCAGAGTTCCCCGACAAGCTCGTAATCCCTCTCGACCTGTTCCTTGTCGGATCCATCAACTGTGATAAGCAGCATTGCGCCGGCCTGCTTGTAGGGAATGTTCTCATTTAGATATTCGCAGGCCGCCTGTACTGAATCCTTGTCCATGTATTCGATGGATGTTGGAGTTATCCCAGCTGTCGTCATGATCTTCGGAACTGCGGCAATTGCCTCTTCCGAACTCTTGAACAGGCATAGCAGATCCACCTGTGCTTTCGGAAGTGGTACGAGCTTCAAAACTATTTTGGTGAAAAGACCAAGTGTCCCTTCCGAACCAATCATGAGCTGGACCATGTTATAACCGGTCACGTCCTTCACAAGCTTTCCGCCGAATTCGACTATTTCACCTGTCGGCATGACGGTTTCAAGTCCGAGGACATACCTTGAAGTAACGCCATATTTTACAGCTTTGCCACCACCTGCGTTCTCGGCAACATTTCCCCCGATGAAACAGGTCTCAAGACTCATGGGATATCCGGCATAGAAAAGCCCGAACTCCCTGATAGCTTCGTTGATCTCATTTGCAATTACACCTGGTTCGACGACTATCATTAGGTTTTCCCGGTCTATCTCGAGAATGCTGTTCATCCTGTCAACGGAGAGGAGGATTCCCCCTTTGATTGGAACGGCACCGCCTGAAAGTCCGGAACCGGCACCACGCGGTGTCACAGGAATCATTTCCCTGTTCGCCAGTTTCATTATGGATGAGATTTCCTCCTTAGTGCGCGGTCGAACCACGACTTCCGGCATGTGCGCGTAATCTTTGCCGGGTATCTCATCATGTGAATACGGTTCAAGTTTTTCCGTGTCCTTGAAAATAACATGTTTTTCGCCGACGATCTTCTTCAACTCGTCCACTATCTTATCTGTAACCGGATTATATTTTGTCATCGATAAACTCCTGAATTATGAGAATGAAGAACAGCTCTTACGAGCTTAACTACAAACGAATACGAATTGAATTTGTTCGTAGTTAATGCCGTAAGGCATGTTCCTGTGTTCATGCTTTTTCAAAACTCAATTTCCCGTCTTTAATTTTCTTTGTCAGGGCCGGTACTATTTCAAAGAGATCTCCTACGATTCCAAAGTCAGCCACCTTGAAAATCTGAGCCTCCGGATCGCTGTTTATGGCAATGATTGTCTCGGAAGTCTGCATTCCGGCAAGGTGCTGGATTGCGCCTGAAACTCCGACTCCGACATAAAGTTTCGGGCTTATTGTCTTGCCACTGAGACCAACCTGGTGCGGATAGCTCATCCATCCCCTGTCAACTACATCCCTTGTAGCAGCAAGAGTTCCACCGAGCGCGTTAGCAAGTTCTCTGATGAGCTGGACATTCTCCACCTTCTTGATTCCACGTCCGGCGACCACGACAATTTCAGCTTCATGAAGCGACTGTTCTTCTTCGTTAGGAATGAATCCAGTCCTAGTTATCCTGCTGTTCAATAATTTGCTGTCGGGTTTTATCCTGACTATTTCGCCTTTCCTGCCTTTTTGCAGTACAGGAGCGGGTTTTGTCGAACGAGGACGTACGGTAGACATCTGAGGACGGAAATCAGGAGTCTTGATCGTAGCCATAATGTTTCCGCCGATTGCCGGACGCGTCTGCAGGAGATTGTTAGTTCCCTCTTCTATATCAAGTCCAGTGCAGTCGGCTGTAAGTCCGGTATATGCGGACATCGCAACATACGGAAGAAGAGTTCTGCCTGTGGATGTCGCGCCACCGAGAATGATCTCGGGTTTGTACTTTGAAAGGATATCGTGCATGCATGCGGAATAGGGTTCTATGAGGAAATGCTGCAGTTCCGGTGCTTCCACGGCGACAACCTTATCAACGCCCCTGTCAATGAGATCCTGTAGATCAGCTTCATTTATGTTGTTGCCGAATACCATAGCACAGAGCTTGCAGCCCCGTTTCTGGGAAAGTGCTATCCCACGGGTTATCAGTTCATGCGAAATCCGCAGGATCTCCCCTCCCTCCTGCTCCGCCAATATCCAGACATCTGAACAGTTCATAATATTTCCTTCTTTTTCAGGAATGCTTCGAGCTTCCCGACTGCTTCCTTGATCTTATCCTCGTCGCGGGCGATGATCTTCTCGCATTCCCTTGCAACTTTAGGCCTGAAAATCTTGACGACCTTTGTCGGAGATCCTGCAAGGCCGACCTTCTTAGAATCAAGATTGAGATCTTTTATCCCACACACCGGAATAACCGCCTTCCTTGCCTTCTGTTTACCACGGAGGGTTGGAAGACGCGGATCGCTGACCTCCTTGACGACAGTCAGGAGGCACGGCATTTCAGATTCAAGCATTTCAGAGCCTTCCTCGACAAGCCTGTGGGTGCCAATGACACCATTCACTATTTTATTGACTTTGTTTACGTAGGAGACAACCGGCAACTGAAGATACGAAGCGATTTCCGGCCCGACCTGTCCGGTATCGCCGTCAGTCGCGCGTTCACCGCAGATGATAAGATCGTAATCGCCGATTTTTCTTATGGCCTCCGCGAGAACGTAGCTTGTAGCCCAGGTATCGGATCCTGCGAACGCCCTGTCGCTGACAAGCACAGCTGAATCAACGCCCATTGCGATCGATTCCCTGAGGGCTTCAATAGCCTTTGGCGGGCCCATGGAGATGGCGATGACTTCTCCACCGTTGCTTTCCTTCAGCTGTACCGCAATCTCGATCGCATAGAGATCAAGAGGATTTATTATCGACTCGACCCCATCTCTTATGACCGTGCCGGTCTTCTCGTCCATCTTGACGGACTTGGTCTCCGGTACCTGCTTTATCGGAACTATTATTCGCATTGAAAACCTGTTTATGTTATTGATTGATCATACACCTGACAATGAACATCGGATTAAAATATTCTTCAATCATGGTATTCGTTTTCCAGACGAATCTATCGTTAAATCATAAATAGTCAATAGTAATCATAAATAATCATAATAAATTTTCAAGCGTACTTGAAAATTTATAAATAAGATAGAAAATAGTCAAATAACGAAATGATTGGATATGATTAATATAAATTTTGGATAAAATTTATAATGTTGCAGAAACAGAGACAGGAAAAAATAATGGAGTGCCTTTCAGGCGGAGACTATCTTTCCGTCGAGGAGGCGGTCAAGCTGTTCAAGTCGAGTCCGGCGACCATACGCAGGGATTTCATGGAGCTTTCCGAATCGGATCAGGTGCTGAAGGTCAGAGGAGGGGTAAGATCCAGGAAAAATGCCGCCGTTCTTCCATTTTCCGACAGGGAGTCAACATATTTTGCAGAGAAGGAGGCGATTGCGAAATCCGCAGCTTCCATGATCAGCCCAGGAGACGTGGTTTTCATTGACGGCGGAACCACCACCTTTCACATGGCTTCCTACCTTCCAGACATCAATATCAGGATAATAACAAACTCAATAAGGCTTGCGTCCGCACTTGAAGAAAAGAAATCAGAAGCTGGCTGGGAGATTTATCTTACCGGAGGATTCCTATACGCGAAATCAGGAATCCTCCTAGGGCCCAATGCGCAGAGCAGCCTTGCACAATACCACGCCAACCTGGCATTCCTGTCGGTCAGCGGAATTGATGAGAACGGCATCTACAACAACAGCGAGCTTGTCGTAGACATGGAAAGGGTCATGATAAACAATTCCGACAGGACGGTCATCATAGCCGACCACAGCAAGATCGGCAAGCAAGGCCTTGTCAAAGTCTGCGGCCTGGACAAGATCGATACCCTTATTACCGATTCCAGCATAGAATCAAAGATATCCCTCTCGAAGATCAGGATTGAGAAGATAATGGTTTAGTGAATATTTACTAAGTAAACGACATAGTTTACTGAATACGTAGTAATGCGTCAGTCTTACTTGGGCTTGTATCGTTTTTTACCGAAGTATGGCGTCCCGAGCGCCCAAAACAGCCTCGGGACGCCTCGAGACGGTTTCAGCGAAACCGTCATACTTGATCGGTTTGCCTGCAAAACAAGGTAGGATCAAACTATCAAATAGT
>JBAQUG010000220.1:0-2376 GCA_049297395.1 Victivallales bacterium | reverse complement strand
GTACGGGCGTCATGAAAGACAAACCTTCAAAATGGCATGGACTTGGTCCGTTCACGGTGTTTGACGTGGAGACCACCGGCATGTCGCCGGTAAACGACAGGATCGTGGAGATCGCGGCGATCAGAGTGGATCCGGACGGCATCCATTCGCGCTTCCATTCCCTTATAAATCCGGGCATCAGGATCCCCGATGAGGTAATACGCATCCACCGGATAACCAACGAGATGGTCGGAAAATCACCGTCCTTCCCGAGCATAGGGAAGGAATTCATGTCCTTCGTGCAGGACAGCACCCTCGTCGCGCACAATGGCAGGTTCGACCTGGCGTTCCTGCAGGAGAGCCTGAGCCGCCACGGAATCTCCCTTTGGAATGGAAGGACAATGGACTCAATCGCCATCATCAAACACGCCTATCCCGGGCTTCCCAGCTACAGCCTTCAGAACCTCCAGCGCCATTTCAGTCTTGGAACCGGCGACGGACAGGCACACCGCGCCTTCACGGATGTGGAATGGACCCTCGAAATATTCGGCATGTCAATGCAGCGTCTGCTGGAGAACAGCAATTAGGAATTCCATGTAGTCGGAATCGAGGTTTAAAAGAAAAATTCCTTCCAGAATTTTGTTTTTGACGGAAAAAGGAACTATGTTATGCGGATATTGGGAATTAGAACATGATCGCATCGTTTAAAACTTTATTGGCTGCATCCCTTCTGCTTGCAATGGCAGGGGGTGCTTTCTGCCAGGAAGCGGAAAAGCAGGAGCCGGAAAAACAGGAGATAAAGAAAGAGCCCCCAATACGTTTCCATTCCGGAGCTGTCCTTGCCGCGGAACTCCTGCCGGAATGCCAATATGCTCCAACAGTGATGAATGTCAGCAAATTTGAACCTCCATCGAGAATAACTTCCGACGTGGCCTATGCCACAGTGACCGTGAAGCTGGATCAGGGTAGAAGCCTGAGCGTTTATGATTTCATCCTCACTAATAAAAGAAAAGATGAATTCAAATGCATAGGGATCAGCGAAGGCGACAACCGCTATGATGCCGAGAAGTGGGAGTTCTCCACCGCCAGGGCGGCCAAGCTCTATACAATGCTTTTCAAAGTCCAGCTTCCGGCATTCAACGATAAAGATGAATATTTCCTCCGATACATGCTGAATAAGAATAAGTTTGAAGCAGTGATCATCCCCTTTGTCAGGATAAACAGGATTTTCACATCTGTGTCGAAAGTTCCGTCTGAAGGGATTATCGGAGTTGATCCTGAACCGCCGCCGCCGCCAAAGCCAGTAGAGGAAGTAAAGCCCGAGCCCCCCAAGGAGGAACCCAAGAAGGAAGAGCCTCCGGCAAAACCCAAGAAAGAGGAACCTCCGGCGAAGCCCAAAAAGGAGGAGGCTCCGGCTCCCGCCCCCGCCAAGGAAGTGGCCGCATCAGCCGTCGATACAATGCTTAAATTTGTTCCTGACTCCAAATCCTATCAGGTAATATACGAGCTTGATCTTGTAAAAAGCAACAACGCCATCAAATATGAAATCGACAACCATCTTGCGTTCAATAAGCCGTTCGACAGGATCGCCTATTATATTGAACTCAAGCTGGAGAAAAGCGAGCTGCAGTACGTCTACGTCTCAATGGATGCGTTCACAAATGATCTTGGGAAAATCGGGGTTCCGACAGTTGAATCAAAAGCATGTTTCCAGCAGCTGGTAGCCAACATGGAAGTATTCTCAAATGTAAAAGGAATTGTCGTTGGAAAAGGACTCAAGGGCAATATCGAATTCTGGCCCAACGGCTATAGGGAGAAAAACGACAAGTCCGTTCCTAATGCTTCCAGCGAGATATATGATTTCGGAGATGAGATGTCAAAGGAAATAGGGCACGGTTCCATGCAGATCCACAACTACGTCAATAGACAGACCTTATTCGCGTTTAATAACTGGGCTGGCGGGAAAATAGCCGACCTGGGCCTGGGTAACAGCAGTGGATCGGCCTCCGACTGGACTTTCTCCGAAAATGCCGGTTCCTATAAGATAAAAAAAATCAGGATGCTGGTTCATCCCAAGTGAAGATAGCAGGAACTCAACCACGGATTTAAAAATGTTTGAAGTTGATATCAACAGGGAATTTTCAGCCGCCCACAGGCTGAAAGGATACAAGGGGAATTGCGCTTCCCTCCATGGACATAACTGGGCGGTCACCGTTACCGTGCAGTCTGAAAAGCTTGATAAGATCGGAATTGCCGTCGATTTCCGCAAGTTGAAGACCGAACTTGATGCCGTACTCGTAAAACTCGATCATTCAAACCTGAACGATATCCATATTGTCTGCTCTCCAAACCCGACAAGCGAATGCCTGGCTAAATTCATCTTCGACAGGCTTTCGG
>JBAQUG010000219.1:0-34658 GCA_049297395.1 Victivallales bacterium | reverse complement strand
CCTTGGCGCAATCGGCCTCTTTGTCTTTTGCGCTCGGAGATCGCATAGCCGAGCGAAGCGACGCTTGTCCCGCGCAATGCGGAGACAAAAACTACTTAAGTTTCACACTGATAAAACTGCGGCCACCACAGTAGGCCGCTGAATTTACTTCGCACCGTCACTTCGTTCGGGTAACTGACTACTTTTGAAATTTGCTCTGTGAAATAAAGACACTAATTTCATTTTTTTTCCTTGACAACATGTCTTTCCGTTTTATCTTAATGTCGAACGTTCAACATTGAGAAACATGAACTAATGGAGGTTGCCGATGAATTTTCCCGCTCCACTCCCGCGTCTTTATCTTGCCTTGCTGTCTCTTTCGCTTTCCTGTTCGCTTTTTGCTGAAAAAGAAGCTGAGCCAGCCGCCTTGATCAAGCTGTCGCCGTTGGAGTCTTCTCTAAAGGTTGATTTCGAGCACAATCTTGATTTCGAAGCCGCCTCAAAACGGATACCACAAAGTGTGGATGCGTCGAAGCTGGGTCTGGAATTTGTCCCTGGCGTTTCAGGCGAAGCGATCAGAATTCCAGGAAACGCTTCATTCACCCTCCCTGCGACTTTCATTTCATCCACGGCCGGAACCATATCCTTCTGGTTCAAGAGAAGCATTTCCGGATATAATCCGTGGCCGTTCCTGTTGTTGAGTCCCCAGGGGGGCAAAGGCCCTTCAATAAATTTCAATCAATGGACGCAGCAGTTCAAGGCCGATCTTGGGTCGGGAGCTTCCTGCATGTTTCCCTTCTCCACACCTTGCGACAAGGCCTGGCATCACGTGGCTCTGACATGGAAGGAAGGCGGAAACACCTCTCTCTATTATGATGGGGGTTCAGCTCAGAACTCCGTCAAGAAGGCCGCCCCGCAACTCGCCTGGGATTTCAAGAATCTTGTCTTCTCATCTGGAATAGGGCATTCAGCGTCGGATTTCATGGTAATGGACGGACTCAGGCTCTTCGCGAGTGAACTTTCCGCCGCCGATATAAAGGCATTGATGAACCAGGACTGCCCCATATCCATGGACTTGAACGACCCTGTGCCTTCTAAGAGAGTTGTTTCAGGAGAGACCGGTTCTTTTGCAAAGGAATCCTTCTCTGCTGCGGCCAACTCTGATGTCGATGCGAAAATCCTCCTGCAGACCCTCGGACAGGACAAGAAGGAGCTTTGGCGTGAAGAGATCCCTCTCAAGCTCAAGGCTGGAGAAAAGGCTGAATTCACATGGATAATCCCGATGGGTGATGCCAGCGAACTGGCGACTTTGAAGGCGACTCTTGTCAAGGGAAAGGGAGGTCCGTCATGGGCAGCCGACATTGCGCGCGTATTGACCGCCGATACGAAGGCTGCCTCAAACGTCGAGTCCAGACGACGCCTCCTTCATGTCGACTGCACTGTGAAGGTTGACGACAATTTCGCAAGCTCCGCGCCGACCACCGTGGAAAAAACGCCCATCGGAGACTATCGCTCAACCCCGCCTGGACGCCATGTCTGGTTCGCCTACAGGTTCAACGTTGAAAATCCTGACAAACCGCACATCCTCTCCGTTGAATATCCCGACGACATGCCGCGCATAATGGCCTTTGACATCATCGACGGTTCAGGACGTCCGCCCCAGGGCTCCGGTGTAATCACCGGCTCCAAGGATCTCTCCGGACAGCGTTCCAGCAACTCCATGCGCAGACGCGACATGGTCTTCTGGCCAGCTACTAAGAACTGTGCTCTTTTCGTGTGCGACTGGAGGGCCGACGCTCCGGCTTCAATCGCCTCCTTCGATGTCTATGAACTGTCCGATGGAAAGCTTCCGGCAGTCTCAGTCAGGCCACTTCCGGCAGGGCTTCCGGAAAGGCATTTCGGAACCTACATTGAAGATGCCAGCATGACCCTTTTCTGTGGCAGCAGGCAGAAGGAGAGCTATGGAGCCGATCTCAAGCAGTGGGTATCCACCTCCGAGAACCTGGCATCCTTCATGCAGCACACAGGTCAGAATGCCTACTACTACCCGATGTTCTGGTATTCAGGTCCTCTCTTCCAAAGTCCGATCAACGATCCATCCGGTTCGGTCGATGGTGTCAGATTGAACCATCCAGATGGCGCCTACGACATCCTTCTGAAGACTTTCGAAAAACATGGTATCAAATTTATGCCCATGTTCGCATTCAAATGGATGGCCTCTCTTGGCTATCAGACGGACCGGCCGCCGAAAGACCAGAAGACCCTTGCCGATTGGACTGAGCGTTATCGCGGCCATGACATTCCTGACAACCAGATCTTCCAGTTTTCAAGGGAAGGAAAGATAAGGGATAGCGTCTACGGATCAATCGTTCCGGGCGGCGGATCCGGAGTCGGGCCGATCTTTAATCCGCTGCATCCGGAGGTGCAGGCCGTCTTCCTCGGACTTGTCGACGATTGGCTCAAGCTCTATGGCGACTATCCTTCAATGGGCGGCATCGCATTCGACCTGGGCGTCGGCTGGGGTGGCTGTCCGGGCGCCGAGAGCATGCTCTTTGAAAGGCTTGAGAGCGGCTATGGCGATTTCACCATCGCGAAATTCACCAGGGAGACCGGCATCAAGGTTCCCGGAGCAGCTGGCGATGAGAGCCGTTTCAAGGCACGCTATGATTTTCTGACCGCTGAACCTATGAGGGAAAAGTGGATCAACTGGCGTTGCGAACGGATCCGTGACGAATTGATCCTGCCCATGGCCAGGAAGGTCTGGGAGAGGCGTCCCGACCTGCAGGTCACTCTCGCCTTTTCAGGGAATCCAGGCGTAGGCTCAAAGCTCCTCAACAAAAACACGGGATTGAAGGAAGGGATGAAGGAGTGCGGCTTCGATGTGGATCTCTACAAGGAACAGCCACGCCTTTCAGTGGTCTGCCTGATGCGTGCCGTCAGCGCCAGAAGCGTCAGCTATCCGGAGAGCAATCTTCCTGACGTTCTGGACAAGATCATTGACGGCAGGCAAGCGGGCGTCATAGGCTACTGGAGCGAATATTGGGAGCGTTTTGCTCCGCTCTATGAGCCGGCTGTCAAGGATTTCTGGCCGGATCTGCGTCCCCAGGTCGGACCGGTCAGGACTATCACAGAGCAAGGCATGTTCATGTTGCGGGATGGAATCATGGCTCTGGCCAAGGAGGACATCTCCACGATTCTTGTCGGTGGCATGGGGCAGAACCCATGGCAGGGAAACAGCGAGGATGCAGCCTATTTCGGAAAGGCCTTCCGCTCCCTTCCGGCTGTCAAGTTTTCAAATGTTCCAGGATTGGAGGATCCCGTCCGGGTCAGACAGTGGACCAGCGGCTCAGACACCTATGCATATCTTTTAAACACCGAGCCTTATGAAATCAAAGTCGATTTGATGTTGGAACGGCCTTCCTTCCTGAAGCGTCTGGTGAACGTTTCCTTCTCCAAGCCTGAAATACTGGATCTGGTTTCGGAAAAGGCACAGAAACTGGAAGAGGATGGCACTTTCAGCGTTGCCGTTCCACCGTACCAGATACGGTCTTTCCTTCTGCAAAACACCTCTATCAAGGGTGGAAAGGCATTGGTGCCGGAGAAGGAAAGCCGCGCCCTTGGTGACGCCTATGCGACTCTCAAGGAGAACATGTCCAAGGACAAGAAGTTCGCAGCGCAGTGGGAGACGGTGAGTTCCATGATGGGCGATGCCCTCAAGGAGGGGCATTATGCCCGCACTAGAGCTCTTGCTACGGTTGCCGCCCCTGCCATAATCAAACCCATGAACTGGCTCATGTTCGCCCCGTTCAGCCCGAGGCAGGGCAATGTCTGGACCCTTGACGTGGCTCGTCCCATCGAGAGCACGCTGTTGTCCGAAATACCCTCCTGGAAGGATGCTTATGATGACGGCACGGGGAAGCCGGTAAAGTCTATGTCCATCCGTAGCAGCTGCCTGTCATATGGTGGAGTTCTTACAGGGGGGATGGTGGATCTCACCCAGTATTTCTCAACCAATCCGGTATTGGCTTATGCGATCACAAACCTTCGAAGCGACCGCGACCGCGAAATAAAGCTGCCTTTCGGCTGGGATGATTTTGCAGTCGTCTGGCTTAACGGGCAGAAGCTCCTGGACGAAAAGGAAGGCATGCGTTCATGCATTGGCGGACTGGTGCCAGCTGAAAAGAAATTCACTGCCTATCTCAAGAAGGGCGACAACTTCCTGGTCGTCAAAATCCTGAACGGAGGAGGTGTAGGCGGCTTCTCTATTCAACCCTACGACGACAAGGGCAATTGGCCGGAGGGTGTTGAAAGCATGATCCCCTTGTCAGGGACGGCGAAATAGTGGAACATCATAAAAGCTCCACGCCTGACCGCGTGGAGCTTTTCAAAAATGGAGTCCTAGGATGACGACATATGGCAGAATTGGAACATTGGCGTTTCTTACGCTATTTCTGGCCTTTGATCTGGGGGCGGATCAAGACAACACAAGAGTCTTTGCCACCGACGTGACCTTGACCGAAGATGTGCGGCTTGACGGACGGCCCGAGGGCTTGACTACCACCTGGGTCATAAAACCGGGTGTGACTGTGACCATGGATTCGATTTCAGGCGGCCAGTTGCTTACGGCTCTCATGTACAATCTCAAGGGGCCGGCTTATTTTGTTGTGACCGGCGGCGGAGTCCTCTATTCCAAGCGCGTAAAGGAGTTTGGGATCCGCCTGGGACACGGTATGTCGGTTGATGGCAAAACCCTGGCAGGCTCATGCACGCTGATTATTGAAGGCGGTTCCACCGCTCGCTTCGCCACGGAGATAACCGTTTTCCCGACAGGAGGATTCATCAACCTCAAGGATGCCGGCAGCGAACTTCAGTTCCTCGCCTCGACCCCGATTGGATCAGCGCTGGATGAGCAGGGGAGCATCCTCAAGGTCAGGCCTCTGTATGGTAGCAATGGGCGGATACCGATAACCATAAACGGAGCTCCAATCAAGTTGAAGGGACCTGACGCAAATTCGACATTTTCCATCAGCAGGATCGATGGAGTGATATACAGATGCTTGAAAGTCCTTCCGGCAAAACAGGTCCAGGAGCCTTGAAATATTAAGGCGGGCTTTGCCCGCAACCCAAGCTCGGAATTCGAAACAAATGGGGAATTAATGAATTTTCAAATATTTCAAACATTGTTTTAAGAATTGATGTTTTCATTATTTCGAGCTTGACTTTACCGTATTTTTGCCGTAGTATTAACGTAGAACGTTCAACAATGGTGGTGGCGATGGTTACGATAAGGGACATTTCAAAGGCGGCCGGAGTCTCGCTTGAAACCGTTTCGCGTGTTATCAACGGCAAATACAAGGGCCGTACCGAGAAAAGCCGCATGCTGATGAAAAAAATCCTTAGAGAGGCGGCAAGAAGGCATTACCGTCCTCATAATGCGGCAAGATCCATGCGCACCAGCAGCACCGGGCTGATAGGTGTTGTTTTTGAAGAGGGAAGTCTTGGAGTCCATCCAGTCATCAATGAGACTCTTAAAGGCATCAACGAGGCGCTTGAGAGGGAGAATTATAACATTGTCATTACAAGTCTCAGTGGAATAAAGAAGGCAACGCTGGAATCCAGGATTTTCCGGGAACATCTGCTTGACGGAATTATCATCATTGACAATATAGGCTCTGAAGAGGCCCAGTCGATACGTTCCCTGATACCATCATGCGTAATGCTCAATATGAATTACTGGCGGACGTACTGCTGTGTCCGCAGGGATGAGCATGCAGCCGGCTTGACCGCCGGAACTGAACTTCTGCGCCTGGGTTACAGGCACGCCATGTATTTCGATATTCTTTGTGATGATAAATCTCTTGAAAATGCGCATTACTGCATTGGGGACAGGCTGAAGGGGTTCCGGACTGGCTTCATGAAAAAAGGCAACAAGATTGACATCATCCGCATCTACCCCGAACAGATTCATGGATACATGAGTGAAAGAGCAAATAAAATCACTCGGGATACTGTTTTAGTGGCAGCACACAATCTTCGTCTGTTCTGCCTTGCGTCTTCACTTTCCAGCCTGCCGGTAAAAGTTGGAAAAGACTGCGGCCTTGTCTCCTTGGACGATGAAAACAGTTTTCGGGTTTCATTCCCCCAGCTTTCCAGAGTCGCATTTCCAAGAGTTGAAATTGGCCGGAGAGCCGGTCAGATGATGATTTCCCTGCTTAAAGGAAAAATGGAAGAATGTAAATCCTCAACTTTTAAAGGAGAATGGATATGCGGAACTACAACTCCCCAAATAAGCTGATGATAAAAATGCCATTCACTTTAATAGAATTACTCGTAGTAATTGCGATCATCTCAATCCTGGCGGCGATACTGCTGCCGGCGCTGAAGAACGCCAGAGACATGGGGAATAGCACGTTATGCAAATCCAACATGAAGCAAATTGGATATGCTTTCATGATGTATGCGGGAGACAATAACGATGAACTGCCAACTACTGGCGAGAGCGGAATGTGCTCCTGGCCCTGGAAACTCTTCGCCGCAGGACCGAACATCTGGAACGTCTCCAATCCGAGTCTCTTTCTCTGTCCCTCCGACAGAAGCCGTGGTTCGGCCAGCTATTCCGTAACCGGAGCTAATTACGCCGGTGCCGGCGCCTATGCCATTGCAACGGGCTACTACGGCGGATTGTACAGGCTTTCCCGCTATCAACGTCTGACAGAGACCTTCCTCCTTGTAGAGGCTCCAAATTCGGCGAGGGGTATCTCAAATGGCAACTACTCCATCGTTGACAGGGTTTTCGCCATTACCACAGGCGGACCCTGGATCCATGCAAATCAAGGTGCGAATTACCTGTATCTTGATGCACATGTGAGCTATATGAACACTCCCTGTCTGGCAGGATCTACTTGGACCGTTATAATACCAAGACCCACTTGGAATGAGTGGTACAATGGCTTCGACGCGACAAACCACTAGATTTGCTTGTGCTGAAAGATCTTCCAAAAGCGGGTTCCCAGCAGTAGTGTCAACAATCCCTGGAGATAATTTTCCATCGATTTATATGCCTGTCCATACATCACCCTGACGCCTTTCCTCCTTGAAATTTTCCCCGGAGGATTTATCCTAAACAAAAATCAAATATTCTTGACAGGATAACCGGATTAACATGATAAGTTTAATCCAATAAATCCTGTAATCCTGTCTAAATATTTCTTTCATTTCATATGATTCATATAGAGGAAATCATGTCAAAGCCTGAGACGCCATATTATTTCATTGACGAGAAGAAACTGCTGAAGAACCTGAAAGTCATCGAGAGGGTCCGCGAGGCCTCCGGCGCAAAATCCGTACTGGCGCTGAAGTGCTTCTCCACCTGGTGCGTATTCGATCTCATGCGGAAATACATGGACGGAACTACCAGCAGTTCGCTCTTCGAGGCAAGGCTCGGACATGAGAAGTTCGGCAAGGAGACACATGCGTTCAGTGTCGGATATTCCAAGGATGACATCATCCAGATGCGGAAGTTCGCCGACAAGATCATCTTCAATTCGGCGTCCCAGCTCGAGATGTTCCATAATGACGTAAAAGGCCTGAAACTCGGACTGCGTGTAAATCCCGGGATCAGCTACTCCCATTTTGATCTTGCGGATCCCGCAAGGAAATATTCCAGGCTCGGTGTGCTGGACAAGAAGAAACTGATGGAGTTTTCGCCTCTAATCAGCGGCGTCATGTTCCACTTCAACTGCGAGAACGACGACTTTGCGAATCTCGCAAAATCACTCGATTATATCGGCGAAAAATACGGAACCCTGCTTAAAAAGCTGCAGTGGGTCAGCCTCGGAGGCGGACTTTTCTTCACCAAGCCGGGATATCCTATCAGGGAATTTTGCGCTAAGATGAAGGATTTCAGCCGGAAATTCGGCGTACAGATCTATCTCGAGCCCGGCGAAGCCGCGATCACCCAGACCACGGAGCTGGTGACAACTGTCCTGGACGTCGTCCGCAACAAGATAGACATTGCGATCATCGACGCGTCGCTTGAGGCGCACATGCTGGACCATCTTATCTACCGCACGACTGCGAAACTCGCATCCCCTGCTCCGGGCCAGCACAAATTCATGATTGCAGGCCGTTCCTGCCTGGCAGGCGATGTTTTCGGTACATATGAAATTAAGAAGCGCCTGAAGGTCGGAGACGAGGTGCGCATTGCGGACGCCGCAGGATACACGATGGTAAAGAAGAACTGGTTCAACGGCGTCCATATGCCGTCCATCGTCGTGCGCAGACTTGATGGAAAAGTGGATATGGTTCGTAAGTTCGGATATGAGGATTTCAAACACAGCCTATCTTAAGGCGGGCTTTCCAGTCCGCCAGCAAACGCGGGTTGGAAAACCCGCGCTCCGTTAAAGAAACAGAAAAACGTGTGTGTTTCATGGTTGAGTTTCAGGAGAGACAGTAGTCAGAACAAAATAACTCGGTTCATATTATTTTTTTAATTCTGAATCCTGAATTCCAAACGTCCTAAAAAACTTGTAACCGTTAAGCTGCCTTTTAACTGCGGGCAATCGAGCATGCGTTCTTGGAGTATGCCACTTTCGCCGAAAGTGGCTCGAGGCTCTTTCGGCGAAAGAGCCATACTTGGTTGCATTAAATGAGCTAATTATCTTCTTTATTATCAACGCCATATACATAAAATAACTCAACTCGTGGGAGGACATCTTGACTATGTCTCACAGGAGGTATATAATTGAGTTATGCAAGTAATTGCGCAATTACTTGCGGAACCTAAAAGGACGGGAAGCCCGTGAGAGTTAAATACATAGCAACCTTGAAAGAAATCTCCAATGAAACCGGCTTTTCAGTTCCTACGGTTTCGCGTGTGCTCCGGGGAAAAGGCGAAATCGGACAGAAAACCAGGGAAAAGATTCTTGCAACCGCTGAAAGACTCGGATATCGCTCAAACCTCCTCGTGAGCGGAATGAGAACAGGAATAACCAAGACCATCGGCGTCATCATCCCCATTGATGAAGGTTTTTTCTCAGATATCATCAGGGGAATTCATGACAGTTTGATCGAAAAAGATTACGTTCCCATCCTCGTATGGTCTAGGGATGAACGAGGGCAGATTGCCAGACTGATAGAGCACAGGGTTGAAGGAATGATCATCAATCCTATTGAAGACGAGGCGGGGAAGGATTATTTCAAGGAAATATATGACAGGGAAATTCCCGTGGTTACGGTGGACAGGAACTTACCGCATGTTGATTTCAGCTTTTCCGCCTCCGACGATTATCTGGGAGCATCGATGGCGACAGAACATCTGATTTCCCTCGGACACAAAAAGATCGCACATCTTAAGGGACCTCAGTATGCAAGTCCGGCGCAGATGAGGAGAAAGGGATTCGAAGATACAATCGCAAAACATCCGGATGTGTCCGGAAGGGTTTCTGAAGAAGACGCATGTACCTTCAATTTAGCCGCCGCCGCCAGCTTTTTGAAAAGAAATCCCGATATCACCGCTGTCCTTGCGTTCAATGATCTGGCTGCCGCTGCCGTATGCGATGCTGCTGCAGGACTTGATCTAAAAGTTCCGGACGACCTGTCGGTTATAGGTTACGGCAATCTTCCGCTCGGCTTATGGAAACGCCCCCAGATGTCAACGATAAACCAGTTCCCATATATGATAGGGCAAAATGCGGTCGAACTGCTTTTTGATCAGATTATCAGGAAAGAGGAAGGGAGTACCGCTAGAACCATATTGACAAAACCTGAATTGATTGTCAGGCAAAGCACGGCGGGAGGTTGAGTTGTAAAAAAAAGAGGGAAGTAAAATGGAAGAAACATCAAGACACAAATTTGAAAAATCGTTCACACTAATTGAGCTCCTAGTTGTTATTGCGATCATCGCAATTCTGGCGGCGATGCTTCTGCCGGCATTGAAAGGGGCGAAAGAGATGGGCAAGAGGAGCGTATGCACCTCGAATCTCAAGCAGATCGGACTTGGAATGATGAGCTACATAGGAGATTCAGATGGATATTTCCCGGCCAAATCCTCTTGGATTAGAGACCTCCAGCAAAACGGCTATGTCGGCACCAACTCACAATGGCCCGCCCCTACTGGCGGACAGGCGCGGCCAGTGGGGATATGGGCATGTCCAGTCTCCACCCTGAAGATATGGTCCCACCAGGCAGATTACGGATTAAATCCGGCGACCGGCACATCTCCGGTTGATCCGGGAACGGACTACGCCACCACCAGATGGAAGAAGACCATCCAGGTGAAAATGCCAGAGAAGGTCATGTATTGCATCGATTCGATAGCCTGGGACGACTTCAGATACACAGGGAGGGATGTGTATCAATATATAGGAGGCGCCTGCCCAGGGGGAGCCGACCCGAGGCATTCAAGCAGAGCCCTGATTCTTTATATAGACGGACATGTGGAACCCGTAAACGTATATGATAAAAGTGTGTTTCCTACTGCTGCAACAGGAGATATCTTCAGTGGAAAGCTGCCGTGGGGGTTGGCTTCGACTCAATAAAGGAACCTTACTTATGATCCGTATCCTTCTCACTGCGTGTGTTCTTGCGGCGGCAGTTTCTTTAGACGCCGTTGAAGTGCGGTTTTCGGGGATTCTCGGGCAGAGCCAGACTCCCAGTGAAAAACCTTTCCCGTCCGTGGGTGCCCAAGCCTGCGCCGTCGATGATGCAGGACGCCTATGGGTGGCGCCAGGAGGGGCAAGCCTGTTGAGACTGGATCCCTCTTTGAAGTTTATTGCTGCGGAAATGCAGTTGCCAGTTCAAGTCCGCTACTACTCATCCCTCCGTTTTGTTGAAAGGTGCGGTCTTTTCGCAATAGGAAATGACGGGAGTGTGTTCCGGATTGACACCGAGAATTTGAAGTCTGTTCCTGTGGGAAAGCTGCCGCCCGACGCCAAGGACTTCGCCATCGTTCCCTCCATTGGAGCCGCGACCGCTTTCACACCGGGAGTCGAACTGTTGGTGCTAAAAGGAAAAAGCGTGCTGACAGTAGGGGGCGACGGCGATCCATCGGGACTTTTCACTCTTCCCGATGAAAAAGCCCCATGGTGCTCCATTGGGGTTGAACCTATAAGTGGAGACATCCTGACGGGCACAACATACTCCGACATGACCATCCATCGTTTTACCCGCAATGGGTGCGAAGTCACGGAGGGGGGCTGGCCGCGTCCAGGCTGGGCTGATCTCCTTGTGACAGGACATGGAAACTGCTGGATGCTCTCAAAGGGGGGAGCATTGCAGGCTTTGCCGGAAAAGCTCTCCAAGGCCGACAAACCGGAATTTCCACCTCTGAAATGGCTCAACTATTCGAACGGGATCGCATTCCTGCCTGATGGTTTTGTGATAGCTTCAAGCCAGGGTGTAGTTTTTGCCGACCGTAAAGGGAACTCCCTCCGCCGAGTGGGCGGAATGACTGTGCGAGCCATGGCGGTTGCACCCGACGGAACGGTCATCGCCGCTGTAGAAAAGGGTTCCCGCATAGCGCGCCTCTCCCTTGATGACGAGCCGAACAGCCCGTTCACGTCCAACGCCAACGAGCCATGGCGTGTCGGCAACGGATGGAAAGGGACGGCATGCGCGCTGGTGTGGGATGGCAGGGGATTCCTCGTCCTGGACGATTCCCAGAAGCGACTTTGGCGATTCCTGCCGGATAGGACGAACTGGGGGGAGCAACCCTGGATACCTCTCACTGAAGAAGGTGTTTTCATAAAGCCCCGCAGCCTCGCTTTATCCGAAAGGAACTGTTTTGTCCTTGATGGCGACCGGATATTGGTATCGAAAAGAGACATGTGGAAATTCACCCCATTGACCATTCCTCCGCTGGAGGGGGCATGCGGGATCAGCACAGCCGACGACACTTCCCTCATTGTAGCTCTCCAGACAGGTGTAAGCCTCTTGAATCTCGGCAAGGACGGTGTGTGGAAAGAGGCGTGGCACGTACAAGGAATGCATGTGGCTTCAGTGGCCGTTGCCGGGAAATACATTCTGGTCACCGATGCCGAAGCGAAAGCATTGATCGTTCTCTCCTTGTCCGATGGAAGCGAACTTCGCAGGGCTGATGGAGCCCTTGTCGGTTCGCCGATGAGGCCAGGTGCGATCACCGTCTCAGGCCGCTGGGCTCTCGTCGGCGACGAACTCGGCAAGAGGATAATAAGATTCAAAATATGGTGACAATAACAAAATAAATGGAGTGTACTATGTGTAATCATTCTGGAGCCAAGTGGAAGATCAGGCTAATTGCGTTGTGCGTTGCTTTAATAGTGTCGCTGATAGCGTCGGCGGAGCCTGTGTTGAAGGTGTCGAGTTCTCGGCCGAATGTCAACCTGTTCGTTCTGGGCGAGAAGGTAAAACTGAATTTTACGGCTGAGGGGCTTGAGCCCGGAGCATCGCTGAAACTCCTCCTGCGCCATGCCGACGAATTTGACAACGTGCGGAAAAGCGAGGAGGTTCCGGTGGTGGCTGATGCTGCGGGACGGTGGACTGGCGAGGTCGAGGCGCCGAGCAGCCTATTCGGGTTCCACAAAGTGTTCGCAGAGTTGTCGAACGGCGTCAAACTGTCGGGCATCGGATCCCGTCCGTCGGGGTGGTGCTGTTATGCAGTGGTTCCAGACCCTTCGGAAAGACCAGCTTTAAAGCAGTCCGAGTGTTTTTTCGGGATGCAGGGAGGTTACAACGCCAAGACGATGATCGTCATGCCTCTTCTCGGAATTCGTTGGCTTAACGGCGGTGGACCGGGATCTTGGGCGGCCCTCGAACCCACACCGGGGAGTCTTGACTCGTCCATCGCTAAAATAAAGCAGGGATGGGACAGCCACGCCGATCATTTCAATGGATCCCTCTCCTTCGAGATTGACGGGAAGAAGCTTCAATGGAAGACCTATGGGATCTGTTGGATATATCGCCCCCCTGACTGGGCTGTAAAACCCGGCAGTCGCGCCGCTGCATCTGCGATTATGACTGATGACGGGAAAAAGGCGTGGAGGGAATACTGCCGGAAAGGCGCCTCCTTGTTTGCCGACGATGGAGGAGAGGACGAGAAGCATTTCTACGAAATTACCTGGGAGCCGAATCCGCCTTGGGGCTGGAAGGGGACCCCGGACGAGCTTGTCGAAATCTACCGCATCGCCTACGAGGAGATACACAAGGCCGACCCCAAGGCGGTCATTACCGGTCCGACGCTCACCAGCCTCCATCCGGGAAGAGGGGTCGAACTGAACGAGCCGTTGTTTGCCGCCGGACTGGGCAAATTGATCGATGTTTTCGACTGCCATCCCTATGCGCCGGAAACACCGGAGAAATGTGGCTATGTAGAGACCACCCGCGCAATACGGGACATGCTGCGGCGCTATTGCGGACGCGACATTCCGATGATTGGCACGGAATCCGGCAATCTGCAGATGCCAAATACAACCGAGGGGATGCTCCGCCAGGCGCGTCAGAACATCCGCGAGAATCTGATGCTGCTGGGAGAGGGCTTCATAATGAACGAATCATTCTATCTGCATGATTGTTCGTTCACGGGACCGGGTGGTGGGTGGTTCATGTGCGAGACACCAAAATTCTTCTATGGAGCCGATCTGCTCGCTCCAAAACCGGCAGCGGCGGCCTATGCCGCCATGACTTGGATTCTTGAGGGATATAAGGGAGCGTCGGACATCACATGGCTTGGCGACACTGCCCTCGGTTACTCTTACGAACGGAACAGTTCATGCGTCCTCGCCCTCTGGGACTATAGCGGTACATCACGGAAAGTCTCCATTCCGACGGGCGCGGCGAAAGTCATGCAGTATGACTGGATGGGCAATGGACGGTCGCTTGATTGCGCCGAAGGGATGCTTGAGGTGACGCTCACCGAAGAGCCAATCTACCTGAAGGGTGTTTCAAGCAAATTGTGGGGATCCGAGGCGGTCAAGCCGCTGCGTGTCCGAATGATGACGGAGAAAGTATTCCCCGGCGACGAGGCGCGCCTTGAGGTGACTGTCAGCGGACCTGAGGGAGGCGAGTTCAACGGTGAATTGCTCATGCCCGCAAATACAGTTTTGGAATTGAAGGGATCGAATCGTAAAATCAACCTGGCCATCGGCAAATCTGAATCGTTTAGTTTCACGGTAAAAACACCATCAACTGTGCTTCCCGGCACTTATCCGGTCGCCTTCATGCTGCGTTCGGAGAAAGGAACCGTGGCCGCCGACGGCACGGCGATCCGCGTGCTTGAACCGCTCCGCATCGAAAAAATCGAACCCACTGTCTCGAAAAAGGCAAAAGCGGTGCGCATCCATTTGTCGGAACAGCGCGACACAGCGACTTCGGGTAAAGTGTGCGTATCCCTGAAGGGCGTTCCTGATAGCAAAACCGAACAACCTTTTCAGTTGGCCGCCGGTAAAAAACAGATGATTGTCATGCCATTTAACGATCTCATTGTGCCTCCGACCCAGCTTTATCCGTGTGAAATCGCCGCGAGGTGTGATAATGGGTCCAGTACAACGAGTTCAATAAAGCTGAATTTCATGATTGCTTCCAAGGCAGGCGGAAATATCAACCTGGCAGATGAAATGGTCTGGCAAAAAGTCCCTGTCATAAAAATCTCCGGATCAAATTTTTTGATCGACGGGCGTGATAATTACCACGGCGATGACGATGTCAATGCCGAGCTGCGTTATGCGTGGAATAACGATGCTCTTCTTGTCCGCTGCGACGTAGCCGATGACTCCTTCCGCCAGGAGGTGGACGATCCGACGCTGGCCTGGAGTCAGGACAGCGTCCAGCTGGCGTTCAACCTCGACCCGGAAAAGGCGGGGCGCGGCGTCACCGAAACGGTCGGCCTGATGCGTTATACCGAATTGACATTTGCGAAAACCAAACAAGGTGATGTCGTCATTCGCACCAACTCGTCCGAACCGCGTTATCTGCCGACCGGCGTCGTGCCGGCGGCTGAAATCCAGTTGAAGGTAAAAGTGGAAAAAGGGCGCGTCGTCTACACCATGTCCATCCCCTGGAAAACGCTGGGCGCGGCCAGGCCGTTGACGGCCGGGGACAGCTTGACAGTGGCGGCGTTGATCAATGACCTCGACGAAGGAGAAAAAGGGACACGGACCCAGCTGCAGCTGTTCGGAGGCATCGGCGACGGCAAATATCCGGAACGATTTGGCTGGCTGGTACTGGGAGAATAGTGAACTTGATCGTATAGGAAATTGTATTTCTTCATATAATTTTTGGATATTGAATATTCCTTGTTGGATATTGGATATTCATAGATTAATATTACAAAAATTAATTTTACCTTGCAAAGGAACTGAAATATGAAGAAAAACGTCCTGATAATCGGTGCCGGCGGCGTTGCGCACGTGACCGCGCACAAGGCTGCCATGAACAACGATGTGCTCGGCGACATCTGCATCGCCTCGCGCACATTGTCGAAATGCGACGAGATCATCAAGAGCGTCAGAAAGATGAAACACCTTAAGGACACTTCAAGGAAGCTCTACTCCCGCCAGCTCGACGCCATGGACATAGCCGCCACCATAAAGCTCATCAAAGATACCAAGTCGGAGATCGTCATCAATCTCGGCAATGCATTTGTCAACATGTCCGTCCTCGAAGCATGTCTTGCGACCGGCGCCGCCTATATGGACACGGCGATACATGAGGATCCGGACAAGGTCTGCGAGAGGCCGCCATGGTACGCCAACTACGAGTGGAAACGCAAGGCCATCTGCAAGAAGAAGGGTCTTACCGCCCTGCTCGGCGCTGGATTCGATCCCGGAGTGGTCAACGCATACTGCGCGCTCGCACAGAAACGTTATTTCGACAAGATCGACACTATCGACATCATGGATGTGAACGCCGGCAGCCACGGCAGGTATTTCGCCACGAACTTTGATCCTGAGATCAATTTCCGCGAGTTCATCAAGGTCTATACGTGGATCGACAGGAAATGGAAGGAATATCCGACCCATTCAGTCAAACGCGTCTATGATTTCCCCGTCGCAGGCCCTTGCCCCATCTATCTGAACGGACATGACGAACTGCATTCCCTGTCGAAGAACATCGATGCGAACAGCATCCGTTTCTGGATGGGATTCGGCAACCATTACATCAACGTGTTCACAGTTCTGCGCACCCTTGGATTCCTTTCGCACTTGCCGGTGACACTCACTACCGGACAGGAAGTCGTACCGTTGAAGGTTGTCAAAGCCCTTCTGCCAGATCCCAAAACTCTGGCTCCGAAATACACCGGCAAGACCTGTATCGGCAATTTCGTGAAGGGCTGGAAGAACGGCAAGAAGCGCGAAGTGCTCATCTACCAGGTTTCCGATCACCACAAATGCTTCCTTGAAGTCGGTTCCCAGGGTATCAGCTACACTGCGGGAGTACCGCCTGTTGCAGCCGCAATGCTCATCGCCAACGGAAAATGGGACGCCTGCAAGATGGTCAACGTCGAGGAGATGGATCCCGAACCTTTCATCGCCATTCTTGACAAGATCGGACTTCCGACCGACGTCAAGGAGATCAAGCCCGGCAGCAAGGATTCGTTCAATGGAACAGTAGGAAAGCTTGCAGACGAACTCAAGAAGTCTACAGCGACAGTCACGGTTTCCGCCGCAAATCCCATCGTCGCGATCGACCGCAAGTTCCAGGAAGACGCATTGAAAGCGATCTGCAAGGACATGTGCTGTAAGAAAAAATAGATCCGGTATGTATTTTAACGATTGCGCAGCAATCTTTGGAGTGCGGTGATGCAAATCACCGCTTTCTTGTCTTTGTCTTAAGTCAAAGCGCAGAATGATCTGCGCACTCCAAAAGAGCCTGCGGCTCGTTGAAATTCCAAATATTTCAGGAAATAGTTAATTCATTAAGGATATAGTCAATGCCTGACTGGCCGCATTCACCTCCGCATCGTCTTCTTGAACAAGGTACATATATGGTGACGGCTGGTACTTATCTTAAGGAACATATCTTCAATACTCCAGAGAATCTTAGTCTTATTGAAGATAAAATGCTATCAGAGTTTTCCAAATCGGAATTTCAGCTCCAAGCCTGGGCGTTGATGTCAAATCATTATCATTTTATAGTAAACTCAAAAACTGAAAATTCAGAAGTTCTTAAGAAACATATTTCCAATATTCACAGAGAAACTTCTTTAGACGTGAATAAACTAGATAATAAACCAGGAAGAAAGGTTTGGTTTCAGTTCTGGGACAGCAAGATTAGTTATCCTAAATCATATTTTGCTAGGCTAAAATATGTTCATAATAACCCAGTTCACCATAAACTCGTTGCTGTTGCTGAAAACTATCAATGGTGTTCAGCTGCATGGTTTAAATTGAATGCTCCCTCTGGTTTCAAACGGATGATTGAAAGCTTCAAAATAGATAATCTCAATGTTGCAGATTATTTTTAACGATTGCGCAGCAATCTTTGGAGTGCGCAGATTATTCTGCGCTTTGGATAGAGTAGAAAATACAAAGCGGTGATTCGCATCACCGCACTCCGAAAGAGCCTGCGGCTCGTTGAAATTAAGAGAAAATTAAGCTTAGTTCTTATCGGCTTAAAGTCTGGAACCGAATATAACCCGAAATATCTGGACTGATATGTCTGCGACCCCGATGGGGTCGGTTGTTTTTTTATCATTGACCGGGGGTGTCACCCGAAGCGGGTTCACCTCCCGGCTAATACCTTCAATCCCTTCGGGATAAAATATTAATTTAAATTGCCGGCGGGACTTGTACTGAGCATGTCGAAGTACGCCAGCGCTCCGATTTATTAAGACTCATGTATTTCCGCATCCAGCAATCCACCAATCCATTCCTACAGATTCACGTGGACGACCTTTGCCGGGGGGAATCCGTTGAACGGGGTTGAAGAGGCGATCGTGTATGCGCCTGCGTTGCTGCTGTAGAGCAGCTCGCCGAGTTCAAGATCTCCAGGGAGCTCCTCCGACATCGACACGACGTCCAGAGCATCGCATGTAGGGCCGAATACCGTACAGATATGTTTCGGCCCCTTCTTGAACGATTTCAGATGGTACTGGCAGTGGTCGAAGAGAATTCCCGAGAAGGTATGGTAGACTCCGTCGTCGATATAGTAGCACATCTTTCCGTCACGAACCGCTTTACCTATGATCTTGGATACGGCCGTGGCTGCAGTGGCGACCATGAAGCGTCCGGGTTCGGCAAGTATCTGGACATCCTTGGGAAAAAGGCGCTCGAGTTCGGAATTGATCTTCTTTGCAAGTTCGCTGAAAGGCTTGACGCTGGAATCATAAGGCGCCGGAAATCCGCCGCCGATGTCCAGCAGATTCATTTTCGTATAGCCACGATCCTTCGCCTCCTCGAAAATATTATGCGCAAGATTGATCGCCTGGACAAAGTTGTCGAAGTTGGTCGTCTGGCTGCCCACATGGAAGCTCAGTCCCTCCACGACAAGTCCGGCCTTGTCGGCCTCAAGAATAAGATCCACGGCTTCTCCTGAAGCGGCACCGAATTTCGATGACAGCTCGACCATAGCACCGGTGTTGGCGACCTTGAGCCGGAGCACAAGTCCGGCATTAGGCGCGTATTTCCTGATCTTCCTTATCTCTTCATGGTTGTCGTATGTGACAAGGGGCTTGTACTGGTTCAGTTCCTGGAGGGTCTTGTCGGCCTTGATCGGATGGGCATAAATGATCTTGTCCCAGATCCAGTCCTGGCGCTGCTTTGCCGGCATGTCCTTAATGTATCTGTAGACAATCTTGAATTCAGGCATGGACGCGACGTCGAAACTCGCGCCCGCATCAAAAAGGGTCTTTACGACTACCGGATCGGCGAAGGCCTTTACTGCGTAGTAGGCCTGGACGCGCGGAAGATGTTTCCTGAATGCCGCGTAATTCTGGCGCAGGACGTCATGGTCCACCACCAAAATAGGCGTCCCGTGTTTCTTCGCCAGCTGCTGAAGATTATTCTGCGTAACCATTGATGTCTCCTGATAAAGTCCGTCTGAATTCCGATACCCTAGTTCATGAAAACTTTTATTAATAATATTTTCATAATCTGACCGCGTTGTGTTTTAAATCAAGACCATGTTTTTTCATTTAAATAAATTCAAAGATAGATTTATTTAAATGAAAAACTATAAAATCAGTCCCTGCTACGGAAAAATGTCTGATTCGGGTGTATAAATATGTACTTGTGGTTGTGATGGCAAAAGAACAGGTCGGACTCAAGGACACATGCTTGAAATATAAAGGGGACCATACATGAAGGATGTCCAGAAGAAAATACAGGAGATGATAGACTCGGCCGTTGATGACGGGAAGGAACGGGGAATCCAGATATCCGCATATTTTGAAGGGGAGCTTGTTGTCGACGCCTGGGGCGGATTCGCGGATCCGAAGAAGAGAAAGCATGTGAAGGCCGACACGTTGTTCCCGGTATTCTCCACGACAAAAGGCATCGCAGCAACAATGATCCACATCCTCGCTGAAGAAGGTAAAATCGACTATGATGCGAAGATCGCGGAATACTGGCCGGAGTTCGGTACTGGCGGAAAGAAGAATATCACCGTGCGCCAGGCTTTGAACCACAGCGCAGGCCTTCCAAACATGCCGGCAGGAATCGACTGGCATGACCTTCTCGACTGGAACAAGATGAGCAGGATGATGGCAAAAGAGAAGCCAATATGGGAGCCTGGAACCAAATCAGAATACCACGCGATAACCTTCAGCTGGCTGGTCGGCGAAATAGCATGCCGGGTCGAAGGACAGCCTTTCTCGAAGATAATGGAGGACAAGATATGCCGTCCTCTCAAGATCAGGGACATGTATGTCGGAATTCCCGGCAGTGTCGAATCGCGTGTCGCCATTCTTGAAGAACCTCAGGTGAATCACGACATGCTGAAGTCACCTGCTGCAAGTCCCATACCCGGATGGATATGCCCGCTGCACGAGTGGATGAATAAATCAGAGGGACGACGCGCCTGCGTTCCCGCAAGCAACGGTATCATGAGCGCCAGGGCGATTGCGCGCCATTATGCCGCGCTGGTTCCCGGCGGGATCGACGGGGTCGAACTTGTCCCTCCGAAAAGAATGCGTGCTGCCACTGAAAGGCAGAAGTTGAAGGACAAGACCCGTTTCAACCGGGGACTGGGCTACGGGCTCGGCGGAGACAAGGGTTCCATCCAGGGAAAACGCCGTAGTTCATTCGGCCATGGTGGATACGGAGGATCAATTGGATTCGCCGATCCAAAATACAAGTTCGCGGTCGGATTGACGAAGAATCTTTTTTCGAAGGATGCCGTACATTACCAGATAGTCTGCGAAATCCGCAGAATGCTGAAAATACCTTGAAGGAAATATCGAAATCTGAAACCAATTGGAAATTAATTAATTTTTAAATGTTTAAAACATTGTTTTAGAATTGAGATTTTCTTTATTTCGAGCTTGTTTCGGATTTCGAGTTTCGTACTTCGAATTTAATGTGTTAACAATAACGTGCAAGAAAAAACAAGTAGATGACTTATGGATTTTGCAAATCACATTATAAAATTTACTGAGAACTTCGGGTTCTGGGGCTATCTCATTGCCTTCCTGCTGGCATTCCTCGAATCCCTGGCGATAGTCGGCGGGCTCATTCCCGGAACTACTGCAATAGTGATGTTGGGTTTCATGTGCTACCGCGGCTACCTGAACATATATGTCCTGATGGCGGTGACAGTCCTTGGGGCGGTGCTTGGAGACAGCGTAAGCTACTGGCTTGGCACCAAGGGAACCCATTTATTCAAAGAAGAGAACAGGTTCCTGAAGGCCAGACATCTTGACATGGGCCAGAAATTCTTCGACAAGCATGGCAACAAAAGCATTTTCCTTGGAAGATTCATCGGCATAATCCGTCCTATGATCCCATTCGCCGCCGGACTTTCCAGGATGAACTACAGGGTATTCCTCTTCTGGAACGTCTTCAGCGGCATAGTATGGGGGGTCTCACACATATACATCGGATATTTCTTCGGCGGAGCATTCAAAATTATCGAGTCCTGGTCTACCAGGGTTTCAGTCCTTTTCATCATCCTCGTGGTGATTGTAATTTTATTCTGGCTTCTTGCAAGGGCATCCACTCCATTGTCCATGTTCTTCTTCAGGATCTTAAGCAACCTCATCGACGTAATTCTGGGAACTTATCCCGCCAGGAAATTCATAATCAGCTTTCCGACCACTTCTGACTTCATCGGACGCCGGTTTGCACGTAATGTCTTCAGCGGCCTGCCACTGACCCTCCTGATACTGACAGTCATATCCTTCATAGTGCTTTTTGTAATCCTTGCGGACGGAATCCTAGACGCGGATCCTGTCACCGATCTTGACCAGAGGGTTGCACTTTTCCTGGTTTTCTTCCGTGATGCATTTCTTGTCAAGTCGTTTATCTGGATATCCCTTCTCGGAAATATCAATGTGGTGCATGCGGTGTCCCTGTCCTTCATTGCGTCCATGCTTCTATGGAACAGGAAACGCATGATATGGCCGTTCCTTGGAATGATTGCGGTATGCGAAGCGGTGGCATGGTTCATCAGGGAGGGTTTCACAAGGCCTCGTCCGACAGGAGTCATACCCGCATATATCGAGAAGGCACATTCATTCCCGAGCGAACACTCGTCTCTTGCGGTTCTCCTCTACGGGTTCATCTGCTATTTCCTGGTCCGCATCCTGCTCAGGGAGCGTCCGCGCCTCTGCATATGGACCATTTTCATGACCTTGCTGCTGGTGGCGATGATCGGATTGAGCCGTCTCTACCTCGGGGCGCATTACATCAGCGACGTCATTGGCGGATACTTGATCGGTGGAATATGCCTGATAACCGGCATTTCCCTGTTTGAATGGGTGCTGCAGGGCGGAAAAGGAAGTCCGGAAAAGGATATTCCAATGGATACCGGCAGGAGAATTCTTACTTTTTTATTTGTGATGCTCCCAGTACTGTTCTTCATCTTCTACGGTGTTTTCATATACAGGCCGGCAATGATCACCGGAAAGGCGCTTGAAACGTCACTCGTGCTGACAGCGAAGATATCCCCCCATGAAATCTTCACATTCAATAAATGGACCAAGTACACCATCGGCCTTTCCGGCAGGAAGAGGGAGCCTCTTTCCTTCATGATCTGGACCAAGGATGATCAGTATCTCGAAAACACCTTCATAAGGGCCGGATGGAAAAAGCCCGATCAGCCTTCAATAAAGAACATCCTTAAAATGGGATTTGCGACTGCCGAGGGGAAATCCTATGATTCAGCGCCGGTGACTCCTGTCTTCTGGTTGAATCAGGCGAATGAATTCGCCTTTGAAAAGAACACTCCTGATTCATTTCCAAAGATGCATTGCGTGAGGATCTGGAAAACCAATCTTGTCGACACGAATGGGAACATCCTTTATCTTGGAGCATCCGGGAAAACGAGTGCAAAGGGAAGCCTTGACATATCCAGGGAAAGGAACGCCATCGTCGGCGACTTGAACGGCACCGGGCTCGTGTCATACGTCTCAAGTGAAACATTGAGCGACCCTCTGGTATCTTCAAAAAGGGCCTTTGCAATCCATTATTTCTCAGACGGGATGATAGCGGTAGTCATTTTAAATTAGGCGGCCAAAGAGCCGCAACGGCTACTTGTCCTTGCCTGTTTTCTTCTGGTCCTTGACAGCTTCCTGTTTTGGTTTCGCGCTTTTGGCTGCATCATCCTTTACAATGGATGGAGCAGTCGGGGTATCAGCAGACAGGTTTTTATTAATGAAATAGCAGGCTATGATTATGGCCGCCACTGAAACGATCATTATGATGACCTGGAATATGATCGAAATCGCACTCCCCCTTTTTTTTCTCTCATTGCCGGATGCATCCGGGGATGAGCCAGTCTCGGGATGAGGAAATTGAGAAGCATCTTTTTTTTCAGCCAACGGCGGAAGAGCCTTTTCCTCCCTCCTGGCCGGAGTGGAAGAGGATTGGGCTTTATCCACTAGTTTAAGCTCGGATGGTTCATCTTTACTTTTCAGTTCCAAACCAGGGGTCGAATCATCCCGGAGTTTCAGTTCGGACGGCCCTTGCTCAAGAGGCTTTAGCGGAGCATCCCGGAGCTTGAGTTCATTATTGTCATTGTTTCCATTCATATGGACAACAATAATAACTCATAATGGATGTTTTTCAATTCTGCGATTATCATTACCCTTTAGTGTCTTTATTTCACAGTTCTATGTCTTAAGCGTATATAAAATCCGAATCCCGAAGCACGAAAACCGGAACAAGCTCGAAAAAATGAAAAAAAACAGTCTTAAAACAATGTTTGAAACATTTGAAATTTCATTAATTCCCAATTTGTTTCGAATTTCGATATTCGGATTTCGAGTTTGGGTTGCGGGCAGAGCCCGACGCGGTCAGCGTATGCTCTCCTAACGGCGCACATGAGGAGAATACAATCGCAGCCCTTCAGGCAGGAGCGCATGTCATCGTTGAAAAACCTACACTTTCCCCTGCGGAGGATGGCCTGATGGTCCAGAAGATGCTCGACGCCATCTATGAATCCTCGTCCAAAGGTGGAAGAGAAGTGATGATCAGGCAAAACCCTGGATTAAAGCTTGAAACTTGCCCTTTTTGAATGTAGTTTCCCATTTATATTGGTAATTGTAAAATCGACTATTGAACATTGCTTTCTTAAGGGGGCATTATGGATGCTTTTTGGGATGGTCTTTCCGGTGATATGAAGTTCTACTGGATTCTCGCAATTTTCGGCTCGCTTATCTTCGTCGTCCAGCTTGTCATGGCTGTACTCGGCTTTGGCGCGGGACATGACGTGGATGCGTCAGCAGCAACGGGCGGACACGATATCGCAACCGGGCACGATACCGGATTTTCCATATTCAAGCTCTTCTCAGTGCAGTCGGTATTCGCATTCATCACGTTTTTCGGGTGGGGTGGCGTCATCTGGGGCAAAAACGGGCTTGGTGGTTTCTTCGCCGCACTGGCATGCGGACTTTTCATGATGTTCGCGACCTCCCTCCTGCTGTATTATCTTATGAAACTTCAGCAGAGCGGCAATATAAATCCATGCGACTATGTCGGGCAAAAGGGAACTGTCTATATGAACATTCCCGCCGGCAGAGTCCAGCAAGGCAAGGTTACAGTCAATCTTCAAGGCTGTTCCCGCGAAATCATCGCTGTCGCAGATGAAAGCATTCCCACCGGCACCTCAGTATCAGTTGTCCAGCAGATAGACGGACGCCGTTTCCTCGTCAAGAAAATTTAAATTAATATAATAAGGAGTTTACCATGGGTCCGACAATTGCATTAATTCTGGCTATTATCATCGCGTTTTTCGTCATCGTCATGATCTTTGCGAGCAGGTTCAAGAAATGCCCGTCCGACAGGATAATGGTCATCTACGGCAAGACATTTGGAAAGGGATCATCCATCTGCATACACGGTGGAGCAAGCTTCGTCATCCCTGTCATACAGGACTACGCATTCCTTTCCCTGCGCCCACTGCAGATTGAAGTAAACCTTGGCAACGCCCTTTGCAAGCAGAACATACGTATCAATGTGCCATCTGTGTTCACTGTCGGAATAAGCACGGATCCCTTGATAATGAACAACGCCGCCAACCGACTTCTCGGACTCACCCCGGACGCCATCACCGAACTGGCAAGGGATATCATCTTTGGCCAGCTCCGACTTGTCATCGCCTCAATGACCATTGAAGAGATCAATGCCGACCGCGAAACCTTCCTTAAGAACGTCGAACAGAACGTTGCCGATGAATTGAACAAGGTCGGTCTCGAACTCCTCAACGTGAATATCACGGATATCACAGATGAAAGCAAATATATTGAAGCTATCGGTAAAAAAGCCGCCTCCGAAGCCATAAACAGAGCCAAGGTCGATGTCGCAGAACAGGAAAAGGTAGGTTCCATTGGCGAAGCCGAAGCCAAGAAGGTACAGATAGTGTCCGTCGCAAAAGCCGATGCCGACGCACTGGCTGGCGAAGCCGACATCAGAAGGCAGCAGCGAATCCTCATCTCCAAGGCGGAATCCGAAGCCCAGGCCGGTGAAGCGGAGAACAAGAAGAACCAGCGCATATCCGTTGCAAAAGCCGATGCCGACGCTCAGTCAGGTGAAGCAAACGCCGCCAAAGACCGCCGTATCGCCATCAAACAGGCCGAATCCGAAGCTGTCAACGGTGAGAACCTTTCAGGAATAGAGATCGCAAAATCGAACGCAGTCCGCGCCGAACAGGAAGCTGAAGCCTTCAGGAAGGCGGAATCCGCAAAACGCGTGGCCGACGCTCAGATCGAGAAAGCTTATTTTGATTCTGAGAAATCTGCGCAGATAGCCCGTGCCGACATGGAACGCCAGAAACAGATAGCGGAAGTCGTCGTCCCTACTGAAATATCAAAGCAGCAGATCGAGATATCCGCTGAAGCTGAAGCTGAAAAATCCCGCCGTGAAGCCAGAGGTCAGGCAGATGCGATTTTCGCAAAACTCCAGGCCGAAGGCCGAGGCAACTACGAGATCCTCAAGGCGAAGGCATCCGGATTCCAGGAAATAATCAAGGCCTGCAACAATGATCCCGACGCAGCCGCAAAAATGCTCCTGATCGAAAAACTCGAATCCATAGTCAGCCTCCAGACCGAGGCGATCAAGAACATCAAGATCGACAAGGTCACGGTCTGGGAAGGCGGAAACAGCGCAGGAGGCAAGACCTCAACCGCCAATTTCCTCAGCGGCATGATGCAGAGCCTCCCTCCCCTCCACGATGTCGCCAACATGGCTGGAATAGATCTTCCTGGATACCTCGGAAAGGTAAAATATGACAACGAGCCCAACCAGGCTGTAGACAACTCTAAGAAAAAATAATTTTACCAATGTAGCACAGGCATCTTGCCTGTGAACTTAAATACAATCTTTAAGGCGGGCTCTGCCCGCAACCCAAACTCGAAATCCGAATGTCGAAATCCGAAACAAATTCGAAAATAATTAAATTTCAAGTGTTTCAAATATTGTTTTGAATATTAAGATTTTCTTTTTTTCCCGAGCTTGTTTCGGATTTCGTGCTTCGAATTTCGGATTTTACATACGCTTAAGACATAGAACTGTGAAATAAAGACACTAAAAGGTATATTATGAAAAAACTATTGCCCCTGCTTGCCTTTGTATCGGCTTTATCCTTCATGACGGGTTCTTTCGCGCAGGATTCTGCTTCAATAATAGCTCCTGCTGTTCCTTCTGCAGGCAAGATTGATCCAAAGGCCATTGATGTCATGAGGAAATTCAGCGACATGCTCCTGAAGGCCAAAAACTTCAAGTTCGACTTGAACATGGACGTGAAAATAACAGCCAACGGCATGAACCAGGAGATCACCAACAATGCGGAGTTCGCCGCGGAAAGACCCAACAAGCTCCTTTATGACATAAAAAAGGGAATGATGCCCCTGAAAGTCGTCTCTGACGGACAGAATGCATATACCTACATTCCTTCGGCGAAGAAGTACAACGTCGAGCCGGCGGAAGCCGATTTCGCCAAACTTAAATGCATGGAAGTAATCACAAGGACCAGCGGGTTTCCCCTCATAGACGCCTTTGTCTCCAGCAATCCTTATGAAAATCAGATGACTGGAGTGACTGGCGGAAAATATGTTGGAGTTGAAAAGATCGGCGACAAGGAATGCCACCACCTCAGTTTCCAGCAGGCTGAATTCGACTGGGATGTCTGGCTGGAGTCAGGCGACAGCCCTTTTCTAAGAAAATTAGTTCCTGATTTGAAGAAACAGCTTGGCAAGACAATGGACAAGGAAGCCACGAAGGACATGAAATATGACATGGTCTTCACCCTTGACAACTGGTCTGTCTCAACGGATCTGCCGTCTGATATTTTTAAGTTCACGCCTCCTGCCGACGCCCAGAAGATAACTCCTTCTGAAATGGCCCCGAAGTCCGGCAATAACGGCGGCGGCGATGGCGATGCCGAGGAAAACCATCCTTCCCTTGGAAAAGATGCTCCCGTCTTCAAGCTTGACCTCCTCGATGGCAAAAACTTCGATCTTGCATCCGTAAAAGGAAAGAAAATAGTCGTGCTGGACTTCTGGGCCACCTGGTGTCCTCCATGCAGGAAAGCCCTTCCGATACTCGCAGAAGTCACTGCCGGCTATGCCGACAAGGATGTCGTCTTCTATGCCGTGAATCTTCAGGAGGACAAGGACAAGATCAATGAATTCCTGACCAAGGAGGGGATCAAATGCCAGGTCGCCATGGACAAGAATTCAGAAGCTGCCAAGCTCTATAATGTCGAAGGAATTCCCCAGAGCGTTATCATCGGCAAGGACGGAATAGTACAGGCCGTGCATGTCGGTTTTATTCCGGATCTCGATGACAAGCTTAAAAGTGAACTCGACGATCTCATCGCCGGGAAATCCCTGGTCAAATAAAATCAGAGATGCTTTATCCATCTCTGATTTTATTACTTGAAGATCAGGTATCCGGCTGCGAGGATCGCAAAAATCTTCACTAGCATGGAGAACGTATTGTTCCTTATGTACTTCACCGCCTTCACACCCACGAGAGATCCGATAATCAGCGCCGGAATCATCTCAGCGTTGAAGATCAAAGTCTCCCTTGTGATGAATCCGAGTTCCCAGCTGAACGGAACCTTGCTGGTGTTCAGGATCAGGAATATCCAGGCAGTCGTGCCGATAAAATTATCCTTTGGAAGACCGAGAGAGAGCAGATAGATTGCAAAGACAGGTCCGGCGGCGTTGGCTGTCATCGTCGTTATCCCACCGAGCAGCCCGATGAGCGCCGCAAACCACCAGGTATGCGGAATTTTCTGGCTTTTCTCGCCATTAGACCTGTTGAACCATTCACCGATGATGAGCATGCCGATGACGACTATTCCTATGAACTTCTTGAAATGCTCCTGCGATATCCCGGAATACTTCATGAAGACCCAGCCAGCTGCAATTCCGGCAAACGCCCATGGCAGCGCCCTGAATATGTGCTTCCACTTGGTGTGCTGCCGGTAGAAATAGACTCCTATGATGTCACCGGCAATGAGCATAGGGAGAAGAATGCCGGTCGACTGTTTTGGAAGGAAAATATAGGCCATCAAAGGTATGGCAAGAATCCCCGCTCCGCTGATCCCGCTCTTGGAAAACCCGATGAAGAAGGCGGAAACGAACGCAAGCATCCAGAACAACTGCGGGCTGTCAATATTTGAAAATGCGGGCATCAGATCCTTTCTATCGGCTGAGTCTTCTTCTTCAGTTCAAACAATGAAAACTGCTTGAATTCGGGCCACTGGACTGAAGTTGTATCAAAACTGGAAACTGGGGAAAACTCATATTCTTTTCCAAGTTCCGCAAGCTCGCGGCTCTGACGGTCTGGACGCATCAGGAATGCAACCTGCCTGCCTCCAGACATGAAATCTTCAATCTTTTTCTTCTTCATCGCAAGAAGTTCTGTTTCATTGTGGGTGCGATAGAAATCCTGCAAGCGGGAAAGTCTCTTCTGCTGCTGTCTTACACCAATTGTCCACCCCGACTTCGATCCGTATTGTGAAGTGAACACATCCAGGTTGTAGTAGCGGAATTCGCATAGCGTCCCAAGATAGCTCCCACAGTTCCATTCCGAGAAGATGACCGCATCAGGTTTGAGGGACTTTGACAGCATGCCTGCGCATTCGGCGACAGCCTTCGATGCCGGCGAGGAGAACAACCGCGAATTTCCCGTTTTTAAATGATCAACCTTGAAACTTATCACCATCGCGGCAAAGACTATCACGGCAAAATATCTCCGCGAAGCCGTAAGTGGAACCTTGTCAACTACTGCAAACGCCGAGCCTATGAAAGCCGGAAAAAGGCATATGAAGAACCGGATATATGCCATCCCTCCTCCTGCCCAGTAGTAGGAAGCGTGCAGGATGATGAGAGGAAGAACCCATAATATGCGCATCAGACCTTCCGACCATGGACCAAATACCAACATAGCCACAAGCCCGACCTCGAAAGTGAGAAAAAGCCCGTCTTTGCTCATCCCCGACCAGATCTCAGGAAGTGATTTGACAAGCTGGGTCCAGGTATACGCATATTGTTCATTTGAATAATAATATCCTGTGGTGGAGAAGTTTCCGAACATCTCCTTGTTGTATATGATCTGCAGGCATGGGAAAAATGCGTAAGCCGCAATGAGTATCCCTATTGATATCAGAGGGTGGAAACCTGGATTCACGGCATTTGAGGGTTCTCCATGCGATATTTGCATGCGATATTTGATGGCTTCTCTCAGATAAGGAAACATCCTTGAAACAATCGCTATGGCGACCACTATGGCAAGAAGGACCTCGGTAAATCTTACAGTACATGCAAACCCGAGAACAAGTCCGCATCCCAGTGCATAGACCCATTTGCCTTCGCGCCGCCACTTGAAGAGAAAGTACATCCCCCAGGTTACGGCGCATATGTCCAGGGAATGCGTCAGAAGGTATCCTGTATAGAAAATGAACATCCTATTTGCTGCGAGGCATGCAGTAGCAAATACCGCAGTAAAAGAGGACATCCAGAGCCGAAACAGAAGGAATGCACCAATAAGGGTCAGTGCTCCGCAGAGCGGACTTACCCAGAACATCGCAACATCTCCGCCGATCTTGTAGAATACTGCCATGACTGCCGGATATCCCGGTGCGAATTTCGGACTCACCTCCCCTTTCTCGTTCTCCACCCAGACATGGTTCTGATAATAGAAGATATCATCGTCTTTCAGGGCAAGAGGTCCTCCATGTGACATCCTCTTGGCGAGAATCAGATATCCCTCGCAATCGACCTCTCTGTAGGCAGGAGTGAAGTTGACTATTTCAACGTAGGCATAGCCGCATATCACTGATGAAAGTAATATCCCGAGAAGAATTTTGAAGATAAGAGAAGTGTGTGTCCTGAAGCACGCGATCATACCGCATAGCATAATTTTTTCTTCTTTTGAAATATTGTCTGAGGACATTTTTATATTGTGGAATTTTTCTTCCATCCTCTCTGGCGTGCGGCCTCATAAAGGAGAATGGTGGTCGCCGTGGAAACGTTCAACGAGTCGGCAAGGCCGAGCATCGGGATCCTGACACTGATATCGGAATTTTCCAGCCAGAATTCGCTGAGCCCGTATTGCTCAGCACCAACAACTATCGCAATACCGGCCTTCATATCGATATCAGTATAGTTCTTATCCGTATGTGGGGTCGCAGCAAGAGTCCTGATTCCATTTTTCCTCAGCCATTCGGATGCTTCCTGTGTTGAAGTCTCAGCCAGAGGAACAGAAAAAAGGGTTCCTGTGCTCGCAGTTATGACATTTGGATTGTATATGTCCGTGCATTTGTCGCAGACGATTATTCCATCGGATCCTGCTGCATCGGCGGAACGCAGGATGGCTCCGAGATTGCCTGGTTTTTCAATCCTTTCAGCGACAAGATAAAGTCCGTTTTTAATCAGAGGAAGATTATCCAGCTTGTGTTCCCTTACCTCGGCAATAGCTATGAGCCCTTCAGGCCTGTCCCTGTATGCGAGTTTCGCAAAGACACGGTCGGAAGTTTCCGTGATAATGGTTCCGGATTCCGCGAGTTTCGCAAGAAGCGCGTTTTCATTCTCGCCAAGGAACATCGAAGGGCAGTAGAAACACTCCTCTATCTTCATTTTGCACTGGTTAGCCCGGGTAATTGCCCGGTAACCTTCAAGAAGAGTACGTTTCTCCTCGTCCCTGGAACGCCTGTTCCATAGCTTTGCTGCGTATTTTATGCGTTCATTCTGTAGGCTTGTTATTATCATAATGGCCGTCAGTTGCCAGTCGTTAGTCGTCAGTTAAAAAACAAATCAATTCCTAACTGTCATCTGTCCTGTGTCGTCTGTCATCTTAATTTTTCATCTCTCCGATGCTCCGTTTCACCCATTCACCGTTTCGATTTAATCCCCGTCTCCATTAAATCTTCTTCCGTTTCCATTCCCGTTGTCGCCCCATCTCCTCCTCGGCTGCGGAAGGTTCTGATCCGCTTTGAAATGAAGCGCATGCTCGCCAAGAAGGATCTTCATCTCGCCGATGAACTCATTGCTCACCCTGACATTGAACCTCTTTGAGGCTTCAACGAAGGCGATTTCGCCGGAAGCGCAGGTCACACAGAATATGGTCCTGCTTTCCCCGGGATGCTTTCCGCATACGTTTTTGACGAGTTCCAGCTTGTCCCTGCCGGTGCTCGCCTCGTGGATCCTCACATGCACCTCCTTGGTGCATCTCTCCTGGATGGATGAGATAGGATATATCCTGGTCATGATTATCTTGGCTTTCTTACTTTCATTCTCACCGCTTATGTCCACGTTGCCCTCGATAAACACAGGTTCATTTTCCTTGAGAATGCTCTTATCCATTTTATCATACGTATCCGGAAAGGCTATGCACTCTATGGAGCCTTCGAGATCCTCGACCTGCAATATCGCAAACGGGGTTTTCTTCTTGGATATTTTTGTGGACACGGTGTTTATGATCCCTCCAATCCTCACTCCTGAATCTGCCGGAAGTTCAGTGATCTTCGTGATGGACGTTGAGGAATAAGTCTTTATTGTATCAGCAAATTCACCGAGGGGGTGCCCGGTCACGTAGAAACCCAGAAGATCCTTCTCATTCTTTAAAATCTCCTGTTCATGGAACTCCGGGATGTCAGGGACTGGAACAGTGGTCATCTCATCCTTCTCATCGCCGGCAAACATGTCGAAAAGGGAACCCTGCCCGCTTTTCTTGTCGGCGACTTTCTTTACCGCCATGGCCATTGCAGGTTCAAACATCTTCACCAGCTGCGAACGTTTGAGCCCGAAACCTCCGAACGCACCAGCCCTCGCAAGATTTTCCAGCATCCTCATGTTCACGGAGGTTCCAACCCGTTCACAGAATTCTATGAGGCTCTTGAATTCGCCTTCCTTTTTCCTTGAATCTATGATTCCCTGCGCGGCAACCGTGCCGACACCCTTGATCGCGGCAAGCCCGAACCTCACCCCGTTGCCGTCGACTGTAAAGCTCGCATCGCTCCTGTTCACATCCGGAGGCATTACGGGAATAGTCATCTCCTTGCATTCCTGGATGAAAAACGTCATCTTCTCGGAACTGTCGATGACATTTGAAAGGACTGACGCCATGAATTCAACCGGATAGTTCGCCTTCAGATAGGCTGTCCTGTAGGCGAGGAACGCATATGCTGCGCTGTGCGACTTGTTGAACCCGTAGCCTGCGAACTTCGCAATCTTCTCCCATATCTGATCCGCCTTCTGGACGGAAATATTGTTCTTCGCGCATCCCTGCACGAACTTCTCGTGCTGTTCGGACATCTTCTTGAAGTCCTTCTTTCCAATTGCACGGCGGAGTATGTCGGCCTGTCCAAGCGAGAATCCGGCGACTTCCTGCACCGCCTGCATGATCTGCTCCTGGTAGAGCATGATCCCGTATGTCTCCTTCAGGATCTTCTCCATTGCGGGATGATCGTATTCGAGCTTGGTCTGTCCGGTCTTCCTGGAAATGAAATCGGGGATGAACTGCATGGGGCCGGGACGGTAAATGGCGATAAGGGCGATTATATCCTCAATCTTCTCGACGCCGAACTTCTTGCAGAGCTCCTGCATGCCGGTTGATTCAAGCTGGAACACGGCAATCGTATCTCCCCTGTTCAGGAGGTTGAACGCCTCCTTGTCGTCAAGGGGGATCTTCTCGATGTCGATGTCTATGTTCCTGTGTTCCTTTATCCTCTTTACGGCATCATCTATGATCGTAAGCGTGCTGAGACCGAGGAAATCCATCTTCAGGAGCCCCAGGGCCTCGCAGTAGGTCGCTGCATACTGTGTAATGACTTCATCCTTGCCTCCCATCGCCATGGGTACGAGATTGCTGAGAGGCTGGTCGCCGATGATCACGCCGGCGGCATGTATGGTCATATTCCTTCTCAGATCCTCAAGCGGCTTGGCGTATTCTATGACATCACGCACCCACTGCTCCTTCTCCATGAAATCCCTGAGCTCCTTGCTCTGCTCTATCGCCGCCTTCAACGTGATCTTGTTGTCCTCCCCCTCCTCGGTGGTCTGCTTCTTGTCGGGAATGAGCTTGGTCAGGAGGTTACCTTCGGCGAAACTCCTGCCTATCACCCTCGCCAGATCCTTGACCACCGCCTTCGGCTTCAGGGTCCCGTAGGTTCCAAGCTGTGCGACACTGTCCTTGCCGTATTTCCGGCGGACATACTCTATGACTTCATACCTGCGAAGTTCGCAGAAGTCTATGTCGAAATCAGGCGGGCTGACACGTTCGGGATTGAGGAAACGCTCGAAGAGGAGATTGTACTTCAACGGATCTATGTCGGTGATCTTGCTGAGATAGGCCACGAGGCTTCCTGCACCGCTGCCTCGTCCGGGTCCGACCGGAATCTTGCTGTCGCGTGCGTATTTTATGAAATCCCAGACGACAAGGAAATAGCTTGAATACTTGGACTTGTCAATGACCCCGAGCTCATAGTCAAGGCGCTGGATTATCTTCTTCTGGTCCTCGTTGAACTTGCTTTCGTCGGAGGCGTCAAACCCGTATCTGTCCATCATGTTGTCGATGCATATCTTCCTGAGGACGTCCTTCTGCGTCTGTCCGGCCGCCACCTGGTACACGGGATAATGGTTGACGTTGGTGAGAGGTATGTCGACATTGCATCTTTCCGCGACCGTGAGAGTGTTCTTCAAGGCCTCCGGCAGTTCGGGGAAAACTGCTGCCATCTCATCTCCGCTCTTGAAGTAGAACTGATCCCCGGTCATCTTCATTCTCTTCTCATCGGTGATGATGGCGTGGGTCTGGATGCAGAGCATCAGCTCATGGGAATATGCGTGCTCCTTCTTCAGGTAATGCACGTCGTTGGTCGCCACAAGAGGTATTCCGAATTCACGGCTGAGCAGGACTATCTCCTTGTTGACATCCTTCTGTTCCGGAATTCCGTGCTCCATGATTTCGAGGTAGAAATTATCCTTGCCGAAGATGTCGAGATACTGGGCGAGTATTTTTTTGGCGTCCTTTATCTTGTTGTGCCTTATTGCCCTGGCAATCTCCCCGCTCAGACATGCGCTCATCCCGATGAGCCCCTTGCTGTGCGCCGCGAGTATCTCCTTGTCAATCCGGGGATTATAGTAGAATCCTTCGAGGACCGACGCCGTAGCGAGCTTGCAGAGATTCTGGTATCCGGTGAAGTTCTCGGCGAGGAGTATCAGGTGGAACCCGCGGATGTCGTTGTTGGAGTTGTCCTTGTCGAACCTGTTCGTAGGCGAGACGTATGTCTCCACCCCGATTATGGGCTTGACCTTCTTCTTGTTCATCTTCATGTAGAATTCAAGGGCGCCGCCGAGATACCCGTGATCGGTTATCGCCACGGCCCCCATGCCATGCTCGACTGCGAGATCCGCAAGCCCCGACACCGAGCAGGCGCCGTCAAGTATGCTGTAGTCCGAATGTACGTGCAGATGTACGAATTCCGTAGCCATTATATGCCTATTCCCCTTTATAAAAATATTTTCTTTTCCAAAGAAAATATTTTATGAACTATTCCTTCCCAAAGCGATAAAATCAATATGGAACTGTGAAAAAAAGGGTTTACAG